>CADEDE010000016.1 GCA_902825995.1 uncultured Burkholderiales bacterium
TAGCAGGATGAGTCATACTAAGTTAGCGCTTATGCCCCTCGGGGGGCAGCGAGCGGAGCGGGCGTGGGGGCTTCAGGACTAGTCGTCATAGCTGAACCTCTTGGCGATGCCGACCAGCAACTGTTCGAGCAGCAGGCCGACGATGCCGATGACGAAGATGGCGATCAGGATGTGCTTGACGTTGAGGTTGTTCCACTCGTCCCAGACCCAGAAGCCGATGCCCACGCCGCCGGTGAGCATCTCGGCGGCGACGATCACCAGCCAGGCCGTGCCGACCGACAGGCGCACGCCGGTCAGCATGTACGGCAATACCGAGGGCAACAGGATCCGGGTGATGACCTTCCACTCCGAAAGGTTCAGCACCCGCGCCACGTTCAGATAATCCTGCGGCACGCGCTGCACGCCGACGGCGGTATTGATGACCATCGGCCAGATCGAGCAGATGAAGAGGGTCCAGATCGCCGCCGGATTGGCGGCCTTGAAGACCAGCAGGCCGATCGGCAGCCAGGCCAGCGGCGAGACCGGCCGCAGCAGGCTGATCAGCGGGTTGACCATGCGGTTGAGAAAAGCGAAGCGGCCGATCAGAAAACCCAACGGGATCCCGACCAGCGCCGCCATGCCGAAGCCCACCGCCACGCGCTCGAGCGAAAAAAGGATATTCCAGCCGATGCCCTGATCGTTCGGGCCGTTGCTGTAGAAGGGATTGGCAAACAGCTTGACCGCGGCGGCGAAGGTTTCGGCCGGCGTCGGGAAGGCGCCGCCGCTCTTGGTCAGCAGGGCCCAGACGCCGACCAGCAGGCCCATGCCGATGACCGGCGGCAGCACGGCCAGCCAGAACGTCCGCGTGTCGATGCGTGAACGGCGCGTGCCTTCCCGTTCGCCCTGAGTCTGTATTTCCGATCGTCCCGAGCTTGTCGAAGGAAGGGCTTCGACAGGCTCAGCCCGGACGGTGGCGGGGGCAGAGGGGCCGGTGCCAGGGGCCTTCTTCTCCAGCGCCGACTGACGCGACGCTTCGAGCGGCGAATGAAAAACAGCCGAGACCATCGCGCCGCCTCCCTCAGGCCGCGCTCGCGCGCACCTTGAAGGCGTCGGCATATTTGGCCGGCTCCTTGCCGTCCCAGACCACGCCGTCGATCAGCTTGCTCGAGCGCATATCGCTCTTCGGGACGCTGACCTTGAGCTGCGCCGCCGCCTGCTTGTAGATCTCGATCTGATTCACCTGTTTGGCCACGCCCAGGTAATCCGGATGCTCCTTCAACAGGCCCCAGCGCTTGTGCTGGGTCAGGAACCACATCCCGTCGGACAGGTACGGGTAGTTGACCGCGCCGTCGTTGAAGAACTTCATGTGGTTCGGGTCGTCCCAGGTCTTGCCTAGGCCATTCTGGTAGCGGCCCAGGATGCGCTGGTTGATCGCATCGGCGCTGGTATTCACATAGCTCTTCTCTGCAATGGTCGCGGCCATCTTGTTCTTGTTGGTCAGGCTGGCGTCGATCCAGCGACTCGCCTCCAGCACCGCCATGATCACGGCGCGGCAGGTGTTGGGGTACTTCTTCGCGAAGTCACCCGTGGTGCCTAGCACCTTCTCGGGGTGGTCCTTCCAGACCTCCTGCGTGGTCGCGGCGGTGATGCCGATGCCGTCGAGGATGGCGCGGTGGTTCCAGGGCTCGCCGACGCAAAAGCCGTCCATGTTGCCGACCCGCATATTGGCCACCATCTGCGGCGGCGGCACGGTGATGACCTTGGCATCCTTCATCGGATTGATGCCGCCCGAAGCCAGCCAGTAGTACAGCCACATCGCGTGGGTGCCGGTGGGAAAGGTCTGCGCAAAGGTGTATTCACGCTTCTCGGCGGCCATCGCCTTGGCCAGCGAGGCGACATCGACCGCACCCCTGTCGGCCAGCTTCTTCGACAGCGTGATGGCCTGGCCGTTGTGGTTCAGGTTCATCAGCACGGCCATATCCTTCTTCGGCCCGCCGATGCCCAGATGCACGCCATAGACCAAGCCGTACAGCACATGCGCCAGGTCGAGTTCGCCGTTGACCAGCTTGTCGCGCACGCCGGCCCACGAGGCTTCCTTGGTCGGGATGATCTTGATGCCGTATTTCTCGTCGAACTTGAGCACCGAGGCCATCACCACCGAGGCGCAATCGGTGAGCGGAATGAAGCCGATGCGGACTTCTTTTTTCTCCGGCGCATCCGAGCCCTGGGCCCAGACTGCCGGGTTGAGCGCCGCCCCCGCGGCCAGCGCTGCCGAAGCCTTGATGAACTGCCTGCGTCGATCGCTTGTCGGACTCTCGCGCGTGACCATGGTTGGCTCCCGAAAAAACAAAAGGCGCTCGCACACTGCCGTACCCGTCGCGCCGTGGTGGTGGGTGCTGCAGGTTCACTCCTGCACGAGTCGTGCCAGGGTTCGCTGCGGGAAAACCGATGGCGGCGGTGCTGCGGCGCACCAAAGGTGGCCGCGGACCGCCTTGCGCTGGTGCGCGGAACCGGCCCGCGGGGTGCAGCAGCGGATCCGGCCGCGTTGACGCGGCTGCGGTGTGCGAGGATGCGGGCCTACACTGACTGCCCGCCGCCTTGTCCATGTGGATTACCCGCCTTCTCATCACACTCGCCGTGCTGGCGGCGCTGGCTGCGGTGTATTTCTGGGCGGCTTTGAAGTGGAGCTACTCCAGCGGCGAGCGCGCTGGCTGGGTGCAGAAGTTTTCGCACAAGGGCTGGGTGTGCAAGACCTGGGAGGGCGAGCTGGCGCTGGTCTCGCTGCCCGGCAGTGCCGTCGAAAAATTCAACTTCACGGTGCATGACGATGGCGCGGCCCAACTGATCCAGCAGGCGGTGGGCAAGCGCGTGACCCTGCACTACGAAGAAAAGGTCGGCCTGCCGACGAGCAGCTTCGGCGAGACGCGGTACTTCGTTTCCAAAGTAACGATCAACCCCGATATCCCGCTCGGGCCGGGGGTGAGCCTGCCGGCGGCGCCGTCGGCAGCGGTCAATTCGGCGTCATCGCCGCCCCCCCGGCCAGTGATTTCCCAGCCGCTACAGCCGTTTTGCGGTGCCGATGCAGATGCCGCCCTTGCCCTGGTTGGCCCCTTCGATATAGGTATAGCGCGACACCTGGGTGAAGCTGGTTCCGCCTTTGCGCAGGCTCCAGTTGAAATCCTCTGAAAAGCGGTTGCCCGGCGGACCCGAAAGGTTGTAGGCGCCGCGCAGCGAATGCGGGTTGCCGTTGACGACCGATGCCTGGTAAAGGCTGCCGTCGGCGGTACCGGGCGGGTCGTCGTCGATATTCACCGCGTCGGCGCCGGAGGCGGTCATCGTGAAGCGAAAACTCTCCGACTCCTGCGGCAGGCAGGCCCAGGACATTTCGTAGCTGCCGGCCCAGTCGGCGTTGCTGCCGCTGGCGCCGCACTTGAGGTCCACGCTCGAATCGGCGACGGCGCTGGATTGCCCGCTGCTGCCGGACGCGAAATTCCAGGTCGATACCAGGGTGCCCGAAGGGGCTTCGAGGCGGAGCTGCATCTGTCCATCGAGGCTGTACGCACAGGCGTTGGCCATTGCCGAAGCCAGGCCTGTGGCGGGCTTGACGATCAACGGCGCCGTGTCCGCAATCGTCATCGTCGTCTTGTTGCCGCTGAGCGGGTCGGTGAAGGTGCCGCTGCCCGAGAGCCGCCGCTCGCTGGGAGTGATGGTGAACGCAAGATCGCCGTGATAGACATGCCCCAGCACCGGTATGTCGACGTCCAGGATCGCCTGGCCATTCATGCCCGACCACTCGAATGCCGGATCGCCGTTGAACGTCACGCGGCCCGACAGCGTCGATTCGTTGATATTGTCACCGTTGCCGTCGTACGGTCCGCTGAAGATAAAGGAATGCGGGACGGCACCGGGGCTCGTATCGGGGATCATCGCCACGCCTTGCGCCAGCGGCGTGCCCGGATTCAGCACGCCAATCAGGCTGCTCTCGAAGTTGACCACCAGGGGCAACGAGCGCGCCATGTCGGCCTTGAGCTTGGTCTCGAGCGTGGCGCCGGGATTGGCAGGCACCGGATCGGAGCTGCCGCCTCCGCCGCAGGCCGTCAGCAACACGACCGGAATCCGAATCAACCAGCGATTCATGATGTGTCCTCCGTTGACAGCATTGCGCCTGCCGCGGGGACGATCGCTGCCGGACGTACGCAGCGGAGACACCGCGTGGTGCGACCCGACTCCTTCGCCCCACGATCATGCTGCTGCCGCGCCGGACTGCGCTCAAGCGCCGCGGCAGGTCGGAATTAGGGGTACAGCCCGCGCTCCTGCCGCGCCGTCAGAATGCGCTCGCAGGCTACTGCGAAGGTGGCGGTGCGCAGGGTGATCTTGTGTCGATCGGCGGTGTCCCAGATATTCTTCAGGGCTCCGACCAGGATCTTGTCCAGGCGCAGGTTGATCTCGTCTTCGGTCCAGAAGAAGGAGGAGAAATCCTGCACCCATTCGAAGTAGCTGACGGTCACGCCGCCGGCATTGCAGATCACGTCGGGCACGACCAGGATGCCGCGGTCGGCCAGGGTGTCGTCGCCGGCCTGCGTGGTCGGGCCATTGGCGCCTTCGAGCACCAGGCGGGCCTTGATGCGGCGCGCACGCTCGGCGCCGATCTGGCCTTCCAGCGCGGCCGGGATCAGGATCTCGCAGGGCACATCCCAGAAGGCTTCGTTGTCGATCGCCTCGGCGGCCTGGAAGCCGGCCACGCCGCCGCTGGCCTTGACGTGCGGCATCAGGTCGGCCAGGTCCAAGCCCTGGGCATTGGCGATGGTGCCGGTGTGGTCCTGGACGGCGACGATCTTGCCGCCCGCCTGCGCGAACAGCTCGGCCGCCGACGAACCGACATTGCCCAAGCCCTGCACCGCGACGCGTGCGCCGTCGAGGTTCAGGCCGATGCGCCGCGCCGCCTCGCGCCCGGTGACGAAGACGCCGCGGCCGGTGGCCTTGACGCGGCCCAGCGAGCCGCCCAGGTGCAGCGGCTTGCCGGTGACGACGCCGGTGGCGGTGGCGCCGACGTTCATCGAGTAGGTGTCCATCATCCAGGCCATCACCTGGGCGTTGGTATTGACGTCGGGCGCCGGGATATCCTGGTGCGGGCCGATGATGATGCCGATCTCGCTGGTGTAGCGGCGCGTGATGCGCTCCAGCTCCTTCAGCGACAGCTGCTTCGGATCGACGCGGATGCCGCCCTTGGCGCCGCCGTAGGGCAGGTTCACCGCGGCGTTCTTGATCGTCATCCAGGCCGCCAGCGCCATCACCTCTTCGAGCGTGACATCCGGGTGGTAGCGCACGCCGCCCTTGCCCGGCCCGCGCGTTAACGAGTGCTGGACGCGAAAGCCTTCGTAGTGGGCGACGTTGCCGTTGTCGAGCTCGATCGGCACATCGACGATCAGCGAGCGTTTGGGCCGCTTCAGCGTTTCGGCCCACTTGGCCAGCGAGCCCAGGTACGGGATCACGCGATCGACCTGCATCAGGTAGGTGCCCCAGGGGCTTTCGGGGCTGGGATGAACGTAGCTCAGGCTCATGGCAGTGGCTCGGGTCGTGAAGGCCGCACTCTAGGCCAAGCCGAACCGAATGAATCACCGACAACCCTGCCGGCTTTGCAGGATGCCCGCCGCCGGGCCTCATGATACGGGCCTAAACTCGCCGAATGGCACAACAGACACTGGCTTTTATCGGCGGCGGCAATATGGCCGGCGCGATCTTCGGCGGCCTCGTGCGCAGCGGCTGGCCGGCGGCGGCGATCACGGTCGTCGAGCCCTGGACCGAGCAGCGCGAGCGCATCGCGGCGACGTGGCCCGGCGTGCGCGTGCTCGCCGCGGCCGATGCGCCCTTGGCTGCGGCCGCAGTCGTCGTCTGGGCCGTCAAACCACAAAGCTTCGCCGCGGCCGCCGCGCCCTGCGCCGGCTTCGTCGGCAGCGCGCTGCATCTGAGCGTGATGGCCGGCATCCGCAGCGACGCGCTGGTGCGCGCGACCGGCAGCCAGCGCGTCGTGCGCGCGATGCCCAACACGCCGGCACTGATCGGCCAGGGCATCGCCGGGCTGTTTGCGCGCGGGGCGGCGAGTGCGGCCGACCGCAACGTCGTGCAAGCCGTGCTCGCCCCCACCGGCCAGTGCTTGTGGTTCGAGCGCGAAGAGCAACTCGACGCGGTGACCGCGCTGTCGGGCTCGGGCCCGGCCTACGTTTTCTTTTTTATCGAGGCAATGATCGACGCCGCCGAGCAAATGGGCCTCACGCGCGAGCAGGGCCGCAGGCTGGCGCAAGCCACGTTTACAGGCGCAACCGCCTTGGCAGCCCAGAGCGACGAGCCGCTGGCGCTGCTGCGCGAGCGCGTCACGTCCAAGGGCGGAACCACCTTCGCTGCGCTCGAATCGATGCGCAGCGACAAGGTACACGAGGCGATCGTGCGGGCTGTGCGAGCGGCGCAGCAGCGCGCGTGCGAGCTCGGCGCTTCAGCGTAACGCCAGGTCCAGCGCTGTCCCCGCGAATACCGCAAACCCGAGCCAGTGGTTCAGGCGAAAGGCCTTGAAGCACGCCTCGCGGGCACGGCCGCGGATCAAGCTGAAGTGCCACAACGCCTGCGCCGCGGCCGCGGCGATGCCGGCTAAAAACCAGGCACCGAGGCCGAGCGCGCGGCCGACAATGGCCCACGCCAGCAGGTACAGCGCATAGAAGGCCATCACGCCGGCCACATCGAAGCGGCCCAGGGTGATGGCCGAGGTTTTCATGCCGATCTTCAGATCGTCTTCGCGATCGACCATCGCATATTCGGTGTCGTAGGCCAGCACCCAAAAGAGGTTCGAGGCCAGCAGCGCCCAGGCCGGCCAGGGCAGCGCCGCGCGCACCGCGTCGAGCGACCACTCGTTGCCGCCCTGCACGGCGGCGAAGGCCATCGGAATGCCGAAGCTGAAGGCCACGCCGAGCACGGCCTGCGGCATCGAGAAGAAGCGCTTGGTGTACGGATAGATCAGCGTCACCGCCAGCGCCGCGAACGAGAGCAGGATCGTCGGCGCATTCGTGGTCAGCACCAGCCCGAAGGCCGCCAGCGCGAGCGCCGCGCCCAGCGCCAGGGCTTCACGCACCGGCAATGCCCCGCGCGTCACGGGGCGCTGCGCGGTGCGCGCCACATGGCGGTCGAAATCGCGATCGGCGACATCGTTGAAGCAGCAACCCGCGCTGCGCATCAGCAGTGTGCCGAGCCCGAAGACCGCCAGCAAATGCCAGCCGGGGAAACCATCGGCGGCGATCCACAGCGCCGACAGCGTCGGCCACAGCAGCAGCAACCAGCCGGCCGGGCGGTTCCAGCGGATCAGATCGAGGTACAGGGCGAGGCGGTTCATCAGGCAACCTACGCGCTGCGCGCTCCGGTATTCGCCCTTGGGGCGACCCGGCGGGCTCATCAGGCAACCTCCGTGCTGCGCACTGCGGTATTCGCCTTGGGAACCGCCCGGCGCGCTCATGGCTTGGCGAAGTAGCGCACGCCGGCGAGGCCCTCGAAGTGCGCGTCCTGCGTCCACAGCTCGGCACCGTGGCGCCGCGCGGTGGCGTAGATCAGGCTGTCGGCCAGCGGCAGGCCATTGACAGCGGCGTCGAGGGCGAGTGACAGGTCGATCGGTACGACGTTTCCGCGCTGCATCAGCGACAAGGCGGCGGCTGCGGTTTCGTCGCCGGCTTCGCGGGCGAGTTTCTTCACCACCGCGTAGATCGTCAGCACCGGCACGACCAGGCGTTCAACGGCCTCGACGGCGGGCGCAAACTCCTCTGCACGCTCGGTATCGGCAAAGAATTCCATCCAGCACGACGAGTCGAGCACGATCGGCATGGCAGGCGGCTTGGCCTTGCGCGCCGCGTTGCGCCGAACTGCCACCCGGGCGCGGCCCGCCGTGCTCACAAGCGCCGGTCCGGCTCGCGCTCGATCGCGGTCGAGAGCCCGCGCGCGATGCCGCGCAGCGCCGCAGGCGGCTTGAGCGGCGTCATGCGCAGCGCGCCGTTGAATTCCACAACCATCAGTTTCGCGCCGGGTTCGAGCTTGAGCCGGCGCCGCAACTCGAGCGGGATCACGACCTGGAATTTGGGTGAGACGGTAACGGTGGTCATATCGATCAGTCTAGCGTATGACGATGTTGGTGTCGATCTACGTATCAACCCCCCACGCAGGTCGGAACAGGCACGTCAAACGCCGCGCCTTGCCCGGATTGACCTTTACAGTCCCGGCCTTCGGCGCCGCCTGTGCACGACGCCGAAGGCCCGATCGAGCCTCAGCCTTCCAGTTTCTTCTGGAAGACCAAACCCGCGTGTTCGCGCAGGGCGTGGAATTTGATCTTCGGCCAATTCGCTTCGATCGCCCGCAGCTCGGGCGCGTACTCGACCAAGAGCGTCGGCGCATCGACGGCGTCGTAGGCCACGCGGTGGGCGTTGGCGTCGATGAAGCGCTGCAATTCCTCGGCGCCACCGTTCGCATCGTCACAGGTCACCCAGCGGGCGATCTGGAAGCGGCTGGGCATCACCCGGGCCTTGCAGCCGTATTCATGTTCGAGGCGGTGCGCGACGACCTCGAACTGCAACTGCCCCACGGCGCCGAGCAGCAGCACACTGCCGGCCACCGGCCGAAAAACCTGGATCGCGCCTTCTTCACCGAGTTGCGTCAGGCCGGCCTTGAGCTGTTTGGTACGCAGCGGATCGGCGACTTCGACACTGCGAAACATCTCGGGCGCAAAGAACGGCAGGCCGGTATATTGCAGCGCCTCGCCTTCGGTCAGGGTATCGCCGAGCTGCAGCACGCCGTGGTTCGGGATGCCGATGATGTCGCCGGCAAAGGCTTCGTCGAGCAGCTCGCGGCGCTGGCTCAAGAAACTCACCACGGTATTCGGCCGCAACTCCTTGCCGGAGCGCACCACCTTCAAGCGCATGCCGCGCTCGAAATGGCCGCTGGCCACGCGCACGAAGGCGATGCGATCGCGGTGCGCCGGGTCCATATTGGCCTGGATCTTGAACACCACGCCGCTGAATTTCGATTCCTCGGGTTTCACCGTGCGCTGCATCGCCACCCGCGGCGAGGGCGGCGGCGCCAGATCGACCAGCGCATCGAGCACCTCCTGCACGCCGAAATTGTTGATCGCCGAGCCGAAGAACATCGGCGTCTGATGCCCGGCCAGGAATTGCGCCTCGTCGAAGGCCGGCGCGGCGTGCTGCAGCAGCTCGATATCGTGCTGCGCATGGGTCCACTCGGCGCCGAAGCGCTCGGCATAGGCCGGGTTGTTCAGGCCTTTCAGCACCTCGTCGTCGTTGCGCTGGCGGTCTTCGCCCGGCGCGAAGACGCGCATGCGCTGCTCGCGCAAATCCATCACCCCGTGAAAGCGCTTGCCCATGCCGACCGGCCAGGTGAAGGGCACCACCTCCATGCCGAGTTCACGCTCGATCTCGTCCATCAGTGCCAGCGGCTCCTGCACTTCGCGGTCCATCTTGTTGACGAAGGTCAGGATGGGGGTATTGCGCGCGCGGCAGACCTGTAGCAGGCGCCGCGTCTGCGGCTCGACGCCGTTGGCGGCGTCGATGACCATCAGCGCCGCATCCACGGCGGTCAGCACGCGGTAGGTATCTTCGGAAAAATCCTGGTGGCCGGGGGTATCGAGCAGGTTGATGACGCAGCCGCGGTATTCCATCTGCATCACGGAAGAGGCGACCGAGATGCCGCGCTGTTTTTCGATTTCCATCCAGTCGCTGGTGGCATGCCGCGAGGCCTTGCGTGCCTTGACCGAGCCGGCGATCTGGATCGCGCCGGAGAACAGCAGCAGCTTCTCGGTCAGCGTGGTCTTGCCCGCATCGGGGTGGGAAATGATGGCAAAAGTTCTTCTTCGCCTGACCTGCTCTGCGATCGAACCGTCTGCCATCAGAACTCTTCCCCGGTTATGTACACCGCTATGTACGCATTTCCCAATGTACTCGTAGCCTGTGGCACATCGCCTCTTCGCCGTCGCTGGCACCCCTGAGGGTCAAGCGGCCTGCTGTTCGAGCAGGAAGTTCGCGCCCTCGAACTGGCCGAGTGTCTCGACCAGGAAGGGCAGCACCGCGTGCAGGGCATCGTGCAGGCCGTGCGGCGGGTTGACGACGAACATCGAACTGCCGAGCAGGCCAAAACCGCGCGCATCGGCAGCCGCCAGCGTCAGTCGCGCATGCAGCCAGCCTTTGGGCGCGGACTTCGCTGCGCTGTTCTGCAGGCGCTGCGGCAGTTGCTGCGATTCGAGCGTGCGCAACTGCGGCACCCACACCAGCACCACCGCCGCGGCAAACCTTTCAAGGACTTCGCGCACGGCAGCCAGCACCTTGGCGTAATCGGCCTTCATTTCGTACGAGGGGTCGATCAACACCACGCCGCGGCGCGACGGCGGCGGCAACTCCTTGTGCAGCGCCGCGAAACCGTCGCTCAGCCCGACCGTGGTGTGTGGCCGCGAGCCCAGGAAGGCACGCAGGATGCGTTCGTCGGTCGGGTGCAGTTCGTACAGGTGCAGGCGGTCGTCGGCGCGCAGCAGCAGGCTGGCGATCGCCGGCGAACCAGGGTATTGCGCAAGCGCACCGCCACCATTGAATTCGCGCACCAGCGCGACATAGTCGGCCAGCACCTTGGGCAGGTCGTTGCGCTGGTAAAGCCTGGCGATGCCGCCCTGGAATTCGTCCTTGGTGTGGGCGTAGCGCCCTTCGAGGGAATAGCCGCCTGCGCCGGCATGGGTGTCGATCAGCGTGTAGGGCTTGTCCTTGGCCGCCATGTGCCTGAGCACTTGGGCGAGAACCAGGTGTTTGAGCACGTCGGCATGGTTGCCGGCATGAAAGGCGTGACGGTAGGCGAGCATGGGGGCGCACTGTAGCCGCCGCGGCCAGGCCGGGCTCGGGGCCTGGCCTGGCGCGGTGCGGCGCGACAATCGCCGCATGAAACAAGACCTCACCAACGCCGAGTTCGACGAACTCGATGCGCTGCTGCAAGCTACGCCCGAGCCGCGCGAGCCGCTGGACGTGCTGATGCTCGACGGCTACCTGGTGGGCGTGCTGGTGCAGCCGCGGGTGCTGGCCACCGAGGAGTGGCTGCCGCCCATCTTCGATCTCGAGGGTCGCGCATTGGCGGCCTATGCCGATGCCGACGCCGCCTGGCTGGCGCGCTGCAGCACGCTGATCGAGCGCCGCCTGCAAGCGCTCAATGCCGCGATCGGCGAAGACGGCTGGTTCGACCCCTTGATCGTCGATACCGAGCGCGCGCCGCCGGCCAGCGAGTACGAGCCGGTGCAATCGCCCATTTCGCGCGCACTGCTGCCCTGGGCCGCCGGTTTCCACTGGGCCCAGGAGCAGTTCCAGGATCTCGGCGTCAGTGAGGACGACGCGATTGCCGGCGCACTGGCGCGCATCTACCGCCACCTGCCGGCCGAGACCGACGAAGACCGCGAGGTCGTCGCCGTGCTCGACCGCGAACACCCTCTGCCGACGCTCGAAGACGGTATCGAAGACCTGGTGCTGGCCGCCGTGGATTTGTGGGATCTGACGCACCGTGAGCGCTTTCACGTCGAAACGATCCAGCGCGAGGGCCCCAAGGTCGGCCGCAACCAGCCCTGCCCCTGCGGCAGCGGCAAGAAATTCAAGCAGTGCCACGGCAAAGCCTGAGCCCTCGATGAAGATCCAGCTACTTTCCGACCTGCATCTCGAAAGCGAGGATTTCGAGCCCGAGCCGCAGGCCGGTGCCGAGCTGCTGGTGCTGGCCGGCGATATCGACCGTACCTGGCAGGGCTACGAGCGCTTTGCCGGCTGGCCGGTGCCGGTGCTCGCGGTGGCCGGCAACCACGAGTTCGACGGTCGCGAGATCGACCAGGCCTGGCCGGCGCTGCGCCAGCACTGTGCCGGCTTTGGCATCACCCTGCTCGAATGCGAAAGCCTGGTGCTGAAGGCGCGTGACGGTGCGCGCCTGCGCTTCGTCGGCAGCGTGCGCTGGTGCGATT
The DNA here is from genome assembly GCA_902825995.1 of uncultured Burkholderiales bacterium. Taxonomy (GTDB): domain Bacteria; phylum Pseudomonadota; class Gammaproteobacteria; order Burkholderiales; family Burkholderiaceae_C; genus CADEEN01. Next base: position 11,996 of record CADEDE010000016.1, read on the forward strand.
TCGACGCCTTCGGCCCCGCCGGGCGTGAGCGTGCCATGCGGGCGGGCGCCTATTTCCAGCGCGTGATGGCGGCCACGCTGGACGGCGCTGCCTTCGATGCCGCTGCGCTGCGCAACCAGGCTCTGGCCTGCCGAGCCTGGCTCGAGGCGGTGCTCGCCGAACCCGCACAGCAGCGCTGGGACCGCAGCGTCGTGATCACGCATTTCGCGCCCAGCCTGAAGAGCGCCGACCCGCGCTACGGGCCGCTGCCGAGCACGGCCTCGTTCTGCAATGCCGACGATGCGCTGTTGCCGCAGGCCGCGCTCTGGCTGCACGGCCACCTGCATTGCCGCCACGACTACCGCGTCGCGCGCGCCGGCGGCGGCGCGACGCGCGTGCTCAGCCAGGCGCGTGGCCTGGTGGCCAAGGGTGAAGCCGAAGGCTTCGATGCGGGTGTGCTGATCGACGCCTGAAGCGCGCCGCTTGACGCGGCACAAGCGGGCACGCCCCAGGGTGTGCCATAGTGCCGCATACCCCTGGTGCAGGAGCCGGCTCATGAAAATCCTCGTCGCCGTTGACGGCAGCCGCTACACCAAGCGCATGCTGGCCTACCTGGCCGCACACGATGAATGGCTCGGCGCGCACCACGCCTACACCGTGCTCACGGTCGTGCCGCCGGTGCCGGCACGCGCGGCGGCGGCGCTGCCCAGGGAGGTGCTGAAGGCGCACCATGAAGAAGAGGCCGAGCGCGTGCTCAAGCCGATCCGTGCGTTCTTCGCCAAGCAGGGCTTGGCGGCCGAGTTCGCGGCCAAGGCCGGCGCTGCCGCCGAGGCCATCGCCACGCTGGCCGACAAAGGCCGATTCGATTTGTTGATGCTCGGCTCACACGGCCACGGCGCGCTGGGCAACCTGGTGCTCGGCTCGGTGGCCACCCAGGTGCTGGCCCGGTGCAGCACCCCGGTGCTGCTGGTTCGCTGAAAGATGCGCCGAGGGCGCGTCTGGATTCAGCGCGGCGTCGCGCCGTCGGGCCAGCCGGAGACGGTGGCGCTGCCGTCGTCGTTGTCGCGACCATCGTGCTCGAGTGCGGCCAGGCTGCAATCCAGGCCGTAGGCCGTGCCCATGTCGGCCGCGTCGGGCTCGATGGCGCTGTCTTCCCACACGCGGGCCAGCCGCTGCAGGGTCGAAACTTTCTTCGTCGCTGACATGCTGTTGCTCCCTGGCTTCGTAAAGAAGCCTGTGTGAGGTGGGTATCGACAGTGTCAGACGTCAGGGTCGATTGCGAACGTCGGAAGAGAGGGCACTGTGCGCCACAGTTCACGGCCTTGCTGCGCGTGTGTCGATGGCCCGGGCTCGATACGGCCTTGTTTTTAGGGATGGCGCTTTCGCCTTCAAAGCCTAATCTTCCGAATACTGGCGAGCCTGCCAAGGCTTCACACCATGCGGCCGATCGCTCTGCAAACGCTGACCTGGGCCACCGTGGCCGCCGCGGTGGCGAGTGCCTTGTGGCTGGCGGCCGCCGAGTCCGATCCGGGCGCCACGCTGCGCCTGACAGCGCTGCCGCCCGCGCTGTTGCCGTTGACCCGGCCGAACGAGCCTGCGCCTACCGCGGCGGTACGCCGCCGCAACCACGACCCGGCAGCGCAACAGCGGCAGCCAGGGCGCTAAGCGCGTTTGCGCGGGCGTGATATATCGGCCAGCAGCAGGGTGCAACGGACCAGGTCTTCGACCGCTTCGGCCACGCTGTCGGGCGGGGCGATGTCGTCGATCAGATCGCGCAGGTCGTCGGCATCGTCGAGGTCTTCGGGGTCGAAGTGGGCATAGAGCACGGCCAGGGGCTCGCGCAGCGCCGCATCGTCGATCTGCAGCAGCGCAGGAAAGGCCTCCAGCGCGGCCGAAAATCCCGCCACCCATGGCAGCACCACCTGCGAGGGCAGCGGCGGTGCGCCATGCGCGTCGGCGTCGAGATCGAAGACCCAGGGGTCGAACCACTGGCGCGCGGCAATCGCGCGATCCAGTTCGGCATGGTGGCGCTGCACCAGGGCTTGCAGCCTGTGCAGCGGTGGGCCGGGCGGGGCCGGGCGGCCATCGGTATCGGTCACCAGGCGCAGCCAGCGATCGGTGGCGATCGTGCGCGGTTGCAGAAGCACGCCGACCAGAAAGCCGTCCAGCGCCGACAGATCCAGCGGGTCGAGTGGCGGCGGCAAGGCATCGAGCAGGGCTTCGAGCTGGTCGCGCTCGGCATCGCCGAGGGGGCGCAGGCGGGGGTCGGTGGCCATGCGGCGATTGTCACGCCGCGGTCAGCGCCGCAATAGACTTGCCGCTGGGCTGCGCATGGCGCTGCCGGAGGAATCAAGATGGGCGCACCCGAAGCTTTTGCCACCGGCAGTGACATCGGCCACTGGATCGCCGGCCGGCGCGACGGCGGCGCCAGCGGGCGCACTCGAGCCGTCTTCAACCCGGCCACCGGTGCGCTGGCGCGCCAGGTGCATCTGGGCGGCGAGCGCGAAGTGGCGGCCGCCGTGGCGGCGGCCGACGAAGCTTTCCCGGCCTGGGCCGATACGCCGCCGATCCGGCGCGCCCGCGTGCTCAACAAGTTCCTCGAATTGATGAACCGGCACAAGGACCGCCTGGCCGCGATGATCACCGCCGAGCACGGCAAGGTCTTCTCTGATGCGCAGGGCGAGGTCATGCGCGGCATCGACATCGTCGAATTCGCCTGCGGCGCACCGCAATTGCTGAAGGGCGATTTCACCGACCAGGCCTCGACCGGCATCGACAACTGGACCCTGCGCCAGCCACTGGGCGTGGTGGCCGGTGTCACGCCCTTCAACTTCCCCTGCATGGTGCCGTGCTGGATGTTCCCGCTGGCGCTGGCCTGCGGCAATAGCTTTGTACTGAAGCCCAGCCCGCTCGACCCCAGCCCAAGCCTGCTGATGGCCGAGTTGCTGCGCGAGGCCGGCCTGCCCGACGGCGTTTTCAACGTCGTGCAGGGCGACAGGGGGGCGGTCGAGGCGCTGATGGCGCATCCCTTGGTCAAGGCGCTGAGCTTCGTCGGCTCGACCCCGATCGCGCACGCGCTGTACCAGAGCGGCGCCCAGCAGGGCAAGCGCGTGCAGGCCCTGGGCGGGGCGAAGAACCACTTGGTGGTGATGCCCGACGCCGAACTCGAACAGGCCGTCGATGCATTGATCGGCAGCGCCTACGGTTCGGCCGGCGAGCGCTGCATGGCGATCAGCGTAGCGGTGCTGGTGGGTGCTGTGGCCGACAGGATCGTGCCGCTCTTGGCCGCCCGCGCGCGGGCCTTGAAGATCGGCAACGGCATGCAAGGCGGTGTGGAAATGGGCCCGGTGATCAGCCGCGCTGCGAAGGATCGTATCGAAAGCTATGTCGCGTGGGGCCTTGAAGAAGGCGCCCAACTCGTCGTCGATGGCCGCGGCTTCACGATCGCCGGCCATGAGCAGGGCTTCTTCACCGGCGCCACGCTGTTCGATCGGGTGACGCCCGCGATGCGCATCTACCGCGAGGAAATTTTCGGCCCGGTGCTGGCCTGCGTGCGCGTACCCGATTTCGGCGCCGCGGTGCAACTCCTCAACGAACACGAATACGGCAACGGCGCGGCCTGCTTCACCAGCGACGGCAACGTGGCGCGCGAATTCACGCGGCGCATCCAGGCCGGCATGGTCGGCATCAATGTGTCGATCCCGGTGCCGATGGCCTGGCACGGCTTCGGCGGCTGGAAGAGGAGCCTGTTTGGCGACATGCATGCCTACGGCGAGGAAGGCGTGCGTTTTTACACCAGGCAAAAGAGCGTCATGCAGCGCTGGCCGGCGAGCATCGGCAAAGGTGCCGAGTTCGTGATGCCAACGGCGAAGTAGCTGCGCCTCGTTGCAGCCCTCAGCTGCCGATCACGCCCCCGTCTCGTTTGCGCACCACCACCGTCGCCGAGCGCGGCCGGCCGCCGGGCTGGTAGTCGGGCCAGTTCGAATATTGGGTCGGCTCGGCCGGATCGCTGCGCTCGCTCGGCGTTTCGCCGGGGTGTTGGACGTTGAGGAACATGGTCGTGCCGTCGGGGGTCCAGGTCAGGCCGGTGATTTCGCAATGGGTCGGGCCGGTGAGGAAGCGCCGCGTCTGGCCGGTGGCGACATCGCAGGCCAGCATCTGGTTGTTGCCGACGTTCTTCAGCTCGCCCTTGTGCATCGCGGTCGGACCCATGTCGGTCTGGATCCAGAGCCCGCCGCGCGCATCGAAGGCGATGCCGTCGGGGCAGGCGTAGATGTCGCCCTGGATATTGCCCTTGGCCTCGGCACGCTCGTTGGCCGGGTCGCCGGCCAGCACCAGGTGGTTCCACTGGAAAGCCGTACCGTCGAAGTCGCGGTCGTCCTGCCAGCGGATGATCTGGCCCATCACATTGTTGGCGCGCGGGTTGGCGGCATCGACGCCGGGCAGTTCTTTCGCGCCGCGCGCGCTGTTGTTGGTAAGAGTGCAATAGACCCAGCCGCTGTTCGGATCGATGGCCAGCCATTCGGGGCGGTCCATCTTGGTCGCGCCCAGAAGGTCGCTGGCCTGGCGCGCCTTGATCAGCACCTCGCCCTGGTCGGCGAAACCGTTGGCCACGGTGAGCGGCCCGCTGCCGTGCACCAGCGGCAGCCAGTTGCCGCTGCCGTCGGCGTTGAAGCGCGCCACGTACAGCGTACCGTGGTCGAGCAGGCTGCGATTGGCCTGGGCTTGCGTCAAACCACGGCCGGCGGGGGCGATCTTGTCGCGGCTGACGAATTTGTAGATGTATTCGAAGCGCGCATCTTCGCCCGAATAGACCACCGCGCGGCCGTCCTGGGTGACGCCGACCCAGGCGCCTTCGTGTGCGGCGCGGCCCAGGGCGGTGCGCTTCACGGGCGTGCTGGTTGGGTCGAACGGGTCGATCTCGACGACCCAGCCGAAGCGGTTCGGCTCGTTCGGGTTTTTCGCCGCATCGAAGCGCTCGTCGTGTTCATGCCAGCGATAGCCCCAGCCGCCTTTTCGCATGCCCCAGCGTTTCTCGTGTGCCGACAGCTTGTCGCCGCCGCTGAAATAGCCCATGAAGTTTTCTTCGCCCGACAGGTAGGTGCCCCAGGGCGTCTTGCCGCTGGCGCAGTTGTTCAGCGTACCGAGCACCGTGCGGCCTTCGGGGTCGGCGGCGGTCTTGAACAGCGCATGGCCGGCGCAGGGGCCACCGACCGCGAAGGGCGTCTGGCCGGTGACGCGGCGCGCATATCGGGAAGGCCGGACCATTTGCCAGGCGCCGTCCTTGATCTCGACCTCGATCACCGCCAGGCCATGCGCGGCCTGGGCCTTCTTTACCTTCTCCGCCGTCCACGGGTTCATGCCACCGACGTGCAGCAGGCCGTCGTCGGTGTACTCGTGGTTCATGGCCAGCAGGCCGTGCGTGCTGCTGTTGCCGTCGATGGCGTAGAAGTGGATGCCGTCGTGGTGCATGCCCATCTGCAGCGCCTGCTCGGCGGCGCTGTTCGAAGCGTCGCCGCGCCACGTCGGCATGTGGCCGGGCACGCCGACCGGTTCGCCCCAGGCCGCAATGGCCGTGGCGACATAGCCTTCGGGCACGACCAGCGTATCGGTGGCCAGCGCTGGAACGCCTTTGAAGCCGATCACCGGCAGCAGCGGCCGCGGCTTCTCGCGGCTTGCCGCGCTGGCGCAGCCCGCCGCCAGCGGCGCAAACAAAGCGCTGGCGGCCACACCCACGCCGCCGCGCAGTACGGTGCGGCGCACTGGGTCGCTGACAACGTGAATGCTCGGGTTGGACGAGCGGTTGCTGTCCTCCATCGTGTCGAAGTCTTTGCTGGCCATGCGCGCGTCTCCTGCGGGGGGAGTCGAAGATTGGGGCCTACCTGCATGACACTGCCAAGTCGCACTTCCTCTACCCCATAGGGCAGGGGTTCAGAGTTTTTCCGTCTGCGCTTCGCGCGGCTGCCATTTCATCAGGCGCCGCTCGATGCGCCCGACCAGTGCGTCGAGCAGCAGCGCAAAACCCGTCAACACCAGGATGCCGGCCATCACGGTATTGATATCGAAACTACCCTCGGCTTGCAGGATCAGGTAGCCCACGCCCTGGCTCGAGCCGAGGTACTCGCCGACGACCGCGCCGACGAAGGCCAGCCCGACGCTGGTGTGCAGCGAGCTGAAGACCCAGCTCGTCGCGCTGGGCAGATAGACGTGGCGCAGCAGTTGCTTCGGATTTGCACCGAGCATGCGGGCATTGGCCAGCACCACCGGGCTGACCTCCTTCACGCCCTGGTAGACATTGAAGAAGACGATGAAGAACACCAGGGTCACGCCCAATGCGACCTTGCTGGCCACGCCGAGCCCGAACCAGACCGCGAAGATCGGCGCCAGGATGATGCGCGGCATCGAATTCAGCGCCGTGATGTAGGGCTCGAGGATCGCACTGGCGGTCGGGCTCAAGGCCAGCCACAGGCCGGCGGCCAGGCCGAGCACCGAGCCGATGCCGAAGGCCAGCAGGGTTTCGGTGAGCGTGACCGCGAGGTGGCGGTAGATATCGGCGTCGCGCACGAACCAGACCCACACCCGCGAAAAAATCTTCAGCGGTTCGCCGAAGAAGAACGCCGCCTGGCGCTCGTTGTCGAAGAACAGCGGCGGCAACAGGCCGGGCTTGGTCAGCATGTGCCAGAGTGCAAACACAGCGATCAGCAGCCCGATTTGCAGCAGGCAAATGCGTGAACGATTCATGCCGCCACCGCTTGCAACTGCTGCGCATAGCCCTTTAGCACCTCGTTGCGCAATACCGCCCAGATCGCGGCGTGCAGTTCGATGAAGCGCGGGCTGCTCTTGATTTCGGCGACATCACGAGGACGCGCGAGATCGACCGCGAATTCGCCGATCGGCATGGAGGCCGGCCCGGCGCTCATCACCACCACGCGGTCGCTCATGGCGATCGCTTCATCGAGATCGTGGGTGATAAACAGCACCGCCTTCTTCTTCGCGCTCCACAGGGCCAGCACCTCGTTCTCCATCAACTGGCGGGTCTGGATATCGAGGGCCGAGAAGGGCTCGTCCATCAGGATGATGTCGGGATCCAGGGCCAAGGTTTGGGCCAGCGAGGTGCGCTTTCTCATCCCGCCCGACAACTGGTGTGGGTAGCGGTTGCCGAAGCCGCCGAGGCCGACGCGCTTGAGCCAAGCGTCGGCCTGTTTGCGCGCATCGGCGATCGACGCGCCATGAAACTCGAAGCCGGCCATCACGTTTTGCTGCGCGGTGCGCCAGGGCATCAGGCTGTCGGCCTGGAACATATAGCCAGCGCGGGTATTCAGGCCGACCAAGGGCGCGCCGCAGACGCTCACCGTGCCCACGCTCGGCGCCAGCAATCCCGCCGCGACATTCAGCAACGTGCTCTTGCCGCAACCCGTCGGCCCGACCACGGCGACAAACTCGCCCGCACCCACGTTCAGGGTCACGTTCTGCACCGCCGTATAGCGCTGGCTCGGAGCGTCGCGATTGGCGAAGGTGCAGGCCACGCCGTCCAGGCGCAGCGCCGGGATACTCACATCAGCCCTTCGGATACTTCACGTTCGCCTTTTTCACGAAGTCATTCGTGAACACCGCGCCGAGGTCGAGCCTGGCCTTGGCGATCTCGGCGTCGATGCTGGCCAGCGCGCGAAACGCCGTATCGGGCCCCTTGTCGGGGAACATCCCGTCGGCCGACAGCGCACCCTTGGCCGCCAGGAAGGCGTCGATATAGACCGCGCGGTCGCCGAGCAGGTAGCTCTCGGGCACCGACTTGATGATCTCGGCCGGGCCGGCGGCCTGGATCCACTTGTTGGCGCGCACCATCGCGTTGGCCAGCGCCTGCGTCGTGGCCGGGTTTTTGTCGATGAAGCTTTGCGGGGCATACAGGCAACCGGCGGGCATCGGCCCGCCGAACACTTTTTCAGCCTCGGCGACGATGCGCGTGTCGGACACGATCTTCAGGTCGCCCGAGCGTTGCAGCAGCGTGATCACCGGGTCGAGGTTGCTGATGGCGTCGATCTGGCCGGCGCGCATCGCCGCCACCGCGCCCTGCGCCGCGCCGACGCCGATGATGCTCACGTCGCTCGGCTTCAATCCGGCCTTGGCGAGGATGAAATTGACCATCACATTGGTCGATGAGCCCGGCGCGGTGACGCCGATCTTCTTGCCCTTGAGATCGGCGACCGTCTGGTAGCCGGCCATCGTTTTCGGATTGACACCGAGCACGATCTGCGGTGCCCGCCCCTGCAGCACGAAGGCGCGCATGCGCTGGCCCTTGTGCTGCATGTTGACGGTGTGCTCGAAGGCACCCGATACGACATCGGCGCTGCCGCCCACCACCGCCTGCAAGGCGCGCGCACCGCCGGAGAAATCGACGATCGTGAGGTCCAGGCCCTCGGCCTTGAAATAGCCGCGCTGCTCGGCGACGGTGAGCGGCAGGTAGTACAGCAGGTTCTTGCCGCCGACGGCGATCGTGGTCCTGGGCTTTTCGAGGGCTTGCGCGCGCACCAGTGCCGGCAGGGCCAGTGCTGCTGCGGCAGCGTGAAGAATGAGGCTGCGACGTTGCATGGGTGAGTCTCCGAAGTGAATCGGTCCACTGTAGCCGCGTCCTGTGCGCCGCGCCTCGGGGTCGGCCCCAACACCGCGGCGATGCCAGAATCGCGCCGGCTTCCTGCCATACGCCCCAAAGGACAGACCATGATCCTCGGCCTGCGCACCGCGATCTATCCCGTGGCCGACCTCGACGCCGCCAAGCGCTGGTACAGCGACATGCTCGGCCAGGCGCCGTATTTCGATCGGCCGTTCTATGTCGGTTTTGCCGTCGGGGGCTTCGAGCTCGGCCTGCTGCCCGGCGGCGAGGCTGGCAGCGCTGGGCCGCAGCCGCTGTGGGGCGTGGCCGATATCGTCAGCGCGTTTGCGCGCCTGCTCACACTCGGCGCCACCGAAATCGCGCCGGTGACGGCCGTCGGCGAAGGCATCAAGGTGGCTGCCGTGCGCGACCCCTTCGGCAACCGCTTCGGCTTGATCGAGAACCCGCACTTCGATGTGAAGGCACTGCGTTGATGGCGAGCAAATTCGACCGCGAACTCAGGAGAAGCCATGAACTCGGCCGCGCCTGCCGCATCGACGAATTGCAGCGTGCTCGTCACCGGAGCCAGCCGCAACATCGGCGCGGCGCGTCTTCAGCGCCTGTTCGCGATTGATACCTTCACCGTCGGCCTCGCGCGCGAGGCGGCGACGCAAGGCGTGCGTGTCAATGCCGTGCGCCCGGGCAGCGCAGACGAAGTGGCGGCGGCGATCGTCGATGTGCGTGGTGGGCGGTGAGGGTCGGGCCGCATCGCGCCATGCGGCGGGAAGGCGGTCGCCGATGAGTCTGGAACCTGCCGTGATAGAACACGCCACACGAGGAGGAACCGCCGCATTGAACAAGGCCTTCACCAAGGACAACGACAGCGCCGACGACAACGACAACGACGGCGCGCCGGCCGCGCCGCCGCTGCCCACGGGCGCGAAAAACTACCTCACCCCGCAAGGCTATGCGCGGCTGCGCGCCGAGTTGCTGAATCTGCTCGACAGTGAACGGCCGAAGATCGTGGAGGTGGTGTCGTGGGCGGCCAAGAACGGCGATCGCTCGGAGAACGGCGACTACCTGTACGGCAAGAAACGCCTGCGCGAGATCGACCGCCGCATCCGCTTCCTGACCCTGCGGCTGGACATCGCCGAGGTGGCCGACCCGGCTCTGCACTTCGGTCAAGACCAGGTGTTCTTCGGCGCCACCGTCACCTACGTCGATGAAGCGGGCGCAGAACGCACGATCACGATCAAGGGCATCGACGAAGTCGAGCACCTGGGTGGCGAAGTCAGCTGGATTTCGCCGGTGGCGCGCGCGCTGCTCAAGGCGCGCGTCGGCGATGAAGTCCTGCTCGCCACGCCCAACGGGCCCACGCGCATCGAGGTCGTCGCCGTGCGCTATCCGGCGCCGCCTGGAGATTGATTTCGCAGCCGCTTGGCCAACTCGACCGCCGCCGCCGCTCCACTTTCATCACCCGAGCCCAGCACCATGCCGACCCAGGAAACCAGACGCGCCGAGCTGCGCCGCGCCGCCCTCGAATACCACGAGTTCCCGACGCCGGGCAAGATCGCGATCGCGCCGACCAAGCAACTCGTCAACCAGCACGATCTGTCGCTGGCCTATTCACCCGGGGTGGCGGCGGCCTGCGAAGAAATCGTCGCCGACGAGCGCAATGCGCACCGCTATACCGCGCGCGGCAACTTGGTGGCCGTGGTGACCAACGGCACGGCGGTGCTCGGCCTGGGCAATATCGGCCCGCTGGCGGCCAAGCCGGTGATGGAAGGCAAGGCGGTACTGTTCAAGAAGTTCGCCGGCATCGATGTCTTCGACCTCGAAATCGCCGAGAACAACCTGGACAAGCTGTGCGACGTGATCGCCGCGCTGGAGCCGACCTTCGGCGGCATCAACCTCGAAGATATCAAGGCCCCGGATTGTTTCTATGTCGAGCGCAAGCTGCGCGCGCGGATGAGGATTCCGGTCTTCCACGACGACCAGCACGGCACGGCGATCGTCGTCGGCGCGGCCCTGCTCAACGGCCTGAAGGTCGCGGGCAAGGATATCGCCAAGGTCAAGCTGGTGACTTCGGGCGCCGGCGCCGCGGCCCTGGCCTGCCTGAACCTTCTGCTCAAGCTCGGTGTGCCGCGGCACAACATCACTGCCACCGATCTGGCCGGCGTGGTCTGGAAGGGCCGCGCCGAATTGATGGACCCGGACAAGGCCGAATTCGCGCAGGAGACCCGGCACCGCACGCTGGCCGAGGCGATCGTCGGCGCCGATGTATTCCTCGGCCTCTCGGCGGCGGGGGTATTGAAGCCGGCGATGGTGAAGGCCATGGCCGCGCGGCCGATCATCTTCGCGCTGGCCAACCCGACGCCCGAGATCACGCCCGAAGAAGTCAAAGCCGTGCGCGACGACGCGATCATGGCGACGGGCCGCACCGACTACCCGAACCAGGTCAACAACGTCCTGTGCTTCCCGTATATCTTTCGCGGCGCGCTGGATTGCGGCGCCACGACGATCACCAATGAGATGGAAATCGCCGCCGTGCGCGCGATCGCCGAGCTGGCCCAGGCCGAACAGAGCGAGGTGGTGGCCGCGGCCTATGCCGGCGCGACCCTGTCGTTCGGCCCCGAATACCTGATCCCCAAGCCCTTCGATCCGCGCCTGATGATGAAGATCGCGCCGGCCGTGGCCCAGGCGGCCGCCGATTCGGGTGTGGCGTTGCGCCCGATCGGCGATATGGGCGCTTATGGGGAGCGCCTGCAGGCCTTCGTCTATGCCTCGGGCACCACGATGCGGCCGATCTTTGCCCTGGCCAAGCACGCCAAGTCCAAGCGCGTGGCCTATGCCGAAGGCGAGGAAGAGCGCGTGCTGCGCGCGGTGCAGGTGGTGGTCGATGAAGGCCTGGCGCGGCCGACGCTGATCGGCCGCCCGGCGGTCATCGCCCAGCGCATCGAGCGCTTCGGCCTGCGCTTGAAGGAGGGTGCGGATTACGACATCGTCAATGTCGAGCAAGACCGGCGCTACCGCGACTTCTGGCAGACCTACCACGCCATGACCGAGCGCGCGGGCGTCACCGTGCAGGTGGCCAAGATCGAGATGCGGCGGCGCCTGACCCTGATCGGCGCCATGCTGCTGCACAAGGGTGAAGTCGATGGCCTGTTGTGCGGCACCTGGGGCAATACCCACGACCACCTGCGCTATATCGACCAGGTGATCGGCCTGCGCGCCGGCGGCAGCCCGCGCACGGCGCAGGATGTGCGCGTCTATGCCTGCATGAACGGCCTGATGCTGCCCGGGCGCCAGGTCTTCCTGGTCGATACCCATATCAATGCCGACCCGAGCGCCGAAGCGTTGTGCGAGATCACGGTGATGGCCGCCGAGGAGATGCTGCGCTTCGGCGTGCAGCCCAAGGCCGCGCTGCTGTCGCACTCCAATTTCGGCTCCAGCAACCTGCCCGGTGCAACCAAGATGCGCCGCGCCCTGGCCCTTTTGCACGAACACGCACCGTGGCTCGAGGTCGATGGCGAAATGCACGGCGACGTGGCGCTGGACGGCGCGGCGCGCCGGGCCGTGATGCCTCACACCACACTCGACGGCGACGCCAACCTGCTGGTGCTGCCGAATATCGACGCCGCCAATATCGCCTACAACCTGCTGAAAACGGCGGCCGGAGGCGGCATCGCGATCGGCCCGGTGCTGCTGGGCGCCAACCAGCCGGTGCATATCCTGACCGCCTCGACCACGGTCCGGCGCATCGTCAATATGAGCGCACTGACGGTCGCCGACGCCAACGCACAGCGCTGATTGGTGCAGTGCAGCGTGCGCAGTGTCCACCCGTTTATAAAATGATAAATCTATGGTGGATATAGATAGATAAATCTATAGCACAATAGTGTGTGCTCACAATTGTGCTCGAACCTATGCTCCAATTTTGGGCAGTCACTTGAGGTTTTTCAGCCAATCCGGTACCATCCACGACTGTTTTTGAGGGTAAACCCGTGGGGCGCGCTGGGTCATCATTCGCAGGGTCGGTTGCCAAGTCCATACGCAAGTTAGGGCTCGCTTTTGTCGTTGCCGCAGGCTTGGTTGCGACAACCCAGGCCGGCGCCCGAATGGGTGGCGAGGCCGTGGTGGCGCTGGCCAGCCTGCCGCCCGAAGCCCGCCAGACCGAGCAGCTGATTCGCAGCGGCGGCCCCTTTCCTGATGCCAAGGATGGCAGCGTATTCGGCAACCGCGAGAGGCAACTGCCGCGCCAGAACCGCGGCTATTACCGTGAATACACCGTCAAGACGCCCGGCTCGCGCGACCGCGGGGCCCGGCGCATCGTCTGTGGCGGCCACCAGACGGCGCGGCCGCAGGCTTGCTATTACACCGCCGACCACTACGCGAGCTTCAAGCGCATCGTGCAGTAACGCGGCCATGAACCCGGTTTTGTTTTTCTTTCTTTGACTTGAAGGGGCACGCGACCATGCTCTTGCAGACCGTCCGTCCAAATATCGTTCAATCCATACGCGCCTACCGCGTCGAAGATCTGATGCAGGCCGCGCACGACGCCGGCCAGCATTTCCTCTACGCCAATATGGCCAACGCACAGTCCAAACAAGAAGTTCTCGACGGTATCGCCGAGGCCTTCCTGTTCCCGGCACATTTCGGCAAGAACCTCGATGCGCTCTATGACTGCATGACCGACCTGGTGCAGAAATCGGGCGCACAACCGGGCTTCGTGGTGGTGCTCGAACAGCTGCCCGACAACCCGCGCTTCGACCGCGAAACGCGCGAGCAACTGCTCGATGCGTTCCGCGACGCGGCCGACTTCTGGGCCGAGCGAAAAATACCCTTCAGGTGTTTTTATTCTTTTCAGTAGCCCGCTCCCTCGAAATCGGGTCATGGGAGCGGGCTACGGATGTGGCCCCCACGAGCAATACTGAAATCATCGCCGGTGTGAGCAAGGCGAAAACCGCCGCAGCCGCCAAGGCTGCGGCGGCCAACGCCAGCTTCGGCATGAACATGCCGCTGATGAGCAGCGCGTTCGATACGGCGATGTGGTTGAACGCCGCCTGATGTCTCCTCTGCCCCAAGCTCGCTCCGCTCGCTGCCCCCGAGGGGCGCTCAGGCCGCTTGGGGCGGCCCGGCGCTGGCCTGAGTCCTTGACGGCCTGCGCAGTGCAGTGGCCGGTACGGCACACCCCAAGGGGCTTATAGACATAGCCGTTGCCTGATCTCGCTTGCCGCCGATCTCGCGCAGGCACGCCAGGCACAGGCACCCCGTGTAGCGCTGGCGCAGGTCGGCCAGTAGGGCTGCATCGAGGTTCAGCCTGGTGCATGCACAGGGCTCGGCGTCATCGACGCCACAGTGAAACGGGGCGTCGCAGCGCGGGCAGCGGTTGTCGGCCTCAGGCATCGAACAAGCCCTTGTGCCGCTCGCGCAGCACATTTTTCTGCACCTTGCCCATCGGGTTGCGCGGCAGTTCGGTCTCGAGAAACACCTGCTTGGGCACCTTGAAGTTGGCGATGCGCCCCTTCAACTCGGCGATGAGTGCAACACCATCGAGCCGCGTGCCGGGCCTGGCCACCACCACCGCGACCACGGCCTCGCCGAAGTCGGGGTGCGGCACGCCGATGACCGCGCTCTCGGCCACGCCGGGCTGCTCGTTGAGCAGGCTTTCGATTTCGGCCGGATAGACGTTGTAGCCACCGCTGATGATCAAATCCTTGCTGCGGCCGACGATCGTGAGGACGCCCTGATCATCGAGCTTGCCGACATCGCCGGTCTTGAACCACAAGTCGGGCGTGAACTCCTCGGCCGTCTTCTGCGGCATGCGCCAGTAGCCCTTGAAGACATTCGGGCCCTTGACCTCGATGCCGCCGACTTCGCCGCTGCGGCAGGGCTGGCCCTGGTCGTCGCGTAGCCGGACTTGCACGCCCGGCAGCGGTCGGCCCGCCGTGCCGGCACGGCGCTCGCCGTCCCTGGCGTGGTAGGGGTTGGAGGTCAGCATCACCGTTTCGCTCATGCCGTAACGCTCGACGATGGCGTGGCCGGTACGCTCGCGCCAGGCGTCGAAGGTTTCGGGCAGCAGCGGCGCCGAGCCGGCGACAAAAACGCGCACCGCCGCACAGGCCTCGCGCGAAAGCGTGGCTTCGGCCAGCAGGCGCACGTACAGCGTCGGCACGCCCATGAATACCGTGGCCCGCGGCAGCTGCGCAATCGTGGCCCGGGGCTCGAACTTGTTGAGCCACAGCATCTTCGCGCCAGCCAGCAGCGCGCCGTGGCTGGCCACGAACAGCCCGTGCACATGGAATACCGGCAGGGCGTGGATCAGCACATCGCTGGCCTGCCAGCCCCAATAGCCGTGCAAGGTGCGCGCGTTCGACAGCAGGTTGCCGTGCGTCAGCATCGCGCCCTTGCTGCGGCCCGTGGTGCCACTGGTGTAGAGGATCGCGGCCAGCTCGTCGGCCTGCTTCACGCCCGGCTCGTGCGCGTCGCTGTGCCACGCGGCGCGTTCGAGCAGGCTGCCCGTGCGGTCGTCGCCGAGCGTGAAGACGTTCTGCACGCCGGCCTTGAACGCCAGCCTGGCGACCCAGGGAAAGTTGCGCGGACTGCAGACCACCACGCTCGGCTCTGCGTTGCCGACGAAGTACTCGATCTCGCTTTGCCGGTACGCGGTGTTGAGCGGCACATAGGCCAAGCCCGCGCGCAGGACAGCCAGGTACAGCAGCAGGGCCTCGACGCTCTTGTCGGCTTGTACCGCGATTCGCGCGCCGGCCGGGAGCTCGAGCGAATCGAACAGGTTGGCGATGCGTGCGCTGGCGCGGTCGATGTCGCGCCAGGTGTAGAACAGCGGCGCCGGTGTGTCGCAGGTTTCGATGGCGGTCGCGTCGAGGTCGGCAGGAAAGGCTGCGCGCAAGGCGGCGAACAGGTTTTGATTGACGGCCATGCCAGCCATCAATCCAGCTTCGCCCCCGAGGCTTTCACCACCGCGGCCCAACGTTTGACTTCGCTCGACACGAACTTGCCGAAGTCGTCGCCCCAGAGATTCGGCGTTTCGGTGCCCAGGCCGGTCCACATGGTTTTCAGATCGTCGCTGTTGAGCGCTCTTTTCATCTCGCTCTGCATCGCGGTGACGATTTCGCGCGGCGTGCCCTTGGGGGCCCACAGGCCGTACCAGGTGGCGACCTCGTAGGTTGGCGCGCCGCCGGCCTTGGCCAGCGGCACCTCGGGGAAGCCCGGCGCCGGCTTGCCGGCAGCGACCGCGATGGCGCGGATGCGCCCGCCCCGGATGTGCGCGGCCGACGAGCCGAGACCGTCGAACATCAGATCGACCTGACCGGCAATCAGATCCTGCAATGCCGGGCCTGCGCCGCGGTACGGGATGTGCGTGACAAAGGTCTTGGTCTGCAACTTGAACAGCTCGCCGGCCAGGTGGTGCGAGGTGCCGTTGCCGGCCGAGGCGTAGTTCAGCTTGCCGGGGTTCTTGCGCAGCGTATCGAGCAACTCGGGCAGGGTCTTGGCCGCCACCTTCTGCGGGTTGACGACGATCACCTGCGGCACGCTCGAGATCAGGCCGACAGGGACAAAGTCGCTCTCGATGTTGTAGTCGAGCCGGGGGTACATGCTCGGCGCGATGGCGTGGTGCACCGCGCCCATGAAGAAGGTATAGCCGTCGGGCGCGGCCCGGGCCGCGATGCCGGCGCCCAAGGTGCCTCCCGCGCCCCCCTTGTTGTCGATGACGAACTGGCGACCGACGTTGCGCGTCATGGCCGCGAACAAGGGCCGGGCGAAGGCGTCGGTACCCCCGCCGGGCGGGAAGGGCACGACGATGGCCACCGGCTTGCTGGGCCAGGCCGGTCCTGAGTCTGTATTTCCGATCGTCCTGAGCTTGTCGAAGGAAGTGGCCTGGGCTTGCACGAGCGGCGCTGCCAGGCTTGCCACGGCGGCGATGACCAGAGCGCGGCTCAGTTTGAAGTTGCTCATACGATGCCTCCTGCGTTGTCGAAACAAAGAACTCACAGCAGCGCCGAAACGGCCCGGCTGTGCGCCACCTTGCCGTGAGCAAAACGGTCGTGGTGGAGTTCGATTTTGCCCAGATCGTAGAGGTAGTTGACCATCAGGCCGGCCGCCTGCTTCAAGCCCGTCGCCGTCAGATTGGCGCTGGCGTTCAGGCGCTCCAGCCGCGCGCCATTGTCGAGGTGAAAGCGCGCCACCGGGTCGCCCTGCGGCTGCGGGGAAATGTGTACGAGGTAGTGCGCCGCCAACCGCCACAGCGCATGGTGCGCCCCGCCACTCAGTGCGGCCAGGTGCGCGGCATGGCTCAGAACACCGAAATCGGCGCCGCATTCGCTGTGCAGCAGGGTCCAGGCTTGTGCCGCGCTCTCGCCGAGCGCCGCCGGCTCGGCGCGGTTCAGCCACGCCAGCAAGCCGGGAATCGGCGACAGCGTGCAAAAGGTCTTCAGTTGCGGCAGTTCGCGCTTCAAATGCTCGGCCACGCGCTTGATCAGGAAGTTACCGAGCGACACGCCACGCAGCCCGGGCTGACAGTTGCTGATCGAATAGAAAACCGCCACCTTGAACTGCTCCGGCGGCAGGGGCTGCGAACGCTTGTCGATCAGCGGTGCGATCGCGTCGGCCATCTCGGGCCCCAGCGCGACTTCGACAAATATCAGCGGTTCGTCGGGCAGCTGCGGGTGGAAGAAAGCGAAGCAGCGGCGGTCGGGTTGCAGGCGGCGCCGCAGGTCGTCCCAGCCGTCGATCTGATGCACCGCCTCGTGGTGGATGATTTGCTCGAGCAATTGGGCCGGCGAACGCCAATCGACCTTGCGCATCTCGAGAAAGCCGGGGTTGAACCACGACGACAGCAGGTGCAGCAGATCGGCTTCGACCACGCGCAGTTGCGGCTGCCGGGGCAGGCGTTCGAGCAGGCTGCGGCGCAGGCGCACGATGGCCGCGGTGCCGCCGGCCGCGCCGTTCAGACGCCGGAACAGCTCCTGGCGCGGCGGCTCGGCCAGGCGTGTCAGGCGCATCAGCGCCTCGGCGCCGGGTGCTTCGGCATAAGCCCGGGCGGCGCCGAGCACCGCCTGTGGGTCGGGGCTGAAATCGCTGGCCAGGCGGTCGAAGAATCGCGCCCGCTGTTCGTCGCTCGAGGCGTCGATGCACTGCACGATTTCCTGGGCCAGCAACGGCCCATTGGCCTCGCCGCGCACCGACAGCAGTCGGCGGCAATCGGCAAGAATCTGGCGCAAGGGTGTGGGGTCGGCCATGGGTGCTTGGCAGCAGCTTGGCTGCGCCGCCGCCATTACAGCATTGGTGACGGCCCGGACGCTGCGCGCCAAGAGCTGTCCGCAGTCGCTCACGGCAGACAAAGCGCCAGCGCCGGGTCAGCCGTAGTGCAGAAAATGGCAGACTCCCCCCGCCACCGACCCTCCGGACCATGACCGCTCGTGCCTACCCCCCGACCCAGTTGTTGATCGACGGCCAGTGGTGCGATGCCGCCGATGGCCGCAGCCTGGCGGTCGTCAACCCCGCCAGCGGCGCCGAAATCGGCCGCGTGGCCCACGCCGGCATCGCCGACCTCGACCGCGCGCTGGCGGCCGCGAACAAAGGCTTCGCGCTGTGGCGCAATACGCCGGCCATCGAGCGCGCCAAGCTGATGCGCGGCGCCGCTGTGCTGCTGCGCGAACGGGCCGGCGCGATCGCCACGATGATGTCGCAAGAGCAGGGCAAGCCCATCGGCGAAGCCCAGACCGAGACGCTGTCCGCGGCCGACATCATCGAGTGGTTCGCCGACGAGAGCCGCCGCATCTACGGTCGCATCGTGCCGCCGCGCAACATGGCCGTGCAGCAGATGGTGCTGAAGGAGCCGGTCGGCCCGGTGGCCGCGTTCACGCCGTGGAACTTCCCGATCAACCAAGTCGTGCGCAAGGTCTGCGCCGCGCTGTGCAGCGGCTGCTCGATCATCGTCAAGGCGCCGGAAGAAACCCCGGCCTCGCCGGCCGCGCTGATGAAAGCCTTTGCCGATGCCGGCGTACCGGCCGGCGCGATCGGCCTGGTCTATGGCAACCCGACAGAAATTTCGGCCTACCTGATCGCCCACCCGGTGATCCGCAAGATCACTTTCACCGGCTCGACGCCGGTCGGCAAGCGGCTGGCGGCGCTGGCCGGCCAGCACATGAAGCGGGCGACCATGGAACTCGGCGGCCATGCCCCGGTGATCGTGAGTGAGGACGCCGACATCGCCCAGGCGGTGAAGGCGGCCGGTGCCGCGAAGTTCCGCAACGCCGGCCAGGTCTGCATTGCGCCGACGCGCTTCCTGGTCCACAACGGCATCCGCGCCGACTTCGAGCGCGCGCTAGTGGCGCAGACGCAAAAGCTCAAGGTCGGCGAGGGCCTCGCCGAAGGCACGACGATGGGCCCGCTGGCCAACCCGCGGCGCCTCGCCGCCATGCAGCAGATCACCGACGACGCCGTCAAGCGTGGCGCCAAGCTCGCGTTGGGCGGCGAGCGCATCGGGGCCAGCGGCAACTACTTCGCACCGACCGTGCTGACCGACGTGCCGCTCGACGCGATGGTCTTCAACCAGGAGCCGTTCGGCCCGCTGGCCGCGATCCGCGGCTTCGACACGCTCGACGAAGCCATCCGTGAGAGCAACCGCCTGCCCTTCGGCCTGGCCGGTTATGCCTACACCCAGTCGCTGGCCACTGCGCACGCGCTGTCGCAGCGGCTCGAAGTCGGCATGCTGTGGGTTAACCAGCCGGCCCTGGCGCTGCCCGAGATGCCCTTCGGCGGCGTCAAGGATTCGGGCTACGGCAGCGAGGGCGGGCCCGAAGCGCTCGAGGCTTACCTGGTGACCAAGTCGGTGTCGATCCTGATGGGCTGAACTGACGGCCCAAGCTCGCTGCGCTCGCGATCCCCTTGGACCCGCAGGGGTCACTTCGTGGCCCTAGATCTTCAGGATCTTCATCGCCTCGCCGAGCAGCTTCACCGACTCGTCGTGCTTGCCGGCCTTGTGGGCGGCTTCGCCGTCGGTGCGCAGTTGCTTGACCTTGGCCATGTCGGCGTCCGGCAGCTTGACGCCCGTGGCCAATTTGGCGTCGATGGTTTTCATGTCGGCCGGGCAGTGATAGGCCATCGCGGAACCCGCCGCGAGCGCCAGTAACAGGGTGAACAGGGTCTTCATCAAGAGCCTCCAAAAAAGGGAAAGTCGAGAAACGGTGTACGCCAACGCGCAGCGATAGTTTCCGTCGCGCGCGCGGCACGCGCCAGCGGCAGTCCCTATTGATCTTTCCGTAAATCATGACAACCGCTAGCGCCGTTGTGCGTTGTACCCATACTTGGCAAGAATTGGGTGCAACGCATGGTCACGAAGCGAGTGGACGAGACGGTACGACGACGCTTGCGGGCGGGTCGGATGCTGTTGGCGGGCAAGCGCTTCGATCGAAAGACGATCGGAGTAAAGGACGATGAAGTCGAGTTCAGGCATGCGTGGAAGAACGGCGAGTGGCACTGTCTGGCACCAGTGTCGTTCGACCTAGCCAACGCCGACTCGATCAAGGAGAAAGCGCATCGTTGGCTTGGTCAAGTGACGAGCGTGGCGAATGCGGCCGAACCGTTCAGGCTCTACTTCTTGGTGGCTGAACCAACGCACAGTGAACTGCGCCCGGCATACGAGTCGGCACTTAGCATTTTGCGGAAAGCGCCAGTGAAGAAGGAAGTGTTCGCCGAGTCGCAGGCGCCCGAGCTATCCGAGCGACTTGCAGCCGAGGTCGCCGCCCACGAACAACAGGGGGCGGCAGGACATAGCTGAGAGCGGTGCCGGCAAGCTGGCCCATAATGATGGGCATGTTCGCGTGCTCTTCGATCGCAGCAGCACTCTTCGGTTGGCGTTGGCGCAAGCCATCAGCCTGACCGACCTATTGCGCCCGCGCGGGCGCTCCAGATTCCCCACCCAGCACGTCGCGCCGGCCTCGCCAGCGACAGAAAAAGCGGGTATGAAACGTGGATGTCTCGCAGAACATCCAATGAAATCAATAGGATAGAGCGCAAATGCTGCTGATGATCGACCAACTTCAGGTGGGTCTCACGGCATCCCACATCGGCCCGCAAACCCGCGCCGGTGCTGGAGATTCGGGCTCTTGACGGCTCACGGCAGACCGCTACAGACCGGCAAAAAGTGGGTATCGATGCGGGTACCGAAAACGCATGCAGATCTCCCGCCGAGACCTCTACAACCGGGTGTGGTCCACGCCCATGAGCAAGCTGGCCCACGAGCTGGACATCTCGGATGTCGGCTTGGCCAAGGCTTGTCGCCGGCACAACATTCCCCTGCCGCCTCGCGGCTACTGGGCCAAGCTCGCGGCAGGTAAGGCGCCGCCCAAACCAGCGCTGCCCTCGTCCAAGATCGACATCGTCGAGCTGGACGCTGCGCGGCATCGCCTCGCGGAAACGCCGAAGGTCGAGATCGACCGAGCCAGCATCAAGGCCGCGCAGGCAGCGCAGGGCGAGGCCCTTGCGGGAGTGGCTGCCGTGACCTTCGAGCGGCTGACCAACGCGAAGCCTTCGGCGGACGGCTTTGTCACCTGCGGCTCATCGCGCGTGATTGCGTGTTCGCTCAGCTCTGCGACGGTGGAGCGAGCCTGCCGGGTACTGGACGCGATCGAACGGGCCATGCCTGCTGCGGGTGCGCGCCTCGCCCACAACCAGGAAGCAAAGCGCGTCGAGGTCGATGTCGGCGGCGAGCGCTTGGGCATCAGCCTTGCCGAGGACTACTCCCGGACCGAGACGGTCGAGGTCGATCCGAAGTACTCGTGGATGAAGTCGCGGACCTTCACCTACCGCTTCACCGGCGAGCTACGCCTGACGATCACGGGTGACTTCGCTGGCCGCAAGTCGTGGGCCGACGGCAAACGCTCGCGCCTGGAGGAGAAAGTCGAGAGCATCGTCGCCGGCCTGGCGAGCGGCGCCCAGGCGATTGCCCAACTGAGGGCCGAGCGAGAGGAACAGCGGCGCCGCTGGGCCGAAGCGGCGCGCGAAGCCGAGATAGCCCGAGAGCGGCAGCGGCGCCTCCGCAACTTCTCGGATCAGCTCCACAAGGAGGCGGCAGCCTGGCATCGGTACTGCGAGGTCAAAGCCTACGTCGAGCATCTGCAGAGCCAGATCAACGCGGGCGAGGCGCTACCCGAGCAGAGCCGGGAGTGGCTGAGGCTTGCCACGCACCTGGCGAGGCTGACCGATCCTACGAAGGCGAGGCTCGAGGCGTTGCAGGCCGGCATCTCGGGTTACGACTACGACTTGCCGTTCGGTCGAACCATCGTGTCGTAGGGCGCTGATGGGTCACTGCGTCGCTGTCGCCGCGGCGCCGTGTACGCGTATCTCGGGATTGCAGTTTGTCCTGTTGCTTGCGACCCTTGACGGACAAGCGGTTGCTCCTGCGTCGCGCGCATAGGCAACTGAGGGAAGGCGAGTAGATGGCGACAAGACGACCAGCCACAGAACGTCAAGGTAAGGCCGCCGGTACCGCTCGCTCAGGCAGGCGAGCCGCGGACCGCGTGCATCCGTGACAGGCCCCAGACGGCCTCGACGCGTCTGATCCCGCAAACATTGAACTGGTCTTCGGCTTCGTCGGGCCGACCGGCATCGACCTGAACAAGGTCTGCGATGCGCTTCGCGCACAGCTGCGTGCCGTGCAGTATGAAGTGGTCGAGGTGCGCTTGAGCGAACTGATCACCACATACCTCGGCAAGTCTCAGGCCTTTGCGAACGAGTACGTCCGGATCAAGACACTGATGGATCGCGGTACCGGTCTCCGGGAGGAGTCGGAACAGCCTGACATCGTTGCTCGGCTTGGGATCGCCGCAGTCCGTGGCGCCCGTGAGGCGAGGACTGGCAACGTTCGCAAGCCTGCGAAGCGCGTCGCCTACTTCGTTCGATCCTTCAAGCGACCGGAGGAAGTCGACCTCTTCCGGCAGGTCTATGGCAAGGCGTTCACCCTGATCTCGGTGTACGCGTCCCGCGCCTGGCGGCTTCAATTCTTGAAGAAGCTCCTTGCCCCGTCGCTTGGAGCTGACCGTGCCAAGGCCGAAGAGCATGCGACCGAGTTGATTGGCCGGGACTACGAAGAGGAAGGGCGAAAGCTGGGGCAGCGGGTCGGCAAGACCTTTCCATTGGCCGACTATTTCGTCACCAGTGAATCGCGCCCTGATCTTGAGAAGCAACTGAAGCGGTTGGTTCAGCTCACCTTCGGCAATCCCTACGTGTCACCGACTCGCGACGAGCAAGCCATGTTTTTCGCGAAGGCTGCCGCCCTCCGCTCGCTTGATCTGTCCAGGCAGGTGGGGGCTGCCGTGGTGTCAGATGAAGGCGAGATCCTCTCCACAGGCTGCAATGAGGTGCCACGGTTCGGCGGTGGGCTGTACTGGGCGGATGACGAGGGGCGGATGAGAGATTTCGAGCGCGGCAGCGACTCGAACGTCGACATCAAGCGCGAGATCGTGGAGGACGCCTTCGATCGCATGCGAAGAAGGCCGAGGCTGCTGGGATCTGCAACGCGTGGCAAGTCGAGTTCGGACTTGGCCGAAGATGCGCTGTTCGCCGAGGGCGCCTACCTCAGGGATGCCCAGCTCTTCGATGTCATCGAGTTCGGGCGTGCGGTTCACGCTGAGATGGCTGCGATCACGCAAGCGGCCAGGGCTGGGGTGCGGCTGCAGGGTTCTCGTCTGTTTTGCACAACGTTTCCATGCCACATCTGCGCGCGTCACATCGTCGCAGCCGGCATTCGAGACGTCGTCTTCATCGAGCCGTACGAGAAGAGCCGCACGGCGGAGCTCTTCAGCGATTCGATCAGTGTCGAGCCGGCCGAGCCTTCTCCCAGCCGAGCAAATTTCCGTGCGTTCGTGGGTGTCGCGCCGAGGCGTTACATGGAATTTTTCGAGAGCTTCGGCGCCAGAAAGTCTGCGGACGGTAAGATCAAAAACGTCGATGAGATCGCGGCGACGCCTCGGCTTCGACGACTCGTTTTCACCTACACCTTCGCTGAGGCGTTTGTGGTCGACGAGACCAAGCCTCCTCCGAGTTCTTCTCGCGCCAGGAGCATTCCATGAAGCAGCAGGAAAAGTCATTCATGGGGCAGTTTCAAGCTGCCCGCCAGGAAGTCGCCCAGTTGAGAAGCTGGATGGGGGAGTCTGCCAAGGTGGCGACTCTGACGTTTCCGACACCGCGGACTTCAGGCGAGACGAAAACCGCCGCAGCGGCAGTCAAGAAGAAGCCCTGACCGCACCGCTTTCCCTACCAAGCGCCCCGAGTTCGGGGCGTTTTCGTTTGGCAGTTGCGCCTCTGGCCTTGACCGGAAGAGCAACACTGAGACGATGGCCTCGCCACCTCCTACGACGAGCACTGGAGGTGATCGAGTGCCATCATGCCCCTCACCGACATCAAGATTCGCCAGGCCAAGCCCGCCGACAAGCCGATCAAGCTCGCCGACACCGCTGGCCTGTACCTCGAAATCAAGCCCAGCGGCTCCAAGCTCTGGCGCTATCGGTACCGCATCGCCGGGCGCGAGAACCTGTTCGCCATCGGCGAGTACCCGCAGGTCTCGTTGGCCGATGCGCGCAAGGCGCGTGATGAAGCCCGCGAGCTGATCCGCCAAGGCCGGCACCCGGCCCATGCACGGCAAACCGAGCGCACGCGGCAGATCAACGCCAACGCACTGACCTTCAAGGCCATCGCCGAGGAGTGGATCGAGAAGAAGCGCAGCCGCTGGGCGCCGTACTACCTGATGCAGGTGGAGCGCGGCATGAAGAAGGACATCTACCCGCGCATCGGCCGGCTGCCGATCCGCTCGGTCACCGCGGCCGACGTGCTGGCCATTCTGGACCGCGCCACCAAGCGGGGTGCAGAGGTGGTGGCGCTGAACCTGCGGCAGTGGTGCTCGCAGGTGTTCCGCTATGCCGTGGCCACGCTGCGCGCCGACCACGACCCGGCCTCGGCTCTGCGTGGCGCCGTCATCCGCCCGCCGGTCAACCACAGCCGGCCGATGGCCCGCGACGAGATCGCCGCCTTCCTGCGCAAGCTGCAGGGCTTCGGCGGCCACCGCACTACGGTGATCGCGCTGCGCCTGCTGCTGCTGACCTTCGTGCGCACGATCGAGATGCGCAAGGCCGAGTGGACCGAGCTGGACCTGGCTGCCGCCGAGTGGCGCATCCCGGCCGAGAAGATGAAGATGCGCCGGCTGCACATCGTGCCGCTGTCCACGCAGGCAGTGGCGCTGCTCACCGAGCTGAAGGGCATCACCGGCGCCGGACGCTGGCTGTTCCCCAACCACCGCCGGCCGCACGACGTGATGTCGGCCACCACCGTCAACCACGCGCTGATGAGCCTGGGCTTCGCGTCGGCCACCGTCACCGCGCACGACTTCCGCGCCACCGCGTCGACGCGGCTGCACGAGATGGGCCTGCGCTCCGACTTCATCGAGCTGCAGCTGGCCCACGTGGAGCGCAACCGCGTGCGCGCCGCTTACAACCACGCCGACCACCTGGCCGAACGCGCGGCGATGATGCAATCTTGGGCCGACTGGCTGGATGCCGTCGCGGCGGACAAGCCCGGCACGCGCAACGCCAAGGGCTGACCGCCGCGTTCGGCCCTACGCGGCAGGCGCGCCGACTGCTTCAACCGCATCTGCCGCCGCGGCCTTGTGGCGCGGCCGACCCAGGATGGCCCCCAGATACGCCCGAGACGCTCTGGGCCTCGAATGACCGGCCATCTTCGAGACAGCGAGGCACGCGGCCTTCACCACGCTTGACGCCTCTCTGGCGCCACCGCGCACCGGCGGCTGTTGCCCGGTGCGCACCACGTACTCGCCGATCAGCGCCTCGTGCCGCAGGCCGTGCGCCGTCACGCCCAGCTTGCGCTTGGTGAAGCCGAACTTGCGCAGCACGTAGGCGAAGTGCTGCATGTTCTGCTTCAGTGACCGGTCGGGCCTGCCCAGATGGGCCTCTGGGTCCGGGCCTGCCACGCGCTGCGCATGTGCGACGGCCTGCTGGCGCTGCGGCGTGTCCAGCGGCAGGTAGCGCGGCCGGCCGTTCTTCGCGCCCTGGCGCACCCACAGGTAGTGGTCGGCCTGGCGCTCTTCGGGCGGCAAACCCGTGGCCTCGAACGGCACGACCAGCGCGTTCGGCCGCAGCATCACCGATTCCTTCTTGCGCAGGCCGAAGGCCTGGATCACGCGCAGCGACGCGCCCACGTAGGCGTCGTAGGCGCTCACGCGCTGCAGCAGCGCGTCGATGTCCAAGCCCTGGGCCGACCAGCTTTTGTCGCGCTCGGCCACCTCGTGGCGCTGGTACTCGTGCAGCTCCAGGCCGTAGAAGGCCGGCCCGCGCACGAAGCCGGGCTTGCCGGTCCACAGCGCCAGGCCGCGCAGAAAGCTCAAGTAGGTCTGGATCGTCGCCGGCTTCAGCTTGTCGTCGCGCCACACCTGCACCATGGCGCGGATGTGCTTCTGCCCCAGGTTACGCGGGTCGGGCAGGGTCTTGAAGCTGGCACGGTCGTGCAAGGCCGCATAGAAGCGGCGCAGGAAGTCGGCGCGATCCTGCCGGGTCTTGTGCGACACAGTTTTCTGCCGAGACGTGTGCTGCTGGTTGTGCTGGCGCAGCAGCACCTCCAGCACCCGCAGCGGGTCGGCCTGGCCGGGGCGGTGGCGCGCCAGCACGTCGGCGTCGGTCAGGCCAGCCCAGTCGCGCAGGCGCGGCGGCTGGTGGGCGGTGCGTCCCACCGGCGGTGGGCGGAGGTGGGAAGAAGGCGGGTCGATGGAAAGGCGGGGCATGGTCAGCTCCGGTTGAAGGGTCGACATCGGCGCGCGTCCCTTTCCATGTCGCCATGGCACGCGCCAAGGGTGGAATCGATGCAGGCGCCGGCCTGGCGGATTCCGTCGCCGGGCGCGACCGTGGCGTTGTGCTTGCAATGCAGCGCGCGCCACGTGCGCGCTGCACCGACCCAGGGGTTCGCCAGCGGTGGCGGCGGTGCCGCCGGCTGGCTCGGTCATCCTTAAAAATGGGAACGGGTTGATCCGGCCCGTGCGCGGGTTTCCGCGCGGCACGGGGTGGGTGATGGCGCCAGCCTCGGGGGCGGGCGACATCGGCAGCCAGGTCGGGCCTGCTGCCGTCGATGGATCAGTTCTGCGTGCTTTCGCAGCGCCATCCACCTGCATGGGTCCGCCCCTCACCGAGAGTCCGGGGCGGTGTCAGGCGCACGAGCGAGGGCGGCGCGCGGCGGAGCCCATCAGGGCAAGCACGACCACGCGCCGGGCCGCCCACGAGTGGCGGCCGGTGCTCGAACGGATGGCGAGACGCTGTGCAAGGCATCGGGTGCCAGCACGGCTTGGGCACGGGCTGCAGCGCGCTTCATGAGCGCCCGGCGCGGTGGCCGGTGGGCTGCAGCATTCAGCTCTGCGAAGGGGAACCAACGTCCGCGACCTCGGGGGTCACGGCCAGCCTGGCTCAGGGCCAGGCGTCAAAGGGCAGGTAACGACTGCGACGCCTCTTCGCTCCAGCGGAGCAGGCCATGAGGGAGGCCCAAGGGAGCTTGTAGTGGACGCGCGGGGCGGGGGTGTCGTCAACGGGCTGGGCGCAGACGCCCGCCGCAACCGCCCGGGATCGACGGCGCTTGCATGGGCAAGTGACGGGGGCGCAAGGCGGCTCTGTTTGCGGAATGCCAGCTAGTGGCGTGCTGTGCCTGGGGTTGACTGCTGTGAGATTGGCCTCTGGTGGTGAACCGGGTATTCGATCGGCAGCCCACGAAGCTCGCCTTCGAGCGCTGCGGCAGCGGCGCGGCTACATCCGAGTGCACCTGCAGTGACACCGCGCAGCGGCACACCGCCGCGCGGTGTCACTGCGGTGCCACTGGGGTCGCACTCAGCTGCCACCGCAGTGATAGCCGCGCACGCAGATTCGCAGCGCTGGCGCGTGCCGGGTTGACCTGATGCCATTGCATGCGACGGTGGCCGGGCCTTCATCCGGAGCCAGTCCATGCGTACCTTCCACTGGGTCAGCGGCGAGCTGACCGAAGTCCAGCGCTTCATCAACGTGCCGATGCGCTGGTGCGAACAGTACCCGGCGCGCGAGCGGCGGGAGCTGTGGATCAAGGCCATCGACGGCCCGGACGTGAAGCTCATCGTTCACTCACGCTTTCTGCCGGGCCGGCGTGGACACGATGTCGACGTGCTGCTGTTCGGCGACTTGCCGGTCGGCCTCTTCAATCACAGCACCGGAGACCAGATCAACTTCCTCCGGACGGACCCGCCGCTGCTGTGGCGGCGATGTGATGGCGCGTGGATCGCGGGTGTCACGGTCGCTTGCACTACCGGCTTTGCGGTGCTGTCATGGCCGTGGCTGCTGGTGGGCGTGCCGCTGGTCGTGCTGCGCTCGGCGCTCGCGGTTTGCGCCCGATTGCTCAGGTGCTGTTCGATACGGACCAAGGTCGACGCCGCCCTGGCGGTGGCAGCCCGGGCCGCCCAGCCTCGACCAAAGCTGCAGCGGGTGAAGTAGGCCCCGCCCTGGAAATGTTTCGTCGGACATTGCGTCGATACATTTCCGGCTGGCCGCTCTGTCGCCCCCGAGTTCACCGGAGTGGCGCGCTGGCCGGCGCATCGGGCCGTCGTTCTTCCTCGCAGCGGCGAGAATGACAGCGAAGAACCGACAACGCAGGCTGCATCCGAGTCCATGATCGACGACCTCAAGAAGACCCTCTGGGCCACCGCCGACAAGCTGCGCGCCAATATGGACGCGGCCGAGTACAAGCACCTGGTGCTGGGCCTGATCTTCCTGAAGTACATCTCCGACACCTTCCAAGCCCGCCGCACCGATCTGACGGCGCGCTTTGCCGACCCAGCCGACGAGTACCACCTCGACGGCGCCACACCGGCCGACGTCGCGGCCGAGCTGGAAGACCGCGACTACTACCGCGAAGCCAATGTCTTCTGGGTGCCGGAAGCCGCCCGCTGGGAAGCCATTCGCTCAGCCGCCAAGCAGACGGACATCGGCAAACGCATCGACGATGCGCTGGGCCTGATCGAGGCCGAAAACCCCAAGCTCAAGGGCATCCTCGACAAGCGCTTCGCGCGGGCGCAATTGCCCGATGGCAAGCTGGGCGAACTGGTGGACCTGATATCAACAATAGGCTTCGGCGAAAGCGCGGCTACGGCACGCGACGTGCTGGGCCAGGTGTACGAATACTTTCTGGGCATGTTCGCCAGCGCCGAAGGCAAGCGCGGCGGCCAGTTCTACACGCCGCGCAGCATCGTCAAGACGCTGGTGGCCGTGCTGGCACCGCACCACGGCAAGGTGTACGACCCGTGCTGCGGCAGCGGCGGCATGTTCGTTCAGAGCGAGGAGTTCATCCTCAGCCACGGCGGCAAGCTGGGCGACGTGGCCATCTTCGGCCAGGAGGCCAACCCCACCACCTGGCGGCTGGCCGCGATGAACCTGGCCATCCGCGGCATCGACTTCAACCTCGGCCGCGAGCCGGCCGACACCTTCACGAAGAACCAGTTCCCCGACCTGCGTGCCGACTTCATCCTGGCCAACCCGCCGTTCAACATCAGCGACTGGTGGCACGCGAGCTTGTCGGGCGACGCCCGCTGGGTGTACGGCGACCCGCCGCAGGGCAACGCCAACTACGCGTGGCTGCAGCACATGCTGTGGCACCTGAAGCCGGGAGGCCGCGCTGGCATCGTGCTGGCCAACGGCAGCATGAGCAGCAGCCAGAACAACGAAGGCCACATCCGCGCGGCAATGGTCGACGCCGACGTGGTGGAAGTGATGATCGCGCTGCCCGGGCAGTTGTTCTTCAACACGCAGATTCCGGCCTGCTTGTGGTTCTTGGTGAAGGACAAGCGGCAGCGCCAGGGCGAGGTGCTGTTCATCGATGCCCGCAAGCTGGCCACGATGATCAGCCGCGTGCAGTGCGAGTTGAAGGACGAGGTGATCGACCGCATCGCCGACACCGTGGCGGCGTGGCGGGGTGATTCAGGTGCGGGCGAGTACGCCGATGTGGCGGGCTACTGCCGCAGCGTGAAGCTGGCCGAAGTTGCCGAGCACGGGCATGTGCTGACGCCGGGGCGCTATGTGGGCGCAGAAGCCGTGGAGGACGATGACGAGGGCTTCGAGGCGAAGATGCAGGCACTGACGGAGAAGCTCGGCGAGCAGATGGCCAAGGGCGCAGAGCTTGACCAGTTGATCCGGCGGAAGCTGGGAGGTCTGGGGTATGAGTTCTGATGAGCTTGTGGGGCGCTTTTCGATTGGCCACCTGATAAAGGCAGGAGTCATTTCAGCGCACAAGGATGGCAACTTTGGATCGCTCTACCCGCGAATTGAAGACTTTGGAGATGATGGTCTTCCTATGCTGACAGCAAAGGTTGTCAATGCTGGGCGGATTGACTTCGGTGCGGCGCAGAAACTTAGGAAGGAAAAGGCCGCCTGCTTGCCCTACGGATTCATTCAAGCCGGTGATGTTCTGCTTTCCCACAACGCTACTGTCGGTAGAGTTGCTGTCGTACCTGAGTTCAGCGGTCAAGCACTAATTGGGACGTCGCTGACGTATTTCAGGCTCGACACGTCACGACTACTTCCCCGCTACTTGGCGGGCTTCTTTGAGAGTCGCGATTTCCAGAATCAGTTAGCAGGCGTGATGGGGCTGTCGACAAGGAATCAAGTTCCCATCACAGCGCAGCGTCTTTTGGAAGTTGAAGTTCCTCCGTTGAAGGTTCAGCATCGGATTTCTGGGTTCATTGGCGCACTCGACGACCGCCTCGCTCTCCTGCGCGAAACCAACGCCACCCTCGAAGCCATCGCGCAGGCGCTCTTCAAGTCGTGGTTCGTCGACTTCGATCCCGTTCGAGCCAAGAGCCAAGGCCTCGCGCCGGCCGGCATGGACGAAGCCACTGCGGCCTTGTTTTCGGGTGGGTTCGAAGAGACACGCCGTGGTCCCGTTCCGCGCGGCTGGAGGGAGGCATCGATCTACGATGTCGCGCAGGTCGTTTACGGCGCGCCGTTCGCATCGAGCCGCTTCAACACCGACGGCATCGGCCGTCCGCTCGTTCGCATCCGCGATCTGCGTGACGAAGCACCTGGCGTGCACACGGACGAAGTGCATCCTAAGGGCTACCTTCTCACGCCCGGCGACATCGTGGTTGGCATGGACGGCGAGTTCCGGGCCTACCTGTGGGGCGGCGAGCAGGCTTGGTTGAATCAGCGAGTCTGCGTCTTTCAACCGAAGGCGGGCGTGCCGGCCGCGTTCGTACGCGCGTCTATCGAGCCGCAACTCGCGCACATCGAGGCGACCGAAACCGCGACCACGGTGATTCATCTCGGCAAAGGCGACATCGACCGCTTCGTCGCTCTGGTGCCGCCTGACGACGTACTCGCCGCTTTCGGGGCAATTGCCGATCCGCTCTATGCGCGAATTGTCGCCAACAAGCAGACGTGCCGGTCACTCGCCGCCCTTCGCGACACGCTGCTCCCCCGCTTGATTTCCGGTCAACTCCGCCTGCCCGAGGCCATCGCCGAAGCGGAGGAGGTCGTCTGATGTCCGTCCCCCACGCCGCCGACATCGTGAGCCTGCTCGGCGCCCTGGACAGGCATGTCGCCGACGACCTTGAGAGCGAGTTCCTCGACTTCAAGCCCTGGCAGGGGCCGAAGGACGACCTGAAGCTCGCCTGCGAATACGCCGCCTGCTTCGCCAATGCGGGCGGCGGCGTGGTGGTGTTCGGCGTGGCCGACAAGGTGCGCGGCCGTGCGCAGGCCATCCATGGCGTGCGTGGCCATGACCTGGACGTCTTCCGGCGCGGCATCTTCGACGGCACGCGGCCGGGCGTGGCGGCCGAGGTCTTCGAGATCGACGTGCCCGAGGGCACCGGCAAGCTGCTGGTGGTGCGCGTGGCTGAAGGCGACAGCAAGCCTTACGGCACCGCGGCGGGCCTGTTCAAGCAGCGGGTGGGCAAGAACTGCATGCCGCTGGACCCGGTGACCTTCCAGCGCGCGCAGGTGCGTAGCGCGGCCGTGGACTGGAGCGGGGCGCCGGCCCACGGCCTGGCGCTGCAGGACCTGGACCCCTTGCAGATCGAACGGGCGCGGCAGGTGCTGCGCAGCAAGGCGCCTGCCTCCGGCCTGCTGGAGTTGCCTGACCCGGCCTTCCTCAGCGGCCTGGAAGCGCTGCGCGACGGCCAGGTGACCCACGCCGGCATGCTGCTCTTCGCGCGCCGCGAGGTGCTGGCGCAGCGCTGCCCGCAGGCCCAGTTCCACTACGTGCTGCACGACGGCGAAACCAGCGTGGCGCGCAATGACATCGACCGGCTGCCGTTGCTGGAGGCGGTGGAGCGCATGGAGCAGGTCTTCACCGGGCCGCTGAACCCGGAGAAGGAGATCGAGCTCGGCCTGTTCAAGCTGCGCATTCCGCAGTTCCCGGTGGAAGGGGTGCGCGAAGCGGTGTTGAACGCGCTGACGCACCGCGACTACCTGAACCCCGGCGAGATCCTGGTGCGCCACTCGGCCCAGGAATTGGTGGTCACCAGCCCGGGTGGCTTTGTCGCCGGCATCACGCCCGAGAACATCCTGCGGCACGAGGCTGTGCCGCGCAACCGCACGCTGGCCAATGCGCTGGTGAAGCTGCGGTTGGTGGAGTCTTCGGGCATCGGCCGGCGGCGCATCTTCCGGTCGGCCCTGGTGTTCGGCAAGCGCCGGCCCGAGTACACGACCGATGGGCACTCGGTGACGCTTCGCATGTTCAACCGAGAGGCGCACGACGCGCTGGCCAAGTTGATCGCGCGCCTCGACGCGCAGGGCGCCGAGGTGGCGCTGGACCAGATGCTGGTGCTGGATGCGCTGCTGGGGCAAGACTTCATCGACGCGGGACAAGCAGCAGACGTGCTGCAACTGTCCAGGGACGAATCGCGCCGCATCCTCGAGGCCATGTGCCTGGCGCCCCTCGGATTGCTGGAACGCAAGGGGCACACCGCTGCCGCGACCTTCCATCTCGCCAAGGGCGTGGCCAAGGAACTCAAGGGCAAGGCGGCCTACACCCGAACCCGGGGGCTGAACCCGATTCGCTATGCCGAGATGGTGCGGGAGTACCTGCGGGACCACCAACGCATCGAGAATGCCGAACTGCGCGAGCTGCTGGGCTTGGGCAACTCACCCTCGGCGCAGGTCGAGGCGTCGCGCTACCTGAAGAAGTGGAGCCAGCCGGACGGGTTTCTGGACCGGCAGCGGGTCGGCAGCACCCATGTCTACACCCTTCGGTTGAAGGCATAGCATGGGCTTAGCAATGGCGGGAGAGAGCGGAGTGCTGGCGAAAAGTCCAGAAAAATCAATGACTTGCGGCTTAGCTTGTTAAGCGCCTGCTAAGCGCCGGGAGCCCAGCCGTATGACCGAAGACCAGCTCGAACAAGAAGCCTTGGGCTGGCTCGCGGACGTGGGCTACCAACACCGCTACGGGCCCGACCTCGCGCCGGATGGCAGCACCCCAGAGCGCAGCGACTACCGCCAGGTGCTGCTGATCGACCGCCTGCGGCAGGCCGTGGCGGCGCTGAACCCCAGCGTGCCGGCGGCGGCGCGCGAAGATGCGGTCAAGCAGGTGCAGGACCTGGGCACGCCGATTTTGCTCGCAGCGAACCGGCACTTCCACCGGCTGCTGGTGGGCGGCGTGCCGGTGCAGTACCAGCAGGACGGCGAGACGCGGGGCGACTTCGTCAGGCTGGTCGATTGGGCCGAACCGGTGCGCAACGAGTGGCTGGCCGTCAACCAGTTCTCGGTGACCGGGCCGCGCCACACGCGCCGGCCCGACATCGTCTTGTTCGTCAACGGTCTGCCGCTGGTGCTGATCGAACTGAAGAACCCGGCCGATCCCAACGCCGACGTGTGGAAGGCCTTCCAGCAGATCCAGACCTACAAGGAACAGATCGCAGACGCCTTCCAGTACAACGAGGTGCTGGTTATCTCTGACAGCAGCGAGGCACTGCTGGGCTCGCTGTCGGCCGACAGCGAACGTTTCATGGCGTGGCGCACGATCGACGGCGTCACGCTCGACCCGCTGGGGCCCTTCAACGAACTGCAGACGCTCGTGCGCGGCGCGCTGGCGCCGGCCTTCCTGCTGGACTACCTGCGTTTCTTCGTGCTCTTCGAAGACGATGGTGGCCTGGTCAAAAAGATCGCTGGCTACCACCAGTTCCATGCGGTGCGCGCGGCCATTGCCCAGGTGGTGGCCGCGTCACGGCCGGACAGCGACGCGCGCCTTCGCGGAAAGGGCGGTTGTTGGCGCCGACCGAAAACTGAGCCACTTATGAGGGTTGTGCCGACCCAAAAC
>CADEDE010000017.1 GCA_902825995.1 uncultured Burkholderiales bacterium
GGCTCACGCACCACTGCCACATCGTGGAGACGGGCAACGAGTCGATCCGCTTCAGCCGCAGTACGGCCCAGGCCAAGAAGCGCATCAAGGCGCGTGAGCAGGCTCGCAAGGGCGCCAAGACCGAGGCTGAGGGCGAGCCATTCTGAACCAGCGCCGCGCGTGGGAATCCGCCACGGGCTACGCCCTTCGCGTCTTCCCACGCGCGATCAACACAGCATCGAGGAGATCAACGAAACAGATCAAGCTCTACACTTATCCACAGCCGACCGTCTCAAAGTCGGCTTCCACCCCTGGCTCAATATTGAGTCGGCACGGTGGCTCAGATTTGAATCGGCGCCGACAGGCCGGATACACCAGCAACGTCGCCGGCGCCCACAGCAGACAGACCAGGTAGGCGTTCTGGTCCAGCGCGCTGTAGAAGCGCGGCTCCCGGCCCCGGCCCGGGATGACTTCAACGGTGGCTGCACGCCCGATTACCCAGCGCCAGACGGCGGCGGTGAGCCCGACGGCGATGAGCGCCACAGCGAGAGGCCGTGAAGCGGCGAACCGCTCCGCCAGCCACCCGACATAGATCGTCGCGAGGACCAGCACGACAGCGCTCAGTCTTGCATTCGTCGCTGTCGCGCGATGGAGGCCGCGGCGCAGGCGTGCTTCGCTGTCGTTCCCGGCGGCGCCGGCGTCGGCGCCGCCGGTGGTAGGGCTGGCCTCGGTGTTGTCCTCCGTCAAGGCGGAGTCGAGGTCGAGTGAGCTCACATCACCCATGTCTTGCACGCGAAGCGTTCGGGAGCGAAGCAGTACCAATCTGCCGAATGGATCCACCGAACGGCGGATCGTCGTTCGCAACCGGTTGACGACGGAGCCGTTGGCCTGAGACTCATGGGCGTGGTGAGAGTTATGGCAAAGCGTAGCCGGGAAAGGGGAAATTCAATGAACGACAAGGCATCCAATGCGCAACAGAATTCGGCGCGGGGCTACCGGCCATTGGCGCTGACGCTGACGGGTTTCAAGGGCATCAGGAGCGGGCTCGGGCGCGACACGGTCACGCTCGACATCGAAGAGATGGCCGGCGATGCCACGCTGGTCGCCATCGCGGGCGCCAATGGACGCGGCAAGACAACGGTGATGGACAACCTGCACCCGTACCCGGTGATGCCCTCGCGCGCTGGCGCCGACGGCCTCGGGGCTTTCTCCTACTACGACCACGTCTATCTGCCCGAAAGCCAGAAGGAATTGGTCTGGGAGCACCGTGGGCGCTGCTACAAATCGCAACTGGTGTTTCGCATCAATGGCAAACGCAAGACGGAGGCATACCTGTTCGAGCAGGCTGGCAGCGCCTGGAAACCGGTCGTGATGGCGGACGGGACGGTTTGCGATGGCAAGGTCGACACGTACGAACGGGCCGTGCGCGAGTTGCTTGGGCCGCCGGAGACGTTCTTCACCTCGGTGTTCTCAGCCCAGGGCAAGCGGCCGCTCTCGGCCTACCGGAACGGTGAGATCAAGGGCTTGCTGGCCGACCTCCTGGGGCTGGACCGGGTCCGCGAACAGGGCGAGCGAGCGGCCGAGACCGCCCGGCTGCTGAGGAATGGACTGGCGGTGATCCGGCAGGAGCAGGCGGCGGCCGTTGCCGAGATCGACAGGCTGGCCGGCGAGATGGCCGCGTTGGGGGATACCGAAGCTGCGGTGACGCAGGCAACGACCGCAAAGACTGCGGCTGTACAGGCGCTCGACACGGCGCGGGCTGCCGAGTCCGCCGTCGCGGCGCAGGCGCAGGCAGCGGCAGGCAGCGAACAACGTCGGGCGGAACTGCTGGCCGAGCGCGACCGAGCAATCACGAGCGCCAAGGCGGCGCTGCAACGGATCGAGGAAGAGGCAGGGCGGATCGGCGGTCGAGCCGGCGCACTGGCACAGCGGATCGCCAGTCGGCAACGGCAGAACGGCGAAACGCGGACGCGACTGATTCGCCAGCGCGACGCGCACCGGCAGGCCTGCGCGGGCGCGGGCCGGGTCGTCTGGGCGTCCCGCAGGCTGAGTCTTTCGGAACGGGTGGCGCAGCTGCGAGGCGCGCGTGCCGAGGCAGCCCAGGCGCTGGCAGACAAGGCGGATCAGCTGCGCGGCCGTCAGCGACTGCTGAACCAGCAGGTCGAGGGCATCGTGCGCGAAGCGGGGCAGGTATCCCTACGCCATGCGGACCTGACTCGTCGCTTCGGGCTGGTGGCGGAAGTGCCTTGCGCCGGGACTGACCTGCAGGGGCGCTGCAAGCTGCTGGGCGACGCGCGGGAAGCGCAGGCGCTGCTGCCGGCGGTCGATGCCCAGATCGACGCGCTCAGGGGGCGCCAGCGGGACGCGGAGGCGGAACAAACGGCGGTGGCAGAACAGCTTGTCCCGCTTGTCGATGCGGCGGAGCGCCGGAACGAAGCCGAGCGACGCGTCGAATCGGCGCAGGTGCGCTCCTCGAAGATCGCGAGACTGGCGGCGCGGGAGGGCGAGGTCCAGCAGAGTCAGGCGGCGATTGCATCGGTGGAGACGGAACTCGGGCAACTGACGGAGACCGCGCCGACCGAAACCGAGGAAGAAACGGCCGAGCGAGCGGAGATCGCCGCGGCACGCGACCGGCTTGCAGGAGAGCGCGGCCGCCTGGTTGGGGAGCGAGACGGGATGGCCGGGCGCATCGACGCGGCGCTGGCTGCCTTGCCTGCTCCGTTCGACGGACGCCGGCTCGATCAGGCGCGCCAGGTTTCAGCCCAGGCCGAAACGGGTCTGCGAAGCGCCGAGCAATCCCACCTGGTGGCGGTGCGCCGGCAGGAGCGATGGGCTGCGGTTCAGACGCAGCATGTGCGTGCCAGGGCCGAACAAGCCGCAGGCGATGCACGCGCTGGAAAGGTCGAAGCGGAACTGAGCGGGTGGACGCTGCTGGCGAAATGCCTGAGCAACGACGGCGTGATCGCGCTGGACATCGACGACGCCGGTCCGACGCTCGCCGGCCTGGCCAACGACCTGCTGCTGGCTTGCTACGGGCCGCGCTTCACGCTGGAGATTCGCACCCAGGTTGCAACGGCGAAGGGCGAGATGCGCGAAGGCTTCGACATCGTCGTCCATGACGGGCAGGGCGGAGAGACCAAGAGCGTGACCCTGCTCAGCGGCGGCGAAAAAATCTGGATCAACGAATGCCTGACGCGTGCGATCGCGCTCTACCTCGCGGGCAGCGCGGGCCGCGAGTACGGGACGCTGTTCTGCGACGAGGCGGACGGCCCGCTCGACCCGGAGCGCAAGCGCATGTTCATGGCCATGAAGCGCGAGGTGATCCGGCTCGGTGGATACGAACGGGAGTTCTTCGTGTCGCAGACGCCGCAGCTGACCGCGATGGCCGACAAGGTCATCGACCTGAACGCATTCGCGTTGGCGAGGGAGGAGGTGCTGTGACCTGGTGCAAAGCCTGGCAGGAAGTGGGTGGCTTGCCCCGGTCCTGCCATGTGCAGCGTAGCGCGAGACGCGCCAGAGATGGCCGCCGGTGTACGGGTCGCGCGCCTCGACCACCCAGGCCAGCACCAGCAGGCTGGCGAGCATGCGTTGGCGTTCGATGGCCACACTCGCCGATGGCGCCGTTGCGCTCGGTGCAGGTGAGCGCCGCGTGAAGAAGTTCAGCCAGGTCATGATGTATTCCGATCGGCGTTTTCTGGGCGGCGTCAGGCGGGCGTTCCGAAGCCCCTCATGAACCGCGACAGCGCGATGTCCTCCATCAGGGGGATGTCGGGAAAACCGCCAACCTGGGTGAACCGGTCCTGGCGCACGAATATCGCCTGGTCGCCAGTGGCGATCCCGCGGGCGATCGCCCGCGTGTCGTCCACGCTGCCGCCATCGACCACGACCACGCGCGCGCCGCGCCGCCGAAAGGGCTGGAGGTTTTGCAGGCACTCGACCAGGGTCTGGGCTTCATCGAGCACCGGGACGACGATGCACAGGGCCGGTTTCATCAGAGTACCTTCGTGCTGCGCACTCCGGGCGTGAGTGGCGATTTGCCATCCATGTTGCAATGGTCGCAGGCCAGGCCCGTTTCTTACAAAATCGTGATCGGCTGGATCTCGATCTTGCCGGCACATCGGCCCGGCTTCGTCACCAGTTCCAGCTGAAGTTGCCCCGATTTCGCGGACACCTGGTTCTTGAAGTCCAAGTCCAACTTCACAGACTCATGTCCCGCCCTGTTTCAGGGCCTTTGCCGAGCTCCGCGAACTTGGCAACGCTAGGCGGCAGCCACTGGCTGGATATTCACGATACGCCCTGAGTATCGATTGCGCGGATGTTCTGGGCCTGGTCTCCCTTGGGGCCTTGCACCAGGTCGTAGGACACCCGAGCGCCTTCTTTCAGACTGCGAAAGCCGTCCATGGCAATGCAGGAAAAATGCGCGAAGACGTCGGCGCCACCACCCTCGGGCTCGATGAAGCCGAAGCCCTTGGCGTCGTTGAACCACTTGACCTTGCCGAGCGTCATATTGCCCCTCCTGCCGCGGCGCAACGCGGCCGCAAAGCGGTGGCCATTGTGGAGACGATGGCAATGGTGCGTCAAGATGCCTGGAACGGCTGCTTCTCATGATGAGGCTGTACCTCACCGGTTTTCGCGTTCGGAACGAGAAACCCGGATTGGTTTCGTCGATGTCGTTCATCGTCTCCTCGAGACAGATCGCAACAGCAAGCTGATTGCTGCCGCCTCGATGGCGACCAACAGCGCCAGGCTCCAGAACTCGTAGGGCACACCGTACAGGTTCACCGCCGCATCGGCGCAGGTCGCGCGGGCCTCGAAGATTTCGGGCAGCAGGCCGGGCAGGCCGCTGGCATTCATGATGCGATCGGCCAGGGTCAGGTTGCATGAGGTGCTGGCGGCGGCGACGAAATGCTGCCAGAGCACAGTGGCGATGCCCGCCGCGCTCAGCGCCAGCAGGCCCAGGGCAACGCCGCGTTGGCCCGCCACCGAACGCCAGGCCAGGCCCAGCACCGCAAGCAGCGCGATCAGTACGAAGATCAGCCGCTGCAAGACGCACCACGGGCAGGGCTGCATCTCGAAGACATGCTGCGAGACGAGGGCCGCGCCAACGGCGGTCAGCGATATGGCCGCGATGCCGCCGAGCCAAACGCGCGCGGAAATCGTCATGCCACTTCTGCGATCGCCTCGATTTCGACGCAGGCGCCGAGCGGAATCTGCGCCACCCCGAAGGCGCTGCGCGCATGCGCGCCGATCTCGGGGCCGAAGACTTCGCCGAGCAAGACCGAGCAGCCGTTGCTCACCAGGTGCTGTTCGGTGAAGGTCGGCGTGCTGTTGACCAGGCTCATGAGCTTGACGATGCGCTTCACGCGGCCGAGGTCGCCGCCGCAGGCGGCGGCCAGCGTACCCATCAGGTCGATGGCGATGGCGCGCGCTGCCGCCTGGCCTTCTTCGGTGCCCATCGTCAGGCCGAGCTGGCCGACCCAGGGTTTGCCGTCTCGCTTGGCGATATGGCCCGATAGAAAGACCAGGTTGCCGCTGCGGGCGAAGGGCACATAGGCGGCGGCCGGCACGGCCAATGGCGGCAGTGCGATGCCAAGCGATTGGAGGCGTTCGGCGATGGTTGTCATGGTGTTCGGTGCGGCGATTGAGAGGGTCGCGACGATCCTACACTGCACCGATGGCAGCTCATGATGCGTGGGGTTTGCGCGCTGCGGCGCTGGCGTTGGCCGGCATCGGTGGCGCGGCCCTGCAATTGCAGCAGGCGGCGTTGTGGTCGCCATCGAGCTATGCCGCACTGCTGGCCTTTGCGGCGGTGATGTGGGCTGCCGCCTATTTCAGGCCACGAGCGAGCTGGGTTGTTGTGCCCACCGCGCTGGCCTGCGCGTTATTCGCCGCCACCGGCCTGCGCGCCGGCCTGCGCTTGGCCGACGCGCTGCCGGCGGTGCTCGAAGGCCAGGACATCGTCGTCACCGGCGTGGTCGCGGCGCTGCCGCGCCAGTCGCCCGACGGCGTTCGTTTCAGCTTCGAGGTCGAGAGCGCCACCCACGGAGGCGCAGCAGTTGCGGTGCCGAGCCTGATCTCGCTCGGCTGGTACCGCGGCTGGGATGGCGATGCGCTGATCGCGGCGCCGTTCGAGGCCCTGCGCGCCGGCCAGCGCTGGCGCTTCACGGTGCGCCTGAAAGCGCCGCACGGCACGCTCAATCCGCACGGCTTCGATTTCGAGCTGTGGTTGTTCGAGCAGGGCCTCCGCGCCAGCGGCGATGTGCGCGCTACCCAGCGCAGCCCGGCGCTACGGCTGGCCGAGGGCGCCGCGCACCCGATCGAGCGCTTGCGCCAGCGCGTGCGTGAAGCGATCACGCTGCGCGTGGCCGATGCGCGGTCTGCCGGTGTGCTGGCGGCACTGGCGGTCGGCGACCAGGCGGCCATCGAACGCAGCGACTGGGAGTTGTTCCGCGCCACCGGCATCGCGCACCTGGTCAGCATCAGCGGCCTGCATGTGACGATGTTCGCGTGGCTCGCGGGTGCGCTGATCGGCT
Organism: uncultured Burkholderiales bacterium; assembly: GCA_902825995.1. Classification (GTDB taxonomy): domain Bacteria; phylum Pseudomonadota; class Gammaproteobacteria; order Burkholderiales; family Burkholderiaceae_C; genus CADEEN01. The sequence goes on from CADEDE010000017.1 coordinate 6,513, forward strand.
GGCTGTGGCGGCGCAGCGTGCACGCCATGCTCGCCGTTCCCGCTCCGGTGGCCGCACGCTGGGGCGGCGTGGTGTGCGCCGCGCTGTACGCGCTGCTGGCCGGTTGGGGCGTACCGGCACAGCGCACGGTGTGGATGCTGGCTACCGCAGCGTTGCTGGCGTCAGTCGGTGTGCGCTGGCCGTGGCCTCTGGTTCTGCTCGCTGCTGCGCTGGTGGTCACCGTGTTCGATCCGTGGGCGTTGTTGCAGCCGGGTTTCTGGCTGTCGTTTGCGGCGGTTGGCATGCTGATGGCGTCGGCCCCGGTGCAGCAGGACGAGCCGGTTGTGCGAAGCCGGCTTCAGGCCCTCATGCAGAGCCTGCGCCACGGCCTGCGTACGCAGGTGGTCGCCACGCTCGGGCTGGCGCCGCTGACGCTGGTATTTTTCCAGCAGCTGTCGGTCGTCGGTTTCATCGCCAACCTGGTCTCGATCCCGCTGGTCACCTTGTTGATCACGCCTTTGGCGCTGCTCGGCGTCTTGCTGCCCGCGTTGTGGCATGCGGGCGCCTGGCTCGTGCAGGGCCTCGCGCAAGGGCTCGGCTGGCTCGCCGCATGGCCGGGATCGGTGTGGACCGCTGGCGTGGCGCCAGGGTGGGCGCAGCTGGCCGGATTGTTCGGCGCGCTGCTGCTGGTGCTGCCGCTGCCGTGGCGCGTGCGTGTGCTGGCGCTGCCCTTGATGCTGCCGCTCGTGGTGCCGTCGCCGCCGCGTCCGGCTGAGGGCGCGATGCACATCACGGTGGCCGACGTCGGCCAGGGCAGCGCGGTGCTGGTACGCACCCGCAAGCACCTGCTGGTTCACGATGCCGGCCCACAGTACTCGCGCGACAGCGAAGCCGGCACGCGGGTGCTGCTGCCGCTGCTGCGTGCCCAGGCCACGCGCCGCATCGACCTGTTGATGCTCAGCCATCGTGATACCGACCACGTCGGCGGTGCCGCGGCACTGCTCGCGGCCTTGCCGGTGACGGCCCTGTGGTCGTCGCTCGGTGCCTCGCATCCGCTGCGCAGCGCCAGCGTGCCGCACACCCGCTGCGAGGCTGGCCAGCACTGGGTCTGGGACGGCGTGAGCTTCACGGTGCTGCATCCGCGCGCCGACGACTATCGGCGGCAGGATCCGAAACCCAATACGATGAGCTGCGTGCTGCGTGTGGCCGACGCCCAGGGGCGCAGCCTGCTGCTCAGCGGCGATATCGAAGCCGAGCAGGAACAGCGTCTGGTCCAGGATCGCGCCGCCGCGCTGGCCAGCCGCGTACTGGTGGTGCCGCATCACGGCAGCAAGACGTCATCGAGCGCGGTTTTTCTCGACGCGGTGGCGCCGCAAGTCGCGGTTGTGCAAGCCGGCTACCGCAACCGCTTCGGCCACCCGGTGCCGTCGGTGATGGCGCGCTACGCCGAGCGCGGTATCGCGGTGCAACGCACGGATGCCTGCGGGGCCTGGGTCTGGCCGTCCGACGGCGGCGATCTGGCAGGGTACTGCGAGCGCGACGAACGCGCGCGATACTGGCACCATCGCGCCCGTGGCGGTGGCGCGGAACTTGCGACCCGCTGAGCGCCCATCCTTGCAGTCCGGAGCCACGCTTTGTCCATCCACGTTGCCCTGAACCACGTCACGCATTACCGCTACGACCGGCGGGTGAAACTGTCGCCGCAGGTGGTGCGCCTGAAACCTGCGCCGCATTGCCGCACCAAGATCCTGGCCTATTCGCTGCGCATCGAGCCCGAACCGCATTTCATCAACTGGCAGCAGGATCCGTTCGCCAATCACCTGGCGCGCCTGGTTTTCCCCGAACCGACCACCGGGTTCAAGGTCACGGTCGATCTGGTCGCCGAGATGGCGGTCTATAACCCCTTCGATTTTTTCCTCGAACCCGGCGCCGAGAAATTTCCGTTCAGCTACGGCGCCGAGCTGGCGCACGAGTTGGCGCCATATCTGATGAAGGGCGAAGCCACGCCGCGCCTGCATACGCTGTTGCAAAGCATCGACCTCACGCCGCAGCGCACGATCGACTTCCTGGTCGGCCTGAACCAGCGCCTGCAAAAGGATGTGCGCTACCTGATCCGCATGGAGCCGGGCGTGCAGACGCCCGAAGTCACGCTCACGAATGCCAGCGGTTCCTGCCGCGACAGCGGCTGGCTGATGGTCCAAGTATTGCGCCATCTGGGGCTGGCGGCGCGCTTCGTCTCCGGCTACCTGATCCAGTTGAAGCCGGATGTCAAAGCCCTCGACGGCCCCAGCGGCACCGAAGTCGATTTCACCGACCTGCACGCCTGGTGCGAGGTCTATCTGCCCGGCGCGGGCTGGATCGGCTTCGACCCGACCTCGGGCCTGATGGCCGGCGAGGGCCATATCCCCGTGGCCTGCACGCCCGAGCCGTCGAGCGCGGCGCCGGTCAGCGGCGCGGTGGATGAATGCGAAGTCTCATTCGAGCACCAGATGGCGGTCACGCGCATCCATGAATCGCCGCGCGTCACCCTGCCCTATACCGACGCTCAATGGCAGGCCATCGTCACGCTCGGCCACGCGGTCGATGCGCAATTGCAGGCCGGCGATGTGCGCCTGACCATGGGCGGCGAGCCGACCTTCGTTTCGGTCGATGACCGCGAAGGCGCCGAGTGGAATACCGACGCGCTGGGCCCGACCAAGCGCGGCCTGGCGCAGGGCCTGACGCAGAAACTGCGCGAGCACTACGGCGCCGGCGGCTTTCTGCATTTCGGCCAGGGCAAGTGGTACCCCGGCGAGCAATTGCCGCGCTGGGCGCTGTCGATCGCCTGGCGCGCCGACGGGCTGCCCTGCTGGAACGATGCCTCGCTGTTTGCCGATGAGCGCGAGGCGCATCGCTATACGAGCGCCGACGCGGCGCGCTTGCTGAGCGCATTGACAGCCAAGCTCGGCCTGGACGCGAAATTCATCCAGCCGGCCTACGAGGACACCTGGTACTACCTGTGGCGCGAGCGGCGCTTGCCGGTCAATGTCGATCCCTTCGACTCGAAGCTCGATGACGAGCTGGAGCGCGCGCGCTTGCGCCGGGTTTTCGACCAGGGCCTGTCGCATATCGTCGGCCATGTCCTGCCCCTGGCGCGCGCCGATGGTGTTGGCGCGCAGGGGCCGCGCTGGCACACGGGCGCCTGGTACCCGCGCGACGGGCGTCTGTATTTGCTCCCCGGCGATTCGCCGATGGGCTATCGGCTGCCGCTGGATTCGTTGCCGTGGGCGAAGAAGTCGGACGTGCAGCATTTGATTGCGCGCGACCCGTTCGCGGCGCGAGAGCTTTTGCCGGCGCGCGCCCTCACCCCAGCCCTCTCCCAACGGGAGAGGGGGTCATCCAATTCAAACTCACTCCCTCTCCCTCAGGGAGAGGGTAGGGGTGAGGGCCACGCGGAGAAAGGAAACCCCCAGCGCTTCACCAGCGCCGCCGACATCATCCGCACCGCCCTGTGCGTCGAAGTCCGCGACCCGCTACGCATGAGCGGCCCGAAAGCCGAGGCCCAGAGCAAGGCGGAAAAACGCGGCGTGCTCTACATCTTCATGCCGCCGCTGGCCGCGCTGGACGATTACCTCGAACTCCTCGCCGCCATCGAAGCCACCTGCGCCGAGCAAAAACTGAAGATCGTTCTCGAAGGCTACCCGCCGCCGCGCGATCCGCGCCTGAAGCTGCTGCAGGTCACACCCGACCCGGGCGTCATCGAAGTCAATATCCACCCGGCGCACAACTGGAGCGAGCTCGTCGAGCACACCGAATTCCTCTACGAGGCCGCGCACCGCACGCGCCTGTCGAGCGAGAAATTCATGCTCGACGGCCGCCACACCGGCACCGGCGGCGGCAATCATTTCGTCCTCGGCGGCGCCACGCCCGCCGACAGCCCCTTCCTGCGCCGGCCCGATCTGCTGGCCAGCCTGCTCGCCTACTGGCACAACCACCCGAGCCTGTCCTATCTGTTCTCGGGCATGTTCATCGGCCCGACCAGCCAGGCCCCGCGCATCGACGAATCGCGGCACGACCAGGTTTATGAAATCGAGATCGCGCTGAACGAGCTCGAGCGCCAGATGAAGGCGCGAGGCGACGCCGTGCCGCCGTGGCTGATCGACCGCGCGCTGCGCAATCTGCTGATCGATGCCAGCGGCAATACCCACCGCAGCGAGTTCTGCATCGACAAGCTGTATTCGCCCGATGGCCCCACCGGCCGCCTGGGCCTCTTGGAATTGCGCGCCTTCGAGATGCCGCCCCATGCGCGCATGAGCCTGGCGCAACAGTTGCTGCTGCGCGCGCTGGTGGCCTGGTTCTGGCGCACGCCGTATAAAGGCCGCGGCGCCACGCGCCTGACACGCTGGGGCACCGGCCTGCACGACCGCTTCCTGCTGCCGAGCTTCGTGCAGATGGATTTCGACGATATGATGGCCGATCTGCAAGGCGCGGGTCTTGCCTTCGACGCGGCCTGGTTCGCGCCGCATTTCGAATTCCGCTTCCCACGCATCGGCGAAATCGCCGTGGCCGACGTGCAGCTTGCGCTGCGCAATGCGCTCGAGCCCTGGCATGTGATGGGCGAGGAAGGCGCCCCCGGCGGCACCGTGCGCTATGTCGATTCGACGCTGGAGCGGATCGAGGTCAAGGCCACGGGCCTGAACGGCAACCGGCATGTGGTCACGGTCAACGGCCGCGCATTGCCGCTGCAGGCCACCGGCCGCGTCGGCGAATTCGTCTGCGGCGTGCGCTATCGCGCCTGGGCCGCGCCGTCGTCGCTGCACCCGACCATCAAGGCCCACGCGCCGCTGAGCTTCGACCTCGTCGATACCTGGTCCGAGCATTCGCTGGGCGGCTGCCGCTACCACGTGGCCCACCCCGGCGGGCTCAACCACGAAGACTTCCCGGTCAATGCCTATACGGCCGAAAGCCGGCGCCTGGCGCGCTTCTCGCCGCTCGGCCACACGCCGGGCCGGATGGTGGTCAAGCGCGCCGTGCCGAGCCGGGAATTCCCCTGCACGCTGGATTTGCGCCTCGGCTAGGGTTTGGCGGTGTCCAGCCTGCCTGCATCCGAAGCTTCAGCAACGCCACCGGCCTTCGAGCCGGCCGAGCCCGGCGCCGCCGCGCATTGGGACGAATGCCGCGACGAGCGCGGCGCGCTGCGCCCCGCGTGGCAACGCTTCTTCGATGCCACGCCTTCGCTGCAAGACGACGCCGCAGCGGCCTTCGCGCGCCAGCGCGAATCGATCGCCCAGCAGATTCGCGCCGACGGCGTCACCCACAACCTGCACGCCCCCGAAGGCACGCCCGCCGGTGCGGCGCGGCCCTGGTCGCTCGAAGCGCTGCCGCTGATCGTCGAGGCGGCCGATTGGGCGGCGATCGAGCGCGGCGTGCTGCAGCGCGCGCGCCTGCTGGGCGCGATGCTGGCCGATCTCTACGGCCCGCAGCGCTTGCTGCACGCGGCGCTGCTGCCGCCCGCCCTGGTCTTTCGCCACAGCGGCTATCTGCGCCCGCTGCACGGCGTGGCGCCTGTCGGCGGCATGCACCTGCATATCGTGGCTTTCGATCTCGCGCGCGGGCCGGATGGGCGCTGGTGGGTGATTTCGCAGCGCACCCAATCGCCGTCGGGCCTGGGCTATGTATTGCACAACCGCCTGATCGTCTCGAAGCTCTTCCCCGAAGCCCTGCGCGAGCTGCGTGTGCAGCACATCGCTTCGGGCTACCGGCGGCTGCTGGATACCGTGCAGCAGCAGGCCGGCGAAGTGGCCGCGCGCCTGGGCGACGGCAATACCCCGCGCGCGGCCCTGCTGACCCCCGGCCCCTACAGCGAGACCTATTTCGAACACGCCTACCTGGCCCGCCACCTCGGCCTGCCGCTGGTGGAAGGGGCCGACCTGACGGTCCGCGGCGAGCGCCTCTTTCTGCGCACAGTCGAGGGCCTGCAACCGCTGCACGCGCTGCTGCGCCGCCTCGACGACGACTTCTGCGATCCGCTCGAGCTGCGCCCCGATTCGGCCCTGGGCGTGCCCGGCCTGGTGCAGGTGCTGCGTGCGCGCAACCTGGTGCTGGCGAATGCGCTGGGCAGCGGCTTTCTGGAATCCAGCGCGGTGCAGGGCTTCCTGCCGGCAATCTCGAAGGCGCTGCTCGGCGAAGAACTTCAACTGCCGTCATTGCCAACCTGGTGGTGCGGCGAAGCGGCGGCCTGGGCCGGCGTGCGCGGCGATCTCGCGGGCCGCGTGCTGCGCCCGGCATTTCCGCGCGGCGGCGAAGGCGCGCAACGCATCGACGCCCAGGTCATCGAAGCCGTGCAGCGGCGCATCGATGCCGACCCCGATGCCTTCAGCGTGCAGGGTCATCTGCCGCCCTCGCACGCGGCGCTGGCCCTCCCCGATGGCCGGCTTTCGCCGCGCCCGGCCCTGCTGCGCGTGTATGCCATCGCCGATGCCGCCGAGCGCTGGCATCTGCTGCCCGGTGGCCTGACGCGGGTGGCCACCAGCGCCCCGCTGTCGGTTTCGATGGCCCAGGGCGGCACCAGCCTGGATACCTGGGTGCGCACGCAAGACGCAGTCGAAGCCGTGCCGGTGCTGCCGCAACGCCTGGGCCTGGCCGAGCTGGCCGCGCGGCGCCCGCCGGTGGCCAGCCGCACGGCGGAGAACCTGTTCTGGCTCGGCCGCTATACCGAGCGCTGCGAGCAGGCGGTGCGCCTGGCGCGCGCCGCGCTCGATCTGGTCGATGGCGACGACGATGTGCCCGCGCCTTTGCTCGCCGCGCTCTCGCAACTGGTCAAATCCCAGGGCCTGGTGCCCGCGGGCACGCCGGGTGCCGAGCGCAGCACCGCTCTGTTCGAGCGCAACCTGCTGGCCGCGCTGGTGCAGCGCGACGCCGGCATCGGCTTCAATCTGCAAGCCCTGGCGCGCGGGGTCGGCGCGCTGCGCGACCGGCTCTCGCCCGAACAATGGGGCCTGGTGCGGCGCATGGGTGAAAGTTTTCAGCGCCAGTTCGCGCGCCGCGACGCCGTGCCCGGCACCCTGCAGGCCGTGCCCGCCTTGCAGCGCCTGACCCTGCAGCTCGCGGCACTCACCGGCGCGCAGAGCGACCGCATGACGCGCGACCACGGCTGGCGCCTGTTGTCGGTCGGGCGCCTAGTCGAGCGCCTGGCGGGCATGGCCGCCAGCCTGGCCACCCTGCTGGCGGCCTTCGATGCGCGCGGCGGCGCCGGCGCCACCACCGAATTGCTGCTCGAACTCTTCGACAGCCGCATCACCTTCCGCGCCCGCTACCAGCGCCATGAGGACCTGCTCGCGCTGGCCGACCTGCTGGTCATCGACGACAGCAACCCGCGCGCCTTCGCCGGCACCCTGCGCCGCCTGCGCACCGAACTCGGCAAGCTGCCGGGCAGCGAAGAAGCCCGCGCCGCATTGCGCGAGCGCCTGCCGGCGCAGGGCGCGGGGCTCACCCTGGCCGAGTTGGCGGACTGCGACGATGAAACCCTGCGCGAGCGCCTGATCGCGCTCGCCCGGCGCCTGCAAGGCGATGCCTTGGCGCTCAGTGACGCCATCGGCCAGCGTTATTTCGCCCATGCCGAGGGCGGCGACGACATGCAGCGGGTCTAGGTGGCAGCGTGGCTGGCGAACGCCCTCACCCCAACCCTCTCCCAACGGGAGAGGGCGTCATTCATTCACCTCTCCCAACGGAAGAGGGGGCCATGCAAAGTCGCCCGACCGACGAGGGAACGATGCGCGCTCCCTCTCCCCCGCCGGGGGAGAGGGCTGGGGTGAGGAGGCCGCGCAGCGCGCTGCTCGAAATCGAGCACCTCACGCATTACGCCTACGCCGCGCCCGTCGATCTGGCGCAGCACCTGGCCTACCTGCGCCCGCGCGACGATGCGGCCCAGCAGGTCGAATCCTTCGAGCTGCGCATCGAACCCGCGCCGCTGCACCGGCGCGATGAAACCGACCGCCTGGGCAACGCCCGCTGCGCCTTCACCGTGAGCGCGCCGCACCGCGCGTTGAGCGCGCGCGCCACGAGCCGCGTGCGCGTCGGTGCCGATGAAAGCATCGACGCCGACGCCAGCCTGCCCTGGGAAGCCGTGCGCGAGCGCCTGCGCTACGTGGCCGGCGCGGCCTTCGAGCCGGCCAGCGAATTTCGCTATGCCTCGCCCTTCATCCCGGCGCTGCCGGCCCTGCGCGAACTGGCCCTGCCCTCGTTCACGCCCGCCCGGCCGGTGGCGCTGGCGGCCATCGATCTGATGGCCCGCATCCACGCCGCATTCACCTACCGCAGCGCCAGCACCGAGGTCGATACGCCGCTGGCCGATGTGCTGGCCACGCGCGAGGGCGTATGCCAGGATTTCGCCCACACCGCGATCGGCGCACTGCGCTCGATGGGCCTGGCCGCGCACTACATCAGTGGCTACCTGCTGACCACGCCGCCCGATGGTGCGCATGGCGCACCGCTGCTGGGCGCCGACGCCTCGCACGCCTGGCTCGCCGTGTGGTGCCCGCAGACGCACGCTTCACCCGCGCGCTGGCTCGAACTCGACCCGACCAACAACTTGCTGCCGGGCCAGGCGCATATTCGCCTGGCGATCGGTCGGGATTACGGCGACGTGACGCCCCTGCGCGGCGTGATTCGCGGCGGCGGCGAGCACAAACTCGAAGTCCGCGTCCGGACCCGGCCACTGGCGTGACAAGCGCATGGCAAAAGAATTGCGAGGAGCCACTGGGATGAGCACAGCTTTCGACGAGATGTACGCCGCGCCCGACGCGGTGCGCGCGCATTACCGCGGCTACGCCGAGTGGTTGGCCGCGCAGCCGGCCGAGCTGATGCGCTCGCGCCGCGAAGAGGCGGAGGTGATCTTCCGCCGCGTCGGCATCACCTTTGCCGTTTATGGCGCGCGCGACGAGGATGCGAAGTCGGGCAATCAGGGCACCGAGCGCCTGATCCCCTTCGACCTCATTCCGCGCATCATCCCGGCCGACGAATGGCGCCAGATGCAGCGCGGCCTGGCCCAGCGCGTGACGGCGCTGAACCGCTTCATCCACGACGTCTATCACGACCAGGAGATCCTGAAGGCCGGCATCGTCCCGGCCGAGCAAATCCAGCGCAATGCGCAGTTCCGCCCCGAGATGGTCGGGGTGGATGTGCCCGGCAATATCTATTCGCAGATCGCCGGCATCGATATCGTTCGCGCCGCCGACGCCACGGGCGCGGGCACCTACTACGTGCTCGAGGACAACCTGCGCGTGCCCAGCGGCGTGAGCTATATGCTCGAAAACCGCAAGATGACGATGCGCCTTTTCCCCGAGCTGTTCAGCCGGCACCGCATCGAGCCGGTGGCGCATTACCCCGACTTGTTGCTGGAGACTTTGCGCTCGCTGGCCCCGGCCAGCGCGAATGAGCCGACGGTCGTCGTGCTCACCCCCGGCATGTACAACAGCGCCTATTTCGAACACGCCTTCCTGGCCCAGCAGATGGGCGTCGAGCTGGTCGAGGGCCAGGATCTGTTCGTACGCGAGGGCTTCGTCTTCATGCGCACCACGCAGGGCCCGCGCAAGGTGGATGTGATCTACCGCCGTGTCGATGACGATTTTCTCGACCCGAAAGCCTTCCGCCCCGACAGCACGCTGGGCTGCGCCGGCCTGCTGGATGTCTATCGCGCCGGCAACGTGACCTTGTCGAACGCCATCGGCACCGGGGTGGCCGACGACAAGAGCATCTACCCCTATGTGCCGAAGATGATCGAGTTCTATCTCGGCGAAAAACCGATCCTGCAAAACGTGCCGACGCATCTGTGCCGCGACCAGGCCGGCTTGGCCTATGTGCTCGCGCATTTGAGCGAACTGGTGGTCAAGGAAGTCCACGGTGCCGGCGGCTACGGCATGTTGGTCGGGCCGGCGGCGACAAAGCGGGAGATCGAGGAATTCCGCGCCGCACTGCTCGCCAACCCGGGCAACTACATCGCGCAGCCGACGCTGGCGCTCTCGACCTGCCCGACGTACGTCGAGTCGGGCGTCGCGCCGCGGCATATCGACCTGCGGCCCTTCGTGCTCTCGGGCAAGAGCGTGCAGATGGTGCCCGGCGGCCTGACCCGCGTGGCATTGAAGCAAGGCTCCCTGGTCGTCAATTCGTCGCAGGGCGGCGGCACCAAGGACACCTGGGTGCTCGAGGTTTAGGGAGGTTTCAAATGTTGTCGAGAACCGCCGATCACCTGTTCTGGATGGCGCGCTATATGGAGCGCGCCGAAAATACCGCGCGCATGCTGGATGTGAACTACCAGATGTCGCTGCTGCCGCAAACGGCCCAAGAGGCCGAGCAGGGCTGGCGTTCGCTGCTCGGCATCTCCGAGTTGACGGCGCTGTTCGGCGAGCGCCACGCCGAGGTCAGCGCGCGCAATGTCATGGATTTCATGGTCAGCGATGCGGGCAATGCGTCGAGCATCGCTTCGTGCGTGCGCGCGGCGCGCGAAAACGCGCGCGCGGTGCGCGGCGCGCTGACCACCGAGGTGTGGGAAACGCAGAACCAGACCTGGCTCGAATTCAACCGCCTGCTCGCCAGCGGCAATTTCCAGCGCGACCCGAGTTCGCTCTTCGAGTGGGTCAAATTCCGCTCGCATCTTTCGCGCGGCGTGACCGTGGGCACCATGCTGCAGGACGAAGCCCTGCACTTCCTGCGCATCGGCACCTTCCTCGAGCGCGCCGACAATACCGCGCGCCTGCTGGACGTGAAATTCCAGAGCCTGGCCGGCGACTATTTCGGTGCCGGCGCGGGAACCGCCGAAGCCCAGGAAGTTGACTTCTACCACTGGAGCGCGGTACTGCGCTCGGTCAGCGGCTTCGAGGTCTATCGCAAGGTCTATCGCAACGTGATCCGGCCCGACAAGGTGGCCGAATTGCTGATCCTGCGCCCTGACATGCCGCGCTCCTTGGCTGCCTGCATGAACGAGGTGGTGGCCAACCTGACCCATGTGGCCAATGCGCAGAGCGGCGAAACCCTGCGCCGCGCCGGCCGCCTGCGCAGCGACTTGCAATACGGCCGCATCGACGAGATCCTGGCCACCGGGTTGCACGCCTACCTGACGCAATTCCTCGACCGCGTCGGTGATCTGGGCGTGGGCATCAGCCGCGACTTCCTGGTGCCGATGGCGGCGTAGGATCTTGCTCCCAGATCGAGGTCCGATGAATCGACCCCCCAGTCCCTGGCGCCTGTGCGTCGCCCCGATGCTGGATTGGACGGATCGCCATTGCCGCGTATTCCATCGCCACATCACGCGCCATGCGCGGCTCTACACCGAGATGGTCACCACCGGCGCGCTGCTGCATGGCGACGCGCCGCGGCATCTGGATTTCAGCGAGGCCGAGCACCCGGTGGCGTTACAGCTCGGTGGCAGCGAGCCGGCCGACCTGGCGGTCTGCGCCAAGCTCGCCGCGCAGTGGGGTTACGACGAAGTCAACCTCAATTGCGGCTGCCCGAGCGAGCGCGTGCAGCGCGGGGCCTTCGGTGCCTGCCTGATGGCCGAGCCCGCACTCGTGGCCGACTGCGTGAAGGCCATGCGCGACGCGACGCCGCTGCCGGTGACGGTGAAGCACCGCATCGGCATCGACCGCGAGGAGCGCTACGACTTCGTGCGTGATTTCGTCGGCACGGTGGCCGACCGGGGCGGTTGCGAGGTCTTCGTCGTGCACGCGCGCAACGCCTGGCTGAAAGGCCTGAGCCCGAAAGAGAACCGCGCGGTACCGCCGTTGCGCCACGAGTTCGTCTATCGCCTGAAGCGCGATTTTCCGGCGCTGACCATCGTGCTCAACGGCGGTGTCACCGGCAACGACCAGATCGCCGAGCACCTGCGCCATGTCGATGGCGTGATGCTCGGCCGCGAGGCCTATCACCACCCCTGGCTGATGGCGCAATGGGACCGGCGCTTTCTCGGCGACGACGACGCTGCCGCGCCGACACGCGAGGGCGTCGAGGCTGCGATGGTCGAGTACATGACGGCGCTGGTGGCGCGTGGCATCGGCTGGCCGCATGCGGCGCGGCACATGCTGGGCCTGGTTCACGGCCTGCCCGGAGCGCGGCGCTGGCGCCAGGTGTGGAGCGACCACCGGCTGAGAGACGCGGTGCCTGCGCGGGTGATGCAGCAGGCGCGGCAGGCGATGGCCGTGCGCAGTGCCGAAACCGAGGTGATTGGATGAGTATCGAATCGACAGCCTGTTTACTGTTCGTTCACACAGCGTTGCCGAAGCGGCTTTGCGGTGCATCAAGCATTTGCGTTCGCCGCCTATGCTCTTTGACATTGAGCAACCGATGTCCAGCCCCAAGGAGCTAAGCGCATGAATGCATCGTCCATTGCCCCGCAAGAGATCCAGGCCTGGCGCGATAACCTGGTGCTGGTACAGCAGTTGCTGCCGTTCACACGCCGCGTGGTCCATGCCGGCGATGCGATCTACGAAGGCGGTTCGCCCTTCGCTTACCTGAACCTGATCAATTCAGGGCAGTTCAAGACCGTGAACTTCACTGCCGACGGCCGTGGCCAGGTGGTCGGCCTGCACTTTCGCGGCGACTGGCTCGGCTTCGATGGCATTGCCGAGGGCCGCTATGGCTGCGATGCGATCGCGCTGGACACCGGCGAGGTCTGGAGCGTGCGATATGCCGACGTGCTGGCGGCCTGCGCCGGCTCGCCCGAGTTGATGCGCCTGATGCACGCGGCCATGAGCCGCCAGATTGCTCGCGGCTGCGATTCGCTGCTGTCGCTGGGCACGCTGCCGGCCGATGCGCGGGTGGCCGACTTCATCAAGGACTGGGCCCAGTCGCTCGCTTCACGCGGCCTGCGCACCGACCAGATTACGCTGCACATGACACGCGCCGAGATCGGCAACTACCTGGGCATGACGCTCGAAACGGTGAGCCGCGCATTGCGTCGCCTGGCCCAATGCGGCGTGATCCGCTTCGACGAAAAGGGCCGTCGCGACCTGACGATCCCGAGCCTGTCCGCGCTCGACGGTTTTATCCGCAGCGCGCTGGAGCAGGGTGGTGGCACGCGCTTGCCGGTAGCCGCCTGAGCCCCGACCCTTCAAGCCGCACCCGCGGCTTGCGGGCCGACATGGCGGTGGCCTGCGATGAAAAAAGGGCCGACATGAGCCGGCCCTCGGAAATATCGCGCAAGTCAGTGCGATTTACATCAGCTTGACCTCGACGCGGCGCGCGTCGTCGGCGCTGCCGCCATCGATCTGCTCGGGCTTCTTCAACTCGATGCGGTCTTCGGCGACGCCAGCAGCCTTGAGTGCGTCGCGTACGGCGAAGGCGCGCTGCTTGGCCAGCTCGGCATTTTTGGCCGGGTCGCCAGTGGCGTCGTGGAAGCCGCTGACCACCAGCTTGCCGGTGCCGGCCTTGGCCGCCGCGGCGAGGCTGGCGATGCTGTCGGCAGCGTTGGCTGGCAGGGCTGCCTGGCCGCTTTCGAACAGGAACTTGGCCGCAACCGCGGCTGCTGTGGCCACGACCGGCGCGGCCTGGGTTGCCGGCGTCGCGATGGTTGCAACCGCCGCGGGTGCGGTGGCCACCGCAGCCGCAGCCGCATGCGAGGTTGACGCCTTGGCTGCCATGTCCGACGGCAGCAGCGGCACGATCAGCAGGGCCACGATATTGATGATCTTGATCAGCGGGTTGATGGCCGGGCCGGCGGTGTCTTTGTACGGGTCGCCCACGGTGTCGCCGGTGACGACAGCCTTGTGCGCCTCGCTGCCCTTGCCACCGTGGTGGCCGTCCTCAATGTACTTTTTGGCATTGTCCCAGGCGCCGCCGCCGGTGCACATCGAGATCGCGACGAACAGGCCGGTGACGATAGTGCCCATCAGCAGCCCGCCGAGCGCGGCCGGGCCGAGCAGCAGGCCGACCAGGACCGGCACCACCACCGGCAGCAGCGACGGGATGATCATTTCCTTGATCGCCGCCGTGGTCAGCATATCGACCGCACGGCCGTATTCGGGCTTGGCCGTGCCTTCCATGAGGCCCTTGATCTCCTTGAACTGACGGCGTACTTCGACCACCACCGAGCCGGCGGCGCGGCCGACGGCTTCCATTGCCATCGCACCGAACAGGTAGGGAATCAGGCCACCGATGAACAGACCGACGATGATTTTCGGGTCGCTCAGATCGAAACTCACGTTCAGGCCGCGGCCTTCGAGCGAGTGCGTGTAATCGGCAAACAGCACCAGCGCGGCCAGGCCGGCCGAGCCGATGGCGTAGCCCTTGGTGACGGCCTTGGTGGTGTTGCCCACCGCGTCGAGCGGGTCGGTCACGTCACGCACGCTTTTCGGCAGCTTCGCCATTTCGGCAATGCCGCCGGCGTTGTCGGTGATCGGGCCATAGGCGTCGAGCGCGACCACGATACCGGCCATGCTCAGCATCGAGGTGGCGGCCACCGCAATGCCATACAGCCCGGCCAGGTTGTAGGCGACCAGGATCGCGGCGCAGACGAAGAGCACCGGCCAGGCCGTCGAGCGCATCGACACGCCCAGGCCGGCGATGATGTTGGTGCCGTGGCCGGTGGTCGATGCCTGTGCGATGTGCTGCACCGGACCGTACTGCGTGCCGGTGTAGTACTCCGTGATCCACACCAGCGCTGCGGTCAGCACCAGGCCGACGGTGCAGGCGCCGAAGAGTTTCAGGTGCGTGCCTGCACCCAGCGCATCGGTTGGCATCACCATCGTGGTGACGAAGTAGAAGGCGATCAGCGACAGCACGCCCGCCACCGCCAACCCCTTGTACAGCGCCGGCATCACGTTCTTCATCCCCGGCGAGGCCTTGACGAAGCCGCAGCCGATGATCGACGCGATGATCGAGACGGCGCCCAGCAGCAGCGGGTAGATCACCGCTTGCATCGGCGCGGCGCTGACCACCAACGCACCCAGCGTCATGGTCGCGATCAGCGTCACCGCGTAGGTCTCGAACAGGTCGGCCGCCATGCCGGCGCAGTCGCCGACGTTGTCGCCGACGTTGTCGGCGATCACGGCCGGGTTGCGCGGGTCGTCTTCGGGAATGCCGGCTTCGAGTTTTCCCACCAGGTCGGCGCCGACGTCGGCGCCCTTGGTGAAGATGCCGCCGCCCAGTCGCGCGAAGATCGAAATCAGCGAGGCGCCGAAGGCGAAACCGAGCATCGGCTTCAATGCCGCGGCCAGGCTCTTGTCGGGCGTCATCTGGCCGTTCATGGTCGTGAACCAGAAGAAGGTGCCCACGCCCAGCAGGCCCAGGCCGACCACCAGCATGCCGGTGATGGCGCCGCCTTTGAACGCGATATTCAACGCCGGGCCGATGCCCTGGGTGGCGGCCTGCGCGGTGCGTACGTTGGCGCGCACCGAGACGTTCATGCCGATGAAGCCGCAGGCGCCCGACAGCACGGCGCCGAGCACGAAGCCCGAGGCCGTGGTGCCGTCCAGGAAGACGGCGATCAGGATCGCCAGCACGACGCCGACGAGGCCGATGGTCTTGTATTGCCGCGCCAGGTAGGCGGCTGCACCCTGCTGGATGGCGCCGGCGATTTCCTGCATGCGGGCATTGCCCGCGTCCTGTTTCAGGATCCAGCTGCGCTGGATGAAGCCATACAAAACTGCGGTAAGACCGCAGGCAAGCGCCAAATAGAGCGCCATGGTGGTGGACATGAAGGAGGCTCCTCTTTTGTTTCAGGCCCCGGTGGGGCGCTACTTCCAGACAACTGCCCCGGCAACAGGCAGTTGCTGAGTCAACCCGCGATGTTACGCGATGCTGGCGACGTGCCTGGGCGAATTTTCCCCACCGGCCTGCGCGCCGTGGTCAGGGCGCAGCAATCTGAAGAGGATGGATGGCCCGTAGAATTCGGGTTATCCCTGAATCACCCGAGCCGCGACATGAGCTTGCATGAAGTATCGCCAGGCGCCAAGGCGCCCGATGAATTCAATGTGATCATCGAAATCCCGATGAACGCCGATCCGATCAAGTACGAAGTCGATAAGGCCAGCGGCGCCTTGTTCGTCGATCGTTTCATGACCACGGCGATGCATTACCCGTGCAACTACGGCTATGTCCCGCGCACCTTGTCGGACGACGGCGACCCGGTCGATGTGCTGGTGATCACGCCGTTTGCGCTGACCCCGGGCGTGGTGGTGAAGTGCCGGCCGATCGGCATCCTGAAAATGCAAGACGAGGCCGGCGGCGATGCGAAAGTGCTGGCCGTACCGACCTCGAAGATCCTGCCGATGTACGACCACTGGCAAAAACCTGCCGATGTGAACCCGATGCGATTGAATGCGATCCAGCATTTCTTCGAGCACTACAAAGACCTCGAACCGAAGAAGTGGGTCAAGGTGGTCGGTTGGGATGGGCCCGAGGCTGCGAAGAAGGAAATTGCCGACGGGATGGCGCACTGGGCCGCCAAGTGATCAGCCCGGCTTGAACGGGTTGCGCTCGTTCAGTTCATCGACATAGGCGCCGACCCCGGCGCCTTCCTGTTGCAGGAAGGCGCTGACGGCAGATGCGAAGCGCTGATCGGCCAACCAATGTGCCGACACCGTCTTTGCCGGCAGCAGGCCGCGCGCCATCTTGTGCTCGCCCTGCGCGCCGCCTTCGAAGCGCAGGTAGCCGTGGGCGATGCACCAGGCCAGTGGTTGGTGGTAGCAGGCGTCGAAATGCAGGCAGGGCACATGGGCGACGGCGCCCCAGTAGCGGCCGTAGGCGACGCGGCGTTGCCGGTTCAGTGCGATCAGCGATGCGGCGATGCGCTGGCCGCCGAGCCGCGCGACGAACATCAACCAGGGTTGGGGCATCGTGCGCGCGATTTCTTCGAAGAAAGCACGCGTAAGGTAGGGTGTCGAGCGGTGTGCATGGTAGGTGAGGGTGTAGCAGCGGTAGAAAAAATCCCAGGCTGCCGCGTCGATCGACGCGCCTTCGAGTGTTTCGTAGCTGACGCCGACCTCAACCACACGGCGCCGCTCCTGGGCGATCTTCTTGCGCTTGTCACGCTGCAGGTTGCGTGTGAAGTCGTTGAAATCGGCGTAGGGCTCCGGCGCGCGGTTGTGCCAATGAAATTGCACGCCATCGCGTTGCATCCAGGCCCCCCGCTCGCAGGCCGCACGGTCGGCGTCCGACAGGAATAGCAGATGCACGGACGACAAGCCTCGCTGGCGTGCGAGGGCAAGGATCGCCTGCAATAACATATCGCGCGCAGCATCGTTGACGGCCAGCAGCCGCGAGCCCGGCACGGGGGTGAATGGGACCGCGCCCAGCAGCTTGGGGTAGTAGGCCAGTCCGTGGTGCCGGTAGGCATCGGCCCAGGCCCGGTCGAAGACATATTCGCCGTAGGAATGGGCCTTCAGGTACAGCGCGCAGGCGGCAAGCAGTACGCCCCGGTGCTCGACCGTGAGCCAGACCGGCGCCCAGCCGGTATCGGCGATCGCGCTGCCCGAGCGATGCAGCGCACTCAGGTACTCGTGGCGCAGAAAGGGCGTTGGTGCATCCTGCAATTCGAGCAATGCATTCCAGGCTTCGGCGTCGAGGGCGGACGGGTCGTCGTGGGCCCGGATGACATAATTCGTCGCATCGTTTTCCACTCAGCAGGCTCCGACGTGATCAAGGTTGCGCTGGCTCAGATCAACGCCACCGTCGGTGACCTGGCGGGCAATGCGCGCTGCATTGTCGATGCTGCACGTCGTGCCCATGCCGCAGGCGCACAACTGCTGGTGAGCCCCGAACTCGCGCTGTGCGGCTACCCGCCGGAAGACTTGCTGCTGCGTCCGGCCTTCATGCAAGCCTGTGCCGACGCGCTAGTGGGCATCGCCGCTGAGTTGGCATCGTGCGAGGGCTTGTCGGTACTGGTCGGGCATCCGCACCAGTTCGGCGATCGCGGCGATGTCAGAACCAAATCCACCGCGTCGCCGCTGCGTTTCAATGCGGCCTCCCTGCTGGCGGGCGGGCGCATTGTCGGCACTTACTGCAAGCGCGAGTTGCCGAACTACCAGGTCTTCGACGAGCGGCGCTACTTCGCATCGGGCCGCGATGCAGGCCACGGTCCCCTGGTATTCGCCGTGGGCGACGTCAAGGTCGGTGTGCTGATCTGCGAAGACGCCTGGTTCGACGAGCCTGCGCAGTCGGCCAAGGCCGCCGGCGCGCAGGTGCTGGCGGTCATCAATGCCTCGCCTTTTCATCTCGACAAAGCCGACGAGCGCGAGCAGCGCATGGCCGAACGGGCGAGGGCGGTCGGCCTGCCGCTGCTCTACGCGCATCTGGTGGGCGGCCAGGACGAGGTGGTGTTCGACGGGGCATCGTTCGCGCTCGATGCGCAAGGTGCGCTGCGCATGCGCGCGCCGAGCTTCGCCGAAGCGCTGGCCATGATCGAGATCGATGGGAATGATCTGCGCGGCGAAGTCGCTGAAGTGCCTTTGCAGGAGGCGCAGGCCTGGTCGGCGCTGGTCGCCGGGGTGCGCGATTACGTCGGCAAGAATGGTTTTCCCGGTGCGATCATCGGCTTGTCGGGCGGTGTCGATTCGGCTTTGGTGCTGGCGGTGGCGGTGGACGCACTCGGCGCCGACAAGGTTCGCGCGGTGATGATGCCGTCGCCCTACACCGCCGACATCTCGTGGATCGACGCCCGCGAGATGGCGCTGCGGCTCGGTGTGCGTTACGACGAGATCCCGATTGCGCCGATGTTCGACGCCTTCCGCGCCAGCCTGGCAGACCAGTTCGCGGGCCTGTCCGAAGACACCACCGAAGAAAATATCCAGGCCCGCATCCGCGGCACGCTGCTGATGGCCTTGTCGAACAAGACCGGCGCGATCGTGCTGACCACCGGCAACAAGAGCGAGATGGCCACTGGCTACTGCACGCTGTACGGTGACATGGCCGGCGGCTTCGCGGTCATCAAGGACGTGGCCAAAACCCTGGTTTATCGCCTGTGCGACTGGAAGAACCGCCAGGCCACGCGGCGCACCGACGGCTCGATCGGACCGGTGATTCCCGAGCGCATCCTGACACGCGCGCCGTCGGCCGAACTACGCCTTAACCAGACCGACCAGGACAGCCTGCCTCCCTACGAGGTGCTCGACGCGATCCTGGCGCTGTACATGGAAGACGACCGCAGTGTCGAGGACATCGTCGCGGCCGGCTACGAGCGCGCTATCGTCGAGCGTGTGACGCGCCTGATCAAGACCAACGAATACAAACGGCGCCAGGCGCCAGTGGGCATCCGCATCACGCACCGCGCCTTTGGCCGCGATTGGCGCTACCCCATCACGTCGAAATTCCGTGCTTAAATTCGACCAGTCCCCTGAACCGGAGCGTGCGCCATGAAGCAGATCACCGCCGTCGTCAAGCCGTTCAAGCTCGAAGAAGTGCGCGAAGCGCTGGCCGATGTCGGCGTGTCCGGCCTGACCGTCACCGAGGTCAAGGGTTTCGGCCGCCAGAAAGGCCATACGGAGTTGTACCGCGGCGCCGAGTACGTGGTCGATTTCCTGCCCAAGGTGAAGATCGAAGTGGTGGTTAAAGACGGCGACGTCGAGCGCTGCATCGAGGCCATCGTCAAGGCCGCCAAGACCGGCAAGATCGGCGACGGCAAGATTTTCGTGACACCGGTCGAGCAGGTGGTGCGCATCCGCACCGGCGAAACGGACGAGGCGGCCGTCTAGATCTTCGAGTAGTCGTCGCGGGCCGTGGCCTTCGCCGCGGCTTCGCCGACGCGGGCCAGCAGCCGTGCGGGGTCGTCGTCCACCAGCAAGGCGTGGTACTGAGGCGCCGACACGAAGCCGCGCTCGTGGCTGACACGCATGAACTCCAGCAGTGCGTCGTAGTAGCCCTCGACGTTGAGCAGCGCAACCGGCTTGTCGTGGTATCCGAGTTGCTGCCACGACCAGACTTCGTAAATCTCCTCGAGCGTACCGATGCCGCCGGGCAGGGCCATGAAGGCGTCCGCGCGCTCGGCCATCAGTTGCTTGCGCTCGTGCATGGTCTGCACCACGTGCAGCTCGCTCAGGCCGGCATGGCCGACTTCGCGGTCCATCAAGGCCTGGGGGATCATGCCGACAACGCGCCCGCCGGCGGCCAGTGCCGAGTCGGCTACCGTGCCCATCAGGCCGACCCGACCACCACCATAGACCACACTGCCGCCCGCCTCGGCAATCAGTCGCCCCACGGTGCGTGCCGTTTGCGTGTAGGCCGGCCGATCGCCGAAGCGCGAGCCGCAATAAACCGCCACCGACAGGCCCATCGCTCAGATCCCCCAAAATCGTTGCGCCAGTGCGGCGATCCAAATCCCGGCACACAGCAGCAGCGACAGCATGACGGCAGCGCTGCCGAGATCCTTGGCGCGTTTGGACAGTTCGTGCCATTCGTAGGAGACACGGTCGACCACGGCCTCGATGCCGGAATTTAGGAGTTCGACGATCATCACCAACAGCACCGATCCCGCCAGCAGGGTCACCTGGACCCAGCCCTGGCCCAGCCAGAGCGACGCCGGCAGCATCGCGGCGGCGAGCCAGACTTCCTGTTTGAAAGCGTTTTCGCCGGTGTAGGCCAAGCGCAGGCCGCTGGCTGAGTGACCGGCGGCCCGGACAATCCGATCGATGCCTGTCCGCCCCTTGAACTCGTTGCTCATGCGCCGGATTGTGCCCGCCGGGCCGCCGGTCGCCACGTGACAAGCTGCGTGCCGCACAAAGCGTCATGCCAGAACTGGCGCTGCGGATGCAGCCGAGACAGCAGCGCATACGCAATCACGCCCACCGCCATCAGGGTGAAGATTTGCGCCGCGCTGTGCAAGCCGGCCAGCCACGCTGTCACCAAGGCGGGGACGAACCAGACCCAGCTGGCGAGGTAGCGCAGGGTAGCGCGCGCTGGGCCGACCGGTCGGCCGTCGTGGGTGAGCAGCCGGACATGCCAGGCGCGCATCGCCACCGTTTGGCCGCCGTGGCTCCAGAACCAGACGAAGTAGATCGCCAGCACGATGAACAGGAAGGCCTGCAGGCCGGCCTGGCCTCGCAGCGCATGATGTTGCTGGGTCAACGACGAATACAGATAGCCGGCGATCATGAGCACGCCGAACAGCAGCACGCCTTCGTAGAGGAAGGCGGCCAAACGCCGCGCCAGGCCGGGCGTTTCGAATGCGTCAACGGGCTGCGCCGGCGCAGCCTTCATTGCGCCTTGTGCGGCGGGCCGTTGTCGCGCTCGGGCGAGCGCGCGGCAGCGCCCTGCGCGCCGCGTTGTGGCAGCAGCGTCGCGTTATCGACAAAACCTTGCGTCGCGGCCACCTTGGGCAGGCCAGCCTGTTGGTGTAGCGGTGGCGTGGCGGGTTTGGACACCAGGTTAGTCGAGGCGCCGGAGCCGCGCTGCACGACAGTCGGGCCGACCGGATGCACCGGTGCCGCCGCCGGCGCTCGAACGACGCTGGACTTGACGCTGGACTCAGCCTCGCGCGACGCGCGAGCGGCGGGGCGACTGCGGCCGGCTTGCTCGGCCAGCGCGCGGCGCTGGTCGGCCGGTAGCACGCGATAGGCTTCCCACTGCTGTTTGCGCTCTTGCGGGCTGATCTGGCGCGCCTCCTGGAAATTCAGTCGGGCCGAGCCGCGCTCTTGCGGCGACAGGCGCGACCAGTTGGAGAGTCGCTGTTGGACGCGATTGCGCTCCTCGGTCGGCAAGGCCGGAAACCGGTTGGCCACCTCGGCCCACTTTTGCTGCTGCGACGGAGTGATGGATTTCCAGTCGCGCTCCAGCGGCGTCAGCACGCCACGTTGTGCTGGGCTCAATTCATTCCAGGCCACAGGGCCGGTGGCGGGCAGCGTCTGCGCGAATGCGGCGCAGGCAGCCGCCAAGCAGCAGGCGCTCGCCAGCATGGCGCGCCAGCGGCGCGTTAGCGCGGTCGCGCCTGTGCGGCTGTCTGCGGTCACGGTCGCGCCGTCTTGAGGAACTCGGCGAAACCCTGGTCGCGGTAGGCCTCGGGCGGCAGGTCGTCAGTCAGGATCGCAGCATCGACCTCGGCCGCGGCCTCGATCTGGGAGCGTGCATATTGGTTGTCGATCAGTACCAGACCCGCCAGCAGAACCGCCAGCGGCAGCAGTGAGCCCAAGCGCAGCCACCACGGCGTGGTACCGGATTCAGGACCACCCTCCAGCACAGCGGTGCCGCCTGAGGCCCCCATGACCGATAGCGCCGCGGCCGCCGTGCTGTGTTCCTTGCGCGCTGCGGCCAGGGCCTGGTCATGCGCAAAGCGCAGCCGCGTGTCGATGTCGGCATCGGCAGTCTTGCTTTGCAACTCGTTGAGCGCGGCGGTCAGGCGCAGCGCAAAGCGCGCCTGCGCGGCTTCGGCGCTGCGCTGGGCGAGGGCGGATGGCGGCAAATGGATCATAGCGTGACTCCCTTGGAGCGCAGAGCCTTTGCCAGTGCGTGAACAGCCCGGGAACAGTGCGTTTTTACACTGCCTTCCGAGCACCCCATGACAGACGCAGTCTCTGCAACATCCAGTTCCTCCCAGTAACGAAGCAAGAACGCCTCCCGTTGACGCGCGGGCAGTTGTTGCACCTGGGTGTCGATGATCTGCAGGGTCTGCATCCGGCCGACCGAATCCGCCGTGTTTTCGGTGCCGGTCTGGCCGCCGGAGGTATCAAGCAATTCGAGCAGGTCAAAGTCGCCGCCATCGTCATCAGCGCCCTCGAACTCCGACAGGTTGATAAACAGTGCATTGCGCACCTTCTGGCGCCGAAACCAGTCCATCGTGGCGTTGGACAGGATGCGCTGAAAGATCAGCGGCAATTCGGCCGCTGGCCGGTCGGCGTATTTCTCGGCCAGCCGGATCATGGAATCCTGCACGATGTCCAGCGCCGCCTCGTCATTGCGCACCGTATAGGCGCTGCGTTTGAAGGCGCGTTTCTCGACGCTCTTGAGGAAGTCGGAGAGTTCTTTGTCGGTGGCCAAGGCGGCAGCGGCGTGGGGCGCGAGGCCCCCGGCTTGGGAGCGCGGCGAATTATGTCACCGCACTGCAAAGGGGCCTGACGCCGCCGGTACGGGCATCGACCGATGCCATAATATTATTTCGCACAACGCACTTTGGGGTCTGAGTTGGGCGACCCGACCCGGGCGCCCGGTATTTGACTGCGCAGGTTCCACATCCGCCTCACGAGGGCGCGAGCAGGAACACCGATGGTTTTTCGTCAGAGAAATTCACAGAGGTTCTCAATGGACATGTCTGCCGCAGAAGTCAAGCGTGCCGCATCGGCACAGGCTTCTTCACCTTCCACACCGCCCACCCCATCTCGCGAGCCGAATGGCTCGGAGATTTTGATTCGCTGCCTGCAGGCCGAAGGCGTCAAATACCTTTGGGGTTACCCCGGCGGCGCGGTGCTCTATATCTACGACGCGCTGTACAAGCAGGAGTCGATCCAGCATGTGTTGGTGCGCCACGAGCAAGCAGCGGTGCATGCCGCCGATGGCTACGCGCGCGCCACCGGCGATGTCGGCGTGGCGCTGGTGACCTCGGGCCCGGGCGTGACCAATGCCGTCACCGGCATCGCCACGGCGTACATGGATTCGATCCCGATGGTGATCATCACGGGCCAGGTGCCGACGCCGGCGATCGGCCTGGATGCCTTCCAGGAATGCGACACCGTCGGCATCACGCGGCCGATCGTCAAGCACAACTTCCTCGTCAAGGACGTGCGCGACCTGGCGTTGACGATGAAGAAGGCGTTCCATATCGCGCGCACCGGCCGGCCTGGGCCGGTGGTGGTGGATATTCCCAAGGACGTGTCGCTGAAGACGGCAGCTTTTCACTATCCAGAGCGCATCGAGATGCGCTCGTACAACCCAGTCAAGAAGGGCCACGGTGGCCAGATTCGCAAGGCGGTGCAGTTGCTGCTGGCGGCCAGGCGACCCTACATCTATACCGGCGGCGGCGTGATCCTGGGCGAGGCTTCGGCCGAGTTGCGCGAGCTGGTGCATCTGCTTGGCTTCCCCTGCACCCATACGCTGATGGGCCTGGGCGCAGTTGCTGCCAGCGACCCACAGTTCCTGGGCATGCTCGGCATGCATGGCACCTTTGAGGCCAACATGACCATGCAGCACTGCGACGTGCTGCTGGCGGTGGGGGCGCGCTTTGACGACCGCGTGATCGGCAATCCGAAGCACTTTGCCTCGGTCGAACGCAAGATCATCCACGTCGATATCGACCCGTCGAGCATTTCCAAGCGGGTCAAGGTCGATATCCCGATCGTCGGCGATGTGAAGGACGTGCTGCAGGAGTTGATAACGCAGGTCAGGGAAGTGCAGGCGCGGCCGGACAAGCCCGCGCTGCAGGCCTGGTGGGCGCAGGTTAACGATTGGCGCAAGCGCGACTGCCTGGCCTTCAAGAGGAGCGCCGATGTCATCAAGCCGCAGCAGGTGGTTGATACCTTGTGGCGCCTGACCAAGGACCGCGATACCTACATCACCAGCGATGTCGGCCAGCACCAGATGTGGGCCGCGCAGTTCTACCGCTTCGAAGAGCCGCGGCGCTGGATCAACTCTGGCGGCTTGGGCACGATGGGCGTGGGCCTGCCCTATGCGATGGGCATCAAGCTGGCCAGGCCGGATGCGGATGTGTTTTGCATCACCGGCGAAGGTTCGATCCAGATGTGCATTCAGGAACTCTCGACCTGTCAGCAGTACAAGACGCCGGTGAAGATCGTGTCGCTGAACAACCGCTATCTCGGCATGGTGCGGCAGTGGCAGGAACTCGATTACGAGGGCCGTTACTCGCACAGCTACATGGATGCGCTGCCGGATTTCGTCAGGCTCGCCGAGGCCTACGGCCATGTCGGCCTGCTGGTGGAAAAGCCGAGTGATGTCGAGCCGGCGCTGCGCGAGGCGATCCGTTTGAAGGATCGCACGGTATTCCTCGATATCCGTACCGATCCGACTGAAAACGTCTGGCCGATGGTCAAGGCTGGACAAGGCATCTCGGAGATGCTGCTGGGCTCCGAGGATCTGTAGGGCAAGCCCAGGCGCGGGCATCGGTCGGCGTTACCGCGCCGCTCGGATCCAACGCCGCCGCCGCTCTCCAGATCGGAGATTTTCAAACTTGTTATCGAACCGCGTGGCCAAGCAACGCCGATCACCGTCGGCAGCCGTGAAGAGCGCGCCAGGACGAAGTTCATGAAACACATCATTGCGCTGCTGCTCGAGAACGAGCCTGGTGCGCTGTCGCGCGTGGTGGCGCTGTTTTCCGCCCGCGGCTACAACATCGAAAGCCTGACCGTCGCGCCAACCGAGGATGCCTCGCTGTCGCGCATGACCATCGTCACGACTGGCAGCGACGAAGTCATCGAGCAGATCACCAAGCACTTGAACCGATTGATCGAAGTGGTCAAGGTGGTCGATCTCACCGAGGGCAGTTTCACCGAACGCGAGCTGATGCTGGTCAAGGTGAGGGCAGTGGGCAAGGAGCGCGACGAGATGAGCCGCATGGCGGACATTTTCCGCGGGCGCATCATCGACGTCACCGATAAGAGCTACACCATCGAGTTGACCGGCGACGGCGCCAAGCTCGATGCCTTCCTCGTCGCGATCGATCGCGACGCGATTTTGGAAACGGTGCGCACGGGGGCCAGCGGTATCGGCCGCGGCGAGCGCATTCTCAGGGTTTGATTTCTACTGCACGGAGCAATGAGCATGAAAGTTTACTACGACAAAGACGCCGACCTCAGCCTGATCAAGGGCAAGCAGGTGGCCATCATCGGCTACGGTTCGCAGGGCCATGCCCATGCGCAGAACCTGAACGACAGCGGGGTCAAGGTGACGGTCGGCCTGCGCCGCGGCGGCGCTTCATGGGCCAAGGTCGAGAAGGCCGGCCTCAAGGTGGTGGCGGTGGCCGACGCGGTGAAGAGCGCCGACGTGGTGATGGTGCTGCTGCCCGACGAGCAGATCGCGGCGGTCTATGCGAACGACATCGCGCCGAATATCAAGCAGGGCGCCTCGCTGGCCTTCGCGCATGGCTTCAACGTGCACTACGGACAGGTGGTGCCGCGCGAGGATCTCGATGTGTGGATGGTCGCGCCCAAGGCGCCCGGCCATACCGTGCGCAATACCTACTCGCAAGGCGGCGGCGTTCCGCACCTGATCGCCGTGCATGCCGACAAGAGCGGCAAGGCGCGCGACCTGGCGCTGAGCTATGCCGCGGCCAATGGCGGCGGCAAGGCCGGCATCATCGAAACCAATTTCCGCGAAGAGACCGAGACCGATTTGTTCGGCGAGCAGGCGGTGCTCTGCGGCGGCACGGTCGAGCTGATCAAGGCCGGATTCGAGACCCTGGTCGAAGCCGGCTATGCGCCCGAGATGGCCTATTTCGAGTGCCTGCACGAGCTCAAGCTGATCGTCGATCTGATCTATGAAGGCGGCATCGCCAACATGAACTATTCGATCTCCAACAACGCCGAGTACGGCGAGTACGTGAGCGGCCCCAAGGTCGTCAACGAGGCGACGAAGAATGCCATGCGGAAGATACTCAAGGACATTCAGACCGGCGAATACGCCAAGAGCTTCATCCTCGAAAACCGTGCCGGTGCGCCGACGCTCTTGTCGCGCCGCCGCTTGATGGGTGAGCACCCGATCGAGGTCGTGGGCGAAAAGTTGCGCGCGATGATGCCCTGGATCAAGGCCAACAAGCTGGTGGACAAGAGTCGCAACTGAGTGGCTATCCTCGCGCCTATGGCTGAAGACTCGCTCGATCCATTCGACGACGCAGCACAAGCGTCCGCAGCGCCGCTGCGGACGAAGCGCAAGGGCTTGTATATCCTGCCCAATGGCATCTCGCTGGCGGCGCTGTTTGCCAGCTTTTATGCCATCGTGATGGCGATCAATGGCCGTTTCGAGGCGGCGGCCTATGGTGTTTTCGCGTCGGCCGTGCTCGACAGTCTGGATGGGCGTGTCGCGCGCATGACGCATACGCAGAGTGCGTTCGGCGAACAGATGGACAGCCTGTGCGACATGGTCAGCTTCGGTCTGGCCCCCGCGCTGATCGTCTATGTCTGGGCGCTCCAGGGCCTGGGCCGCTTCGGCTGGATGGCCGCCTTTGTTTATTGCGCCGCGGCGGCGCTTCGCTTGGCGCGGTTCAACGTCAATATCGGCGTTGTCGATAAGCGCTACTTCCAGGGCCTGCCCAGTCCGGCGGCCGCGGCCCTGGTGGTCGGGCTGATCTACATGATGGACGACCTGGGATTCAAGAATGTGAACGCGCTGCGGTGGCTCGAATGGACCGCCTTCGCGGTCACGCTGTATGCCGGCCTGTCGATGGTCACCAACGCGCCGTTCTACAGCTTCAAGGACGTGAGCTTCAAGCGCAGCGTGCCCTTCATCGTCATCGTCGCCATTGCACTGGCCATTGCCGTGATCAACATCCACCCGCCGATCGTCCTGTTCGCCTTGTTCTGCCTCTATGGATTTTCGGGCTACGCGGTCTATGCCTACAAAAAGGCCAAGGGCAAGCCGGTCAGCGTGATCGCAACTTCGACCGACGAGCCGGATGAGGCCGGCCTTCACCGTTGACTCGCTGTGCTACATTGACGCCGTGATGTTCCAGCCCGACTCGATTTCGCTGCTACTACCTGGGGTGCTTGAGGCGCGCTGATCATCCACGTTCCCATTTCTCCCGGATCGACGGCCCGCCCAGCGCAACGCAGCGGGCCGTTTGCTTTTGTGTCGTGCAACCGGGCTGCGTGCAAACACTCAGAAAGACGCCATGCCCATGCTCCAACAACCCGCCGCCAAGTACCGCGCCTTCGCGCCGGTGCGGCTCGCCGACCGCCGCTGGCCCGACGCCGTGCTCACGCGGCCGCCGCGGTGGTGCAGCGTCGATCTGCGCGACGGTAACCAGGCCTTGATCGAGCCGATGGATCCGGCGCGCAAATTGCGCCTGTTCAAGACCCTGGTGCGCATCGGCTTCAAGGAGATCGAGGTTGGGTTTCCGTCGGCTTCGCAGGCCGATTTCGACTTCGTGCGCCTGTTGATCACCCAAGGCCTGATTCCCGACGACGTGACGATCCAGGTTCTGACGCAAGCCCGCGAAGCCCTGATCGATCGGACCTTCGAGTCGCTCGCAGGCGCTCCGCGCGCCATCGTGCATCTGTACAACGCCACTGCGCCGGTGATGCGCCGCGTGGTACTGGGGCTCGACGAGGACGGCATTGTCGGATTGGCGGCGACGCATGCGCGCTTGGTGCACGAGCGCGCCGCCCGGCAGCCGCAAACTCAATGGACTTTCCAGTACTCGCCGGAAATGTTCTCGGGCACGGAGTTGGCCTTCTCCAAATATGTCGTCGATGCCGTGACTGCCGTCTGGGAGCCGACGACGGATCGAAAATGCATCGTCAATCTGCCCTCGACGGTGGAGCATTCGACGCCCAACATCTTCGCCGACATGGTCGAGTGGATGCACCGCCACCTCGAGCGCCGCGACGCGATCGTGCTGTCGGTGCATCCGCACAACGACCGCGGTACCGGCACGGCGGCCGGCGAGTTCGCGTTGATGGCGGGTGCCGACCGCATCGAAGGCTGTCTGTTCGGTAACGGCGAGCGCACGGGCAACGTCGACGTCGTCAATATCGCGCTCAATCTGTACACCCAGGGCGTAAATCCGGGCCTGGACTTCTCCGACATCGATGAGGTTCGGCGTTGCGTCGAGCACTGCAACCAGTTGCCGGTGCATCCGCGCCACCCGTATGTCGGCGATCTGGTTTACACCTCGTTCTCGGGCTCGCACCAGGACGCGATCAAGAAGGCCTTTGCGGTGCGGCGCGAAGGCGAAGTGTGGGATATGCCGTATTTGCCGATCGACCCCAAGGATCTTGGCCGCAACTACGACGCCGTGATCCGCGTCAACAGCCAGTCGGGCAAGGGCGGCATTGCCTACCTGCTCGAAGCCGAATACGGCCTCGAGCTGCCGCGCCGCTTGCAGATCGAGTTCGGCCAGGCGGTGCAGGCGGTGATGGACGAGCGTGGGACCGAGCTGACCGCGGCCGACATCTGGGCTGTCTTTGAAGCCGAGTATTGCTTGGCAGGAACGCGAGCACCGGTGGTCGAACACTGTGCGCTGGTCGAGCAGGACGACAGCAGCGTTGAACTGAATGCCGATGTGCAGTTTGGCCGTGATCGCATTGCCTTGCAGGGTCGCGGCAACGGGCCGGTCGATGCTTTTGTCGAAGGTTTGGCAAGCGCGCTTGGCATGGAGTTGCGCGTGCTCGACTACCACGAGCATGCGATAGGCTCGGGCGCACAGGCGCGCGCGGTTGCCTATATGGAGTTGCGCGTCGGCGCGGCCCGCACGCTGTTCGGCGTCGGCATCGACGCCAACATCCTGACGGCCTCGATGAGGGCTGTCTTGTCAGCGCTGCTGCGTGCCGGCATCACCACGGCGATCGCCAACGCACACAGTTGAATTCAATCGAGGAGTTGTTTGCATGACCGACAAACTGATCGTTTTCGACACCACCCTGCGCGATGGCGAGCAATCCCCCGGCGCTTCGATGACCAGGGACGAGAAGCTGCGTATCGCGCGTCAACTCGAACGTCTGCGTGTCGATGTCATCGAGGCCGGCTTCGCGGCGTCCAGCAATGGCGACTTCGAGGCGGTGAAGGCTATCGCTGCGGCGATCAAGGATTCGGTCGTGTGTTCGCTGGCGCGCGCCAACGACCGTGATATTTCGCGTGCCGCCGAGGCACTGAAAGGAGCTGCCCGCTCGCGCATCCACACCTTTATCGCCACTTCGCCATTGCACATGGAAAAGAAGCTGCGCATGACGCCCGATCAGGTCTTCGAGCAGGCCAGACTGGCGGTGCGTTTCGCGCGAAACTGCAATGGCGATGTCGAGTTTTCGCCTGAAGACGGCTACCGATCCGAGCCCGACTTCCTGTGCCGCGTCCTCGAAGCCGTGATCGCCGAAGGCGCGCGCACGATCAATATCCCCGACACCGTGGGCTATGCGGTGCCCGAGTTGTTCGGCGAATTCATTCGCTCGCTGCGCGAGCGCATTCCCAATTCGGACCGGGCCATCTGGTCGGTGCATTGCCACAACGACCTCGGCATGGCGGTGGCCAATTCGCTGGCTGGCGTGAAGATCGGTGGTGCGCGCCAGGTCGAATGCACGATCAACGGCCTGGGTGAGCGCGCCGGCAACTGCTCGCTCGAGGAGGTGGTGATGGCGGTGAAGACACGCCGCGACTATTTCAAACTCGATCTCGACATCGACACTTCGCAGATCGTCGCGGCCTCGCGCATGGTCAGCCACACCACCGGCTTCGTGGTCCAGCCGAACAAGGCCGTGGTCGGCGCCAATGCTTTCGCACATGCGTCCGGGATCCACCAGGACGGCGTTTTGAAAGCGCGCGATACCTATGAAATCATGCGCGCCGAAGACGTAGGCTGGAGCGCCAACAAGATCGTGCTGGGCAAGCTCTCGGGCCGCAATGCCTTCAAGCGGCGCTTGCAGGAACTGGGCATCCAGCTCGAGTCCGAAGCCGACAACAACGCGGCCTTCGCCAAGTTCAAGGATCTCGCCGACCGCAAGAGCGAGATCTTCGACGAGGACATCATTGCGCTGGTTGGCGACGAGAGCGTCACGCACGAGCAAGAGCACTACCGCCTGCTCGCCTTGGCCCAGAGTTCCGAGACCGGTGAACGACCGCATGCCCGGGTATCGTTTGCGGTCGGCATGGACGAGTTCCACACCGAGAGCGACGGCAACGGACCGGTCGATGCCAGCCTGAAGGCGATCGAATCCAGGGTGCGCAGCGGTGCCGAGTTGCTGCTCTATTCGGTCAATGCCATCACCAGCGGCAGTACCGAATCGCAGGGCGAGGTGACGGTGCGTTTGCAACAAGGCGGGCGCATCGTCAACGGTGTTGGCGCCGACCCGGACATCGTTGTCGCATCGGCAAAAGCCTATCTCGCGGCCTTGAACAAGTTGCACAGCAAGGCTGAGCGCGTGGCCGCCCAAGGCTGAGGCGTAATCTGTCACAAACCGAGGGAAATCAGAGCATCAACTTGAGGAAAACACCGCAAGTCTTTGTCTTGCGTGGCTTTTGGGGGTGATCTACACTCGGGCCAGACTGTTCCTCGGGTTTTCCCTTGACTTTCAACTTCTTTCAAATCGTCACGTTGCGCGCGCGCTCGCTGCCATGGCTGTTGGCCATGCTGGCCCTGCTGACGGCGCCTTTGGCGGCAGAGTCAAAGCCTCGCGCGAGCAAGACGCCGATCGTTGCCAAGAAAAAACTCAGCGCCAAGGCTTCGCGCTTGCGCGCAGTGCGTGTCGCGCCGGCACGGCCATCGTTTGGCCAGATCTATGGCCTGCACAGCGCCGAGGATGCGCTCGAATTGAAGTCAAGCGTCGCCCTGGTGCTCGACCAGGACAGCAACGAGGTGCTGCTCAGCAAGAATCCGCAGGCGGTGTTGCCGATCGCGTCGATCACCAAGCTGATGACGGCTCTGGTGGTCAGCGAAGCCAAGCAGCCGCTGGATGAAATCCTGAGCATCAGTGCCGAAGATATCGATAGCGAAAAGGGCAGCCGCTCTCGACTGCAGGTGGGTACGCGTCTGTCGCGCGAAGAAATGCTGCACCTGGCCCTGATGGCCAGCGAGAACCGTGCGGCGAGTGCGCTCGGGCGCCACTATCCGGGCGGCTCGCAAGCGTTTGTGACGGCGATGAACCGCAAAGCCCAGGCGCTGGGTATGAAGAACACGCACTATGTCGAGCCGACAGGGCTGTCCAGCCGTAACCAGTCGAGCGCCAACGACCTGGCGGTGCTGATGCGCGAAGTCGATAAACACTCGCTGATCCGCCAACTGTCCACTTCGCCGGAGTACGAAGTGGCGGTCGGTGCGCGCCACGTCAACTTTCGCAATACCAATGGGCTGGTGCGCAGCAGTGAGTGGGACATCGGCTTGCAAAAAACCGGCTATATCGCCGAGGCCGGCCGCTGCCTGGTGATGCAGGCACAGTTGTCGGGCCGCAAGCTGATCATGGTGCTGCTCGATTCGGCCGGAAAATATTCGCGCATCGGCGACGCGGAGCGCATCCGCAAATGGCTCAGCGAAATGCCGCCAGTGCCGCGCATTCCGGCCGCTGCGGCCGCCGAAGCCGCGCCGCTGGTCTGACTTCAGGTCTTGTCGCGGTGCCCGAGCGCGGCGGAGATCTGCCGCGCAGTGGCCTTGACACGGTCGATCCAGGCCTCTTCGATCCGGTCGGCCGGCGCTGAGATCGACAGCCCGGCCACCAGGCGACCGCCGTCGTCGTAGATGCCTGCGGCCATGCAGCGCACGCCGATCTCCAACTCTTCGTCGTCGCGGGCGATGCCGCGTGCGCGCACCTTGTCGAGTTCGCGCTCCAGCGCCGTCAACTGGGTCAGGCTGTTACGCGTGTGGCCGGCCAGGCCGGTGCGCGAAGCGTAGGCGCGCACGCGGTCGCGGTCGTCGCTGGCCAGGAACAGCTTGCCCACCGAGGTCAGGTGCAGCGGCGCGCGACCGCCGACCGCGCGCACCACCTGCATGCCCGAGCGTTCGCTGTAGGCGCGTTCGATATAGACGATTTCATCGCCCTGGCGCACCGACAGGTTGACCGCCTGGTGCGTCAGCTTGTGCAACTCGCGCATCGGATCGAAGGCGGCGTCGCGCACATCCAGGCGGGCCTTGACCAGGTTGCCCAGTTCGAGCAATCGCATACCGAGGCGGTAGGTGCCGGCCTGCGGCCGATCGACAAAACGCCCGGCGACCAGGTCGTTGAGGATGCGGTGCGCCGTCGAGGGGTGCAGACCCGTGCGCTCGCTGATCAGCTTCAGCGCCAGGGATTCCGGTTGCGCCGCCAGGACGTCGAGCAACGCAAAGCTGCGCTCCAACACCTGGATGCTCGGGGTTCTGGCGTTGCTCTTCTGCATACGTCACAAGTATTGCATGACGAAATCGAACGTTGGATCTCGGGAACCTTGCCGGACCTCAGATTGCGCCAAGTGCAGCGATCGCGGCGACCCCGGAGCGCGCGGCGCCTTCGAGCGTGGCCGGATAGGGGCCATCGACATAGTCGCCGGCCGCCGCCAGTCGGGCGCCGACCGCTGTCGGTGGACGCGCCAGGCCGGGGGTGCAAAGAAAGGTGGCGCGGCGCTCGGCCAGGGTGCGAAGCAGTATGGGCGGTGTGCGCCAGGTGTGTGCCGCGAAGGCCGTCTGTGCCTGCTGCAGGGTCGCTGCTGCGGTGGCATCGAGGCCGCGTTCGACCCAGGCGCGGGCGCCGCTGACGACAAAGGCAAA
The DNA here is from genome assembly GCA_902825995.1 of uncultured Burkholderiales bacterium. Lineage (GTDB taxonomy): Bacteria > Pseudomonadota > Gammaproteobacteria > Burkholderiales > Burkholderiaceae_C > CADEEN01. The sequence continues at coordinate 39,772 of CADEDE010000017.1, forward strand.
TAGGCCGTCGCGCGTACCGCCGCCATCGATCGCCCCCAGGTCGAAGGCGAATTGCGCCGGCGCGTCGGCGCTGCTGGCCAAGGCGGTCATCGGCTGTGCCAGCCGTGTGCCGCGACTTTGCAGATAGACCGTGACGATCGGCTCGTAGTCGAAAGCCGCGGCCTGGCGCGACCATGCGGGCGCGACCGGCAGCGTCAGGCGCGCGGCCTCGGTGGCGGTGCAGGCCAGCACGACGCCATCGAAGGGTTGGCCATCGAGATCCCAACCGTCGGCTCGCGCCGTCAGCGTATTGATGCGCGTCGTGCGGCGCAAGTCTGCCCCGGCCGCTTCCAGCCAGGCGGCAGCCGGGTCGGGCAGCAGCGCAGACAAAGGCGCCCGCGGCAGCAGCAGGTCGGCCGATCCGGGCCCTGCGAACAGGGCGTCGCGCAGCACGCGCAGGAAGATGCGGGCGCTGGCCTGTTGCGCGGGTGTATTGAGCGCGGCCACACACAGCGGTTCGATCAGCGTGTGGCGCACGCGCGCCGACAGCCCGCGCGTCAGCTCCGCGACGCTGGTCTGCGCGCCGGCCTCGAAGCCGTTGAAGCGCCAGTGCAAGGCGGCGACGAGCACGCCGATGCGCTCGCCGAGCGACCAGCCGCGGTGACCGAGCACGGCACGAACGAAGGCCGGCACTGGCGCACCGCCAGGCAGGCGCAGGCCATCACCCATTGGATCCACCAGCGCCAGCGGCAGGCGGCGCAACAGCGCGTCGGGGTCGGCACCCACCCGGCGCATCAGCGACAGCGTTTCGCGGTAGGCGCCGATCAGGATGTGCTGGCCGTTGTCGAGCGCCGGTTCGCTGCGATCGACGCGGCGCGCGCGACCGCCGAGCTGCGGCGCCATCTCGAACAGCGTGACGCGGTGGCCGGCTTCGGTGGCTGCGACCGCGGCCGAGATGCCGGCCCAGCCACCGCCGACCACCGCGGTGCGGCGCGACATGCGCTTCAGCGTTCCCGCCAATGGGTGTGCATCGCGATCCAGACTTTGCGCAGCGGTGTCAAGGCCACGCGCTGGTGCAGAACCTGGAAGTTGTCGGCCTCGATCTCGCGCAGCAGCGTGCGGTAAATCTGCGCCATCGCCAAACCCGGGCGTTGCGTGCGGCGGTCGGCCGCCGGCAGCAGCGCCAAGGCCTCGTCGTAGCAGCGGTGGGCACGCTCGGCCTGGAAACGCATCAAGGATGTGAAGCGCTCGCTGTAGCCCCAAGGCGCCTTGCGCTCCAGCAGCTCGCTGGCTTTGACGTCGAATTGTTTGAGTTCGTTGACCGGCAGGTAGATGCGCCCGCGCCGCGCATCGTCGCCGACGTCTCGAATGATGTTGGTGAGTTGCATCGCCAGGCCGAGTTGGTGCGCATAGGCGATCGTCGCCGGCTGGTTACGGCCGAAGATATTGGCCGCGACCTCGCCGACCACCCCGGCCACCAGATGGCAGTAGCGTGCCAGGCTGGTGAAGTCGAGGTAGCGGCTTTGCTGCAAATCCATCTCGCAGCCCTCGATCACCGCCAGCAGCTGCGCCGCTTCGATGCTGTAGGCCGCCGCGTGGGGCAGCAGCGCGTGCATTACCGGATGGCTGGCGCGGCCGACGAAAGCGCCCGCCACTTCCTTGCGCCACCAGGCCAGCTTGGTCGCCGCGATGCCGGGGTCATGGACTTCATCGACGACGTCATCGACCTCGCGGCAGAAGGCGTAGAAGGCCGTGATCGCGGTGCGCTGCGGAGGCGGCAAGAAACGGAAGGCGTAGTAGAACGACGAACCGCTCTTGGCGGCTTTGTCCTGCACGTACTGCTCGGGGGTCATGAATGGAGGGCCGCCGGAGATAGCCCTGGGGGCTTCATGCGCCAAGCCCGCCACCCCAACAGGGGCAGGTCGGCCTTGGTGACGGTCGGGCGCTGCGACAGCGCATTGCAATCGGCGACCTCGATTTTTTCCAGCACGCGCAAGCCGCCTTGCACGACGAAGCGCAGCTCCCAACCCATGCGGCCGGGCAGGCGGTGGACCAGGGCTGAGCCGACATGCATGGTGTCGCGGGCCCAGGCAACGAGCGAGCGCAACAGGGCGCGACTGGCGTCGCTGTCGGCGCCGGCCTGGAGCTGTCGCGCATCGAGGCCGAAGCGCGCTGCATCGGCCGCGGTGACATAGACACGGCCGCGCGGCAGGTCGATCGACAGGTCTTGCCAGAAGTTGATCAACTGCAATCCAGTGCACACTGCGTCGGACTGCGCCAGCGCGTTGCGGTCTGTGATACCGGCCAGATGCAGCAGCAGACGGCCGACCGGGTTGGCCGAGCGCGCGCAGTAGTCGAGCAGCGCCACACGGTCGGGGTACAGCGGGTTGCCGGTATCTTGGGCAAAGGCGCTGAGCAGGTCGGCCAGCAGAGGCACTGGCAGGCGATGCTTCCCGATCACCACGCTCAGGGGTGCGAATACCTCCTGCCATTGGCCATGCGTATCGTCACCGTCGGCAGCGCGCAGCAAGGCTTGGCGGTAGTCGGCTAGCAGCGCCAGCCGCTTCGCAGGGCTGGCCTGACCTTCATCGGCAATATCGTCGGCGGTGCGCGCGAAGCGGTAAATCGCCACGATCGCAGCACGCAATGCCGGCGGGCACAGCCAGGACGCAACCGGAAAGTTCTCGTAATGATCGATGCTCACAGGATGCGATTGTCTCTCCGGTGCCGGGTCCGGCGCTGTCGGTAGCGGCCGCAAGCCTCAAAAATGGCTCAGTTTTCGGTCGGCGCCAACACCGGCCCTTCGGCTTCGTGGCGCTGCTCGGCTTCATCGCGCTGGCCGGGATGATCCTGCGCAATTCGGTGATCCCGCTCTCGCGCAGTGTCTTCTCTGGGGGCCGATGGCGGTGGCGATCCTGGGTGGCCTGATCGTCGCCACGGCACTGACCCTGCTGACGATGACCGCAGCCTGGTTCAGGGTCAAGAGGGATGCGCACCGGCAGGCTAAAATGCACGCTTTGCCGAATCGCCTGAAGGGCCCCGCGGGGCCCTTTCTGATCCCCTCGCGCGGGTGGCGAAATTGGTAGACGCACCAGGTTTAGGTCCTGACGCCAGCGATGGTGTGGGGGTTCGAGTCCCCCCCCGCGCACCAAACAAAGTCTCTTTACATCACGAGTTGAGATCATGACGGTTACTGTCGAAACCCTCGAAAAACTGCAACGCCGCATCACCTTGACGCTGGCCGCCGAAACCATCAACGGCGAGGTGCAGACCCGGCTGAAGAAGCTTTCGCGGACGGTCAAGGCCGACGGCTTCCGGCCCGGCAAGGTGCCGATGTCGGTGGTCGCCCAGCGCTACGGCTACTCGGTGCACTACGAGGTCATGAACGACAAGGTCGGCGAAGCCTTTGCCAGCGCCGCCAACGAAGCCAAGCTGCGCGTTGCCGGCCTGCCCAGCATCATGCCCAAGGAAGGCAGCCCCGAGGGGCAGATGGCCTTCGATGCCACTTTTGAGGTTTATCCCGAAGTCAAGCTGGGTGATTTGTCGGCGGCATCGATCGAGCGCGTCTCGACCGAGGTCAGCGAGGCGGCGATCGACAAGACCATCGATATCCTGCGCAAGCAGCGCCGCACCTTTGCCCAGCGCCCGGCCAGTGAGGGCGCCGCCGAGACCGATCGCGCGACGATCGACTTCGAAGGCAAGATCGACGGCGAGCCGTTTTCGGGCGGCAAGGCCGATGCCTTCCAGTTCATCATCGGCGAAGGCCAGATGCTCGAGCAGTTCGACAAGGGTGTGCGCGGCATGAAGGTCGGCGAGAGCAAGACCTTCCCGGTGGCCTTTCCGGCCGATTACCAGGGCCAGGATGTGGCCGGCAAGGAAGCCGATTTCCTGGTCACGATGAAGAAGATCGAAGCCCAGAACCTGCCCGAGGTTGAAGAGGCCTTCGCCAAGTCGCTGGGCATCGCCGGCGGCACGGTCGATGCGCTGCGCGCCGATGTGAAGAAGAATCTGGAGCGCGAGGTCAAATTCCGCGTCCAGGGCCGCAACAAGGCCGCCGTGATGGATGCGCTGGTCTCGGTGGCCGAACTCGATCTGCCCAAGGCCCTGATCGACAGCGAAACCGAGCGTCTGGTCGAGGCCGCGCGTGCCGATCTGAAGCAGCGCGGCGTCAAGGATGCGGCGACCGCGCCGATCCCGGCCGAGCTGTTCACCGCGCAGGCCGAGCGCCGAGTGCGCCTGGGCCTGGTGGTTGCAGAACTGGTGCGCACGCACAAGCTGCAGGCCAAGCCTGAGCAGTTGCAGGCCCACATCGAAGAGATGAGCCAGAGCTACGAGAAGCCAGCCGAGGTGATGCGCTGGTACCTGAGCGATCGCCAGCGCATGGCCGAGGTCGAGGCCGTGGTGATCGAGAACAATGTCGCCAACCATGTGCTGGCCACCGCCAAGGTGACCGACAAGGTGCTACCTTTCGACGAATTGATGACGGCTTGAACGTCAGTCACAGCAAAGGAATCCGATGAGCGCGCTGGAAACTCAAAGCCTGGGCTTGGTGCCCATCGTCATCGAACAGTCGGGACGCGGCGAGCGCGCCTACGACATCTACAGCCGCCTTTTGCGCGAGCGCATCGTCTTCCTGGTCGGGCCGGTCAACGACGCGGTGGCCAACCTGGTCGTGGCGCAGATGCTTTTCCTGGAAAGCGAAAACCCCGACAAGGACATCTTTCTCTATATCAATTCGCCGGGCGGCAGCGTCAGCGCCGGGATGTCGATCTACGACACGATGAATTTCATCAAGCCCGATGTCTCGACGATGTGCATGGGCCTGGCGGCGAGCATGGGCTCCTTCTTGTTGATGGCCGGTGCCAAGGGCAAGCGCCTGTCGCTGCCGAATTCGCGGATCATGATCCACCAGCCTTCGGGGGGCGCGCAGGGCCAGGCCACGGATATCGAAATCCATGCCCGGGAAATCCTGAAGACGCGCGAGCAGCTCAACAAGATTTACGCCGAACGCACGGGGCAAACGCTGGAAAAGATCCAGTCCGATATGGAGCGCGATTTCTTCCTCGACCCGCAGGAAGCCAAGGCCTATGGCCTGATCGACGAGGTCATCGACAAGCGCCCCTGATCCTGGGCGTTGGCGTGGCGTGATTCACGCCACGAAAAGGGGTTCTTTTCCGCGCCTGTGCGGCCCTGGGGCTTGCACTATCATTGCTTCACTTCCCCTTAGGCGCGCCCATGCCAGAGAAAAAAGGCCCATCCAGCGAGAAGGTTCTGTACTGTTCGTTCTGCGGCAAGAGCCAACACGAGGTCAAGAAGCTCATCGCCGGCCCGTCGGTCTTCATCTGCGACGAGTGCATTGAGCTTTGCAACGACATCATCCGCGACGAAGTGCCGGCCGATGCGCCGGGCTCGAAGGCGGCCAAATCCGACCTGCCGGTGCCCAGCGAAATCAAGGGCAGCCTGGATGCCTATGTGATCGGCCAGGAGGTTGCCAAGCGCACGCTGTCGGTCGCGGTCTACAACCACTACAAGCGCCTGAAGCACATGGGCGGCAAGGACGAGGTCGAGCTTTCCAAGAGCAATATCCTCCTGATCGGCCCGACGGGCTCTGGCAAGACCCTGCTGGCCCAGACCCTCGCGCGTCTGCTCAATGTGCCTTTCGTGATTGCCGATGCCACCACATTGACCGAAGCCGGCTACGTCGGCGAAGACGTCGAGAACATCATCCAGAAGCTGCTGCAGAACTGCAACTACGACGTCGAGCGGGCGCAGCGGGGTATTGTCTATATCGATGAAATCGACAAAATCAGCCGCAAGGCCGACAACCCCAGCATCACCCGCGATGTGTCGGGCGAGGGCGTGCAGCAGGCGTTGCTGAAGCTGGTCGAAGGTACGATGGCCAGCGTGCCGCCGCAAGGCGGGCGCAAGCACCCGAACCAGGATTTCCTGCAGATCGACACCACCAACATCCTGTTCA
>CADEDE010000018.1 GCA_902825995.1 uncultured Burkholderiales bacterium
GGCTCGGCTTGTGATTTGATCGTTCCCGAGAGGGACAAGGGGGGACGATGCGACTTGTTCCGCCTTTCGCATTTGGTGGAGACAGACGCATAAGACGGATCATCCTGGGAGCCGGCCCGGCAAGCATCATCGCGGCCGAAACGATCCGCAAGCATGCGCCCTACGACAGCATCACCGTCGTCGCCGACGAACCCGACCCGCCGTACTCGCGCATGGCGATTCCCTACCTGCTGGTGGGCAACGTCAAGGAAAGCGGCACCTACCTGCGGCGCGATCCCGACCAGTGCGTCAAGCTGAACATCCAGCTGCTGCAACGGCGTGCGACGGCGGTCGATGCGGCGCGCCGCACGGTGACCCTGGACAACGGCAGCATCCTCGGCTTCGACAAGCTGCTGATCGCCACCGGCTCGCAACCCGTGCGGCCGCCGATCCCCGGCATGGACCTGCCCGGCGTGCACCCGTGCTGGACGCTGGAGAACGCGCGCCACATCGAGCAGCTGGCCAGGCCCGGCGCGAAGGTCCTGCAGATGGGCGCCGGCTTCATCGGCTGCATCATCATGGAGGCGCTGGCGGTGCGCGGCGTCAAGCTGTCGGTCGTCGAGATGGGCGACCGCATGGTGCCGCGCATGATGGGGCCGACCGCAGGCGGCATGATCAAGGATTGGTGCGAGAAGAAGGGCGTGCGCGTGTTCACCGGCACGCGTGTCGAGGCGATCGAGAGCGGCGCTGCACCGGCTGCGCCAGCGCCCAGCGAAGGCTTGTTGTCGCGCCTGGCGCACGCGGTTGGGTTGGGGCACCCGGAGGCGCCGGCGGCAGCAGCGACGAGCGGCGCGCCGCTGAAAGTGCGCCTGTCCAACGGCCAGGCCCTCGAAGCCGACCTCGTCATCAGCGCCACCGGCGTCAAGCCGAACATCGGCTTTCTCGAGAACAGCGGCGTCAAGTGCCTGCTCGGTGTGTTGACCGACGAGCACCTGCAGACCAACGTGCCCGGCGTCTACGCGGCGGGCGATTGCGCCGAAGCTTTCGACAAGGTGAGCGGCAAGACCATCGTCAGCGCGATCCAGCCCAACGCTGCGGAACAAGCACGCGTTGCCGCGCTCAACATGGTCGGCCGTCAAACAGAGCTGCGCGGCGTGACGCAGATCAACGTGCTCGACACGCTGGGCCTGATTTCCACCAGCTTCGGCGACTGGCAGGGTGTACCCGGGGGCGAGCATGTCGAACTCACCGACCGCGCGGCGAATCGCCACCTGAGCCTGCAATTCAGCGGCGATCGATTGGTGGGCTCCAACAGCGTCGGCTGGACCGACCATGTCGGCGCGATGCGCGGCCTGGTCGAAGGGCAGATCCGGCTCGGCGCGTGGAAGCGGCGCTTGCTCGACGACCCGACGCGGTTGATGGCCGCTTATCTCGCCACGGCGCAGGCGCAGGAACACAAGGCGCTGGTGAAAGCATGATCGGTGCTTCATGCGCATCACGCTTAAGCTCTACGCCAGCCTGACCCAGCACTTGCCCGCCGACGCCCGGCGCAGCAACCAGATCCCGCTCGAAGTGGCCGACGGCGCATCGATTGCACAGATCATCCAACCCTTCGGCATGCCGAAGGGTCTGGTGCACCTGGTGCTGGTCAACGGGGTGTATGTGCCACCCGAGCAGCGCCTGGGCTTCGTGCCCAAGGAGGGCGACGTGCTGGCGATCTGGCCACCGATCGCCGGCGGCTAGGGCGGCGTTTTGCAGGCGCACTACGCCTTCGCGTTCGAGCGCGAGATGGGCTGCACCGCGAACGAGTTGCGTGGCTGGCTGCCGGGCGCGAGCGGACAGCGCACGATTGTCTGGCGTGAGCAAAGCGCTGAAATCGCCATCGACAACGGCCGCCTGACCATCGCCTGGCGTGTACTCCAGCCCCGGCGCATTGCGCTGCTCGTTTTGCCGCGTTTGCAGGTGCGCTTTGAGGTGCACGCTGTCGAAGCGGCGGTGTGGCAGCGCTTTATGCGCCACTTCGATCTCTACACGCAGCGCGGCGGTGGATGAACCGGCGAAACGGGTCGGCGTGTCGGTCATCCGGCCATCCTGCCGCAGCCATCGGGCAAAGGCAATTGGCGTGAAAACCTCTGCGGCACAATCGCGCGCGCTGCGGCGCTCTGAAAAGGCTTGCAAGACGTGAATGAACTGTTCGTGACCTTGGGCATCGAGTCCTGGAAGCCGGTGCTCAGCAGCCTGTTGCTGCCGCCCGTGCCGCTGCTGTTGTTGGCGCTGGTCGGTGCTCGCATGTTGCTGTGGCGGCGTGGCTGGGGCTGGCTGCTGGTCTTGATGGCCAGCAGCGGCATCTGGCTCAGCGCCTGCAGTTCGGTGGGCGAGTGGCTGCAACGCTGGCTGTTATCGCCGCCACCGGCGCTGTCGGCCGATCGAATCTCAGCGCTCAGGAAGACCATCGTGGCCCGGCCAACGGTGGCCATCGTGGTGCTCGGCGGCGGTCGCGAGTCGAATGCGCCGGAGTACGGTGTCGCCAGCCTGAGCCCGCTGGCGTTGGAGCGCCTGCGCTACGGCGTTTGGCTTGGGCGCCAGACCCATGCGCCGTTGATGTTCAGTGGCGGCCTGGGCCACGCGGCCGAGGTCGGCGCCTCGGAGGCCGATGTGGCGGCCGAGATTGCCGCGCGCGAGTTCGGCCGACCGCTGCGTTGGACCGAGGCGCGCTCGCGCGACACGCGCGAAAATGCGCGCTACGCGGCGACGCTGCTGCGCGAGAACAAAATCGAGCAGGTGGTGCTGGTCACGCACGGCTGGCACATGCCGCGGGCGCTGCGCGCTTTTCAGGCCGCCTGTGAACAGATCGGCGCGAAGTGGGAGATCGTGCCCGCCCCGATGGGCCTGGCGACGCGCGTCGAGCGGCCCGTGCTGCGCTGGATTCCGTCGTCGGAAGGCTTCTTGCTGGTGCGCGCCGCGGTGCGCGAAAAAATCGGCTGGTGGCTCGGCGCCTGAAAAAGCGAAACCCCTCCACGCCGAGGCGGGAGGGGCGGGTGGCTGACGCCACCTTTCGGGGCTCGGGAGTAACTGAGTCCCGGGCTCCTTGGGCGCAGTGACTGCACCACTGGTTGCGCCTGCCTGGGCAGGCGAAGCCACGATAAGGCAGCGGCCGGGCAGCGGGCAAGACAATCGCGGCAATCGCCGCAGCGCCGGTCATTGCGATTGACATTCGGCGCTGCCTTTCGTCAACGCCGCGGCGACATGATGGCGTCGAACAGCGCCGATACCTTTTGCGTCACCTCGGCCGGCATGCCGATCGTGCGGCCCCATTCGCGGCTTGTCTCGCCGGGCCACTTGTTCGTGGCGTCCAGGCCCATCTTGCCGCCCAGACCGCTCACCGGCGAGGCGAAGTCGAGGTAATCGATGGGTGTGTTTTCGACCAGCGTGGTGTCGCGCACCGGATCGACCCGCGTGGTCAGAGCCCAGACCACCTCCTTCCAGTCGCGGATGTTCACGTCGTCGTCGGTGACGACGATAAATTTGGTGTACATGAACTGGCGCAGGAAGCTCCACAGGCCGAACATCACGCGCTTGGCGTGGCCCGGGTAGGCCTTCTTGATCGAGATCACGGCCATGCGGTAGCTGCAACCCTCGGGCGGCAGGTAGAAGTCAGTGATTTCGGGAAACTGCTTCTGCAGGATCGGCACGAACACTTCGTTCAATGCCACGCCCAGAATCGCCGGCTCGTCGGGCGGCTTGCCGGTATAGGTCGAGTGGTAGATCGGGTCGTGGCGGTGCGTGATGCGGTCGATGCGAAAGACCGGGAACCAGTCCTGCTCGTTGTAGTAGCCGGTGTGGTCGCCGAAGGGGCCCTCCAGAGCATGCAGGTAGCCGCCGCGCTCGGCCATTCGCACGCCGTGTTCGCTTTCACCGCAGAAGCCGGGCGCTGCGTTCGGTATGTGGCCCTCGAGCACGAACTCGGCGTTGGCCGGCGCCTGGAGCTTCAGCGCGCCATCGCCGACACGGGTATCGACGACCTCGGTGCGGCTGCCGCGCAGCAAGCCGGCGAACTGGTATTCCGACAGCGTATCGGGTACGGGCGTCACCGCGCCCAGGATCGTGGCCGGGTCGGCGCCCAGTGCGACAACGAGCGGAAAGGGCTGACCGGGCTTGGCGCGCGCGAAGTCGCGGAAGTCGAGCGCGCCGCCGCGGTGGGCCAGCCAGCGCATGATCAGCTCGCGGCGGCCAATCACCTGCTGGCGGTAGATGCCCAGGTTCTGGCGCAGCCGCGGCGAAGGCCCGCTCTGCGGACCGCGGGTGATGGTCAGGCCCCAGGTGATCAGCGGGCCGGCGTCGTCCGGCCAGCAGGTTTGCACCGGCAACCGGGTCAGGTCCACATCCTGGTCCGCCAGCACTACTTCCTGGCATGGCGCGCTTCGAACCGGCGAAGGCTTCATGTCCCACAGCGCCTTGACCATTTGCAGCAGACGGCCGGCGTCCTTCAGGCCGCGCGGCGGTTCCGGTTCCTTCAGGCTGGCGAGTACACGGCCCACGTCGCGCAAACCGTCCAGGCTTTCAGCGCCCATGCCGAAGGCCACCCGCTTCGGGGTGCCGAACAGGTTGATCAGTGCCGGAATTTTGTAACCCACTGGATGTTCAACCAGCACTGCCGGGCCGCCTGCGCGCAGTACGCGGTCAGCGAGTGCTGTCATTTCGAGCCGCGCCGATACAGGCTCCGCAACGCGCCGCAGTTCACCGATAGCCTCCATCTGACGCAAGAAATCACGCAGATCACGGTATTTCATATACGTTTTCGCAGCTTGTTTGTAGAAACAAAATACTTGACCGGTTATTACGAGGCTTCCTAGAATTCGCTGACTTTCTGATTTTCACAGGGTTTACCAGTATTTTTGGCGCCTTACTACACAAGGCGCAGCGGTTTGCAAGCCAGGGCCTGGGTAGCTTCGCAAACGATTATCCCTGCCGCCTACAGCGCGTTGCGTCGCGGGCAGGCAGTACGAAGGGAAATGACGTGACAGCACTTCGATGGCTTCGCTCGACCCGCGCCGCGTGTGGCGTGTTCGTGCGCGATGTCGCCAACGGCCTGCTCGAGGTCAGCCACAATGGCCTGGCCTTCCTCGGCCTGGTCGTCCTGACCGGCTTGGTATTCGTTGCGGGCCGGCCCGACATTCGCCAAGGCGCGGAAAAATATGCCCTGGGGTGGTTGCAGGAGCGCCATGAGGCCCGCGCCGAACTCGATGGCAATCTGCTGCCGGCGATGGCCGAGCCCGATGCCGTGAACCGTGCCACGGCCACCGACCCGCGCGAACTCAATCGCCAGCAAGCGGCCGTGGCGCAGTGGCTTGCCCGTCGCTACAAGGTGGCGCCGGAACCCGTCAGTCGTTTGGTGCAGGAGGCCTGGGCCGTGGGGCAGCGGGCTCGACTCGACCCGACCCTGATCCTGGCCATCATGGCGGTCGAATCCAGCTTCAACCCCTTTGCCCAAAGCGCGGTGGGCGCGCAGGGCCTGATGCAGGTGATGACGCGCATCCACGACGAGAAGTACGTGGCCTTCGGCGGCAGCCACGCCGCCTTCGACCCGCTGACCAACTTGCGCGTGGGGGTGCAGGTGCTGAAGGAGTGCATTGCCCGCGCCGGCAGCCTGGAAGAGGGTTTGCGTTATTACGTCGGCGCGGCCAACCTGCCCGACGACGGCGGCTACGCCAGCAAGGTGCTGAGCGAACAAGCCCATCTGCGCCACGTGGCCGCCGGGAAGAACGTGGCAGTCACCGTGCCGCAGTCGGGCGTTGTGCTGCCGGCGCGGGCCGTGACGCTGCCTGGCGAGACTCCGGCGGCCGCTTCCACGCCGGCCGAACGGCCAGCGCCAGCCGCCGCCAGCGAGCAACTGGCCCTGCTGCGCCCGCACTGACGGTCTCCCCTGACGCCCTGGCGTCATCCCCGCGGGGAGCTTCGAGGCCGCAACCGCTACACTGCAGGCCTGCGCAACTGGCGATAGGGCGGCGCTCGCCGCCCGAGGTGGCCTACCACCGGGAAGCGCGGGCGGCTTGCGGCGCATGAGCGAAATGTGCGAGCCGTGTCAGCCGTTCGCCTGGGCAGCCCTCCGTTCGACCCGCTGCGCCGGGTCACCGCGATGGCCCTTCACCCTGAAGAGGACTGCCAGCACCATGTTCGACCGTACCCAGCACACCCTTGCCCAAATCGATCCCGACATCTGGGCCGCGATCCAGGCCGAAAACCGGCGCCAGGAAGAGCATATCGAGCTGATCGCCAGCGAGAACTACACCTCGCCCGCGGTGATGGCCGCGCAGGGCTCGCAGCTGACCAACAAATACGCCGAGGGCTATCCCGGCAAGCGCTATTACGGCGGCTGCGAGAACGTCGATGTGGTCGAGCAATTGGCCATCGACCGCCTGAAACGACTTTTCGGCGCCAACTTCGCCAATGTGCAGGCCAACTCCGGCTCGCAAGCCAACCAGGCGGTCTTCTTCGGCCTGCTGCAGCCCGGCGACACGATCATGGGCATGAGCCTGGCCGAAGGCGGCCACCTCACGCACGGCATGGCGCTGAACATGAGCGGCAAATGGTTCAAGGTGGTGAGCTACGGGCTGGATGCGAATGAAGCCATCGACTACGACGCGATGGAGCGCCAGGCCCACGAAGCCAAGCCCAAGCTGATCATCGCCGGCGCTTCGGCCTACAGCCTGCGCATTGATTTCGAGCGCTTCGCCAAGGTGGCCAAGGCGGTCGGTGCGATCTTCATGGTCGATATGGCGCATTACGCCGGCTTGATCGCGGCCGGGGTCTATCCGAACCCGGTACCGCACGCCGATGTGGTCACCTCGACCACGCACAAGAGCCTGCGCGGTCCGCGCGGCGGCATCGTGGTGATGAACGACGAGGCCATCGCCAAGAAGATCAACAGCGCGATCTTCCCCGGCATCCAGGGCGGCCCGCTGATGCACGTGATTGCCGGCAAGGCGGTGGCCTTCAAGGAAGCGCTGGAGCCGGCCTTCAAGGCCTATCAGCAGCAGGTGCTGACCAATGCCCGCGTGCTGGCCGAGACGCTCACCGAGCGCGGCCTGCGCATCGTCAGCGGCCGCACCGAAAGCCATGTGATGCTGGTCGATTTGCGGCCCAAGGGCCTGACCGGCAAGGAGGCCGAAGCGGTGCTCGGCCAAGCGCACATGACCTGCAACAAGAACGGCATCCCGAACGACCCGCAAAAGCCGATGATCACCAGCGGCATCCGCCTGGGTTCACCGGCCTTCACCACGCGCGGCTTCATGGAAGGCGAAGCGCGGCAGACGGCGCACCTGATCGCCGATGTGCTCGACAAGCCGCACGACGAGGCCAACCTGGCCGCCGTGCGCGCCAAGGTCGCCGCACTGACGCGCGAGTTCCCGGTGTACCGGTAGGCGATGCGCTGCCCTTTTTGCAGCCACGAAGAAACCCAGGTCGTCGAGACCCGGGAGTCCGATGAAGGCGACGTCATCCGGCGCCGCCGCCGCTGCCTGAAATGCGACAAGCGCTTCACCACCTACGAACGCCCCGAAATCGCTTTGCCCACGGTGGTGAAGAAGGACGGCGGCCGTGCCGAGTTCGACCGCGCCAAGATCCGCGCTTCGATGCTGCTCGCGCTGCGCAAGCGCCCGGTGAGCGTGGAGCAGCTCGATGCCGCGCTCGAGCGCATCGAAGACAAGCTGCTCACCAGCGGCGCGCGCGAGGTGGCCTCCACGCGCCTGGGCGAATTGGTGATGCGCGAGTTGAAGCGCATCGACAAGGTCGCCTACGTGCGCTTCGCCTCGGTCTATCGCAGCTTTGAAGATGTCGATGAATTCCGGCAGTTGATCCGCGACATCTGAATTCGCCGCACCAAAGCCGTGCGACTCCCACCAATGGGTGTGCCCCCCTTAAGGGGGAAGTCATTCGATCGCGCGCTGTCTAAAGTCATCTCCATCCACCCGAGGAGATCGACATGCAAACCAGGAGCTTCCCTACCGCCCAGCGCGGTTTGAGCTTGATCGAGGGCTGCGTGACGCTGGCGATCGTCGGCATCCTGGCGGGGACGGCGGCGCCGTCTTTGGATGGTCTGCTGAAGTCGCGCCATCGCGACGGCACGGCGGCGGAACTCGGGGTCGACCTGCATCACGCGCGCACCGAAGCGATTGCACGCAACGAGGGCGTGCGCATCAGTTTTCATGGCGCCGCCGCGGGCACCTGTGCGGTGATCCACACCGGGGCCGCCGCTGATTGCACGTGCGACGGCAATGGCACCCCCTGGTGCCTGAACGGAGCCACGGCCCTGAAGGCGACGCTCTATTCGTCCAGTCGAGGGGCTTCGGTCTATGCCAATGTCGCATCGATGCGTTTCGACCCGGGCAATGGCACCGTCACGCCTGCTGCAACGGTGCGCGTCGCCGGAGCCGACGGGCGGGCCATCCATCACATTGTCAACATCATGGGGCGGGTGCGCTCCTGCTCATCGGGTGGGGCCATTGCCGGCGTCAGGCCGTGCTGAACACGCGGTACGGCCGGAGTCCGCAATCGCCAGCCTGACAGGCGGCGTGGGCGATGCGATAGCCGGCGCCTCGAGTGGCGGTGCCGCTGGGGCTGGCGTTAAATAATCACGGCGTGATCAGCAGCCGGCGCCCACCCCGTTCCTTGCCGCGCCCCAACGACTGGGGCTTCACCCTGATCGAGTTGATGATTGTGGTGGTCATCGTCGCAGTGATTGCGATGGTCGCCTTGCCGGCCTTCCAGGGCCAGATTCGCAAATCGCGGCGCTCCGAGGCGGTCGCTGCCACGGCGCAGATTCAGCAGGCGCAGGAGCGTTGGCGTGCAACCTGCCCGCAGTACGCAACGGCGATTCCGACAGCGAATGCCGGCGACTGTAATGTGGCCACAAGCGGCTTGGCCATTGCCGCCCCGGCCGGTGCTCGCTACACCTATGCACTCGCGGCGGTGACGCCAACCGGCTATACGTTGACCGCGACGGCAATTGTCGGCTCGAGCCAGAACGCCGATACGGCCGCGGGGGCTCCCTGCAACGTGCTGACGGTCACCGTCACCAATGGCTCGGCGGCGCAGACCCCGTTGGCTTGCTGGAGCAAATGACCATGCGACGTCAGCGCGCCTTTACGCTCATCGAACTGCTGGTGGTCATGGTTCTGCTCGCGATCGTTGCCGCACTGGCGGCGCCTTCGTTCACAGACCAGTTTGCACGGCGGCGGCTGGAGGGGGTTGCCACCGATCTCAGCATCGATTTGCAGTTTGCGCGCACGCAGGCGGTGGATGACCGTATCGATGTCCGCCTGCGCACGGAAGCCGCAGGCACGCAATACAGGATTGTGAAAAATTCCGGTTTGGGGGCCGTGGTCAAGACGGTCGTGTTTCCCGCTGGCATCACGGCCACAGACGGGGTGGTGATCGACTATGAAGCGCTGCGCGGTACAGCCACGGCTGCAAACGGCCAGATCACTCTGGCAAGCATCCACACGGCAGCCACGATGAAGGTTGGCGTGAACGTGACGGGGCGGGTCACCCTGTGCAGTCCTGCCGCTACATATCTTTTGGGGTATCCGCGATGCTGATGACATTTGCGCGCAGGCCTGGACGGGTTCACTCACAACGGGGTTTGTCGATCGTTGAACTGATGGTCGGCATCGCATTGGGTCTGTTCCTGGTGGCCGGCGCAGTGACGCTGTTCGTCAGCCACCTTGGCAATAGCCGCCGTCTGCTCCAGGAGGCGCGGATCAACCAGGACTTGCGCGCTGCGGCCGACATGATTGCGCGCGACCTGCGGCGCGCAGGCCACTGGGGCAACGCGATTGCCGGCACGATCGTCACAGCGCCTGCAACGACGGCCACGCCCAATCCCTACAGCACGGTGACAGGCGACGCCGGCACATCGACGATCGAGTACGCCTACTCACGCGATACGGTCGAGAACGGAGCGATCGACGCCAATGAATTCGGCGGCATTCGCCGCAACGGCAACCGCATACAGATGAAAATCGGCAATGCGTGGCAGGATCTGACGGATCCGGGCACCGTCAACGTCACTGCGCTGACGCTCGTGCCGAGCGAAACGCCGGTCGATGCCCGCGATTCCTGCGCAGTCGCATGCTGCAGCGATGCCGACGTCACGGCAGGCGCCTGCGCCGTGCGCAATATCGCTGCGGGTGCCCGCTGCCCCGAGGTCACCGTGCGGCGGTACCAACTGACGCTCACCGGCAATTCGGCGACCGATACGACTGTAAAGCGCACGCTGACGACCAGCGTGCGCGTTCGCAACGATGAACAGACGGGTGTCTGCCCTGCCTGATGCCGCGGAGTTTCTACACCATGGACAAGCGCAACTTCCTACGCCGGCCGGCCACCGTGCAGCGTGGTGCCGCCGCGCTCGTCGTGACGATGCTGCTGTTGTTCGGCTCTTCGATCATCGTCTTCTATCTCAACCGCGGACTGATCTTCGAGCAAAAGACATCGGCCAACCAGTTGCGCTCGACGATCGCATTCGAGACCGCCGAGGCTGGCATCGAGTGGGCGATCGGGATGCTCAACACCGACAGCAAGATCACTACGGACTGTGATTTCGGGGCCACGACGACATCGACGTTTCGCAACAAGTACGTCCTGAGGGCGGGCAATGCTGCTGCGTCGGCGCCGACGAATACGTTCCCTGGGTGCAAGCTCAACGGTGCCGGACTGACCTGTAGTTGTCCGGATGTTGCTGGCGTCGGCGCCGAAGCGGTCGCCGACCTCAGCGCCGTGGTGCCCGCGGTGCTGCCCAGCTTCACAGTCGCGTTCGCCAATACGGCGGATCCGACATCCGTGCGTGTGACGGCCACCGGATGCACGGCGCAGGCAGGCGCTTGCAAGCCCGCGACAACGACGGTGGCCACGACGGCGGCATCCGATGCCTGGGCCCAGGTGAG
The DNA here is from genome assembly GCA_902825995.1 of uncultured Burkholderiales bacterium. Lineage (GTDB taxonomy): Bacteria > Pseudomonadota > Gammaproteobacteria > Burkholderiales > Burkholderiaceae_C > CADEEN01. The sequence continues at coordinate 10,923 of CADEDE010000018.1, forward strand.
CGTTGTCCTGAAGCTGCGGCCGCTGCTGCGCGCGGCGCCGTCGGCGGCACTGACCTGTGGCATGTCTTGCAACGTCGGCGGCTCTTACCATATCGCCAACACCGAAGTGGCGTCCAACGGCTACCTGGTCAATGCCGGTACGACGATCACCCGCGACCCGGGCACGACCTACCAGACGATACCTGGACAGCCGCTCCAGAACGCGATGATTGCCGCAGATGCTTCGTTGAACGCGCTGGCCAGCGCCGACCTCACATGCTCGGCCTCGTCGATGTTCAGGACTTACTTCGGCGTCACCTTGGCCGAGTACGCCGCGTCGCCACAGGTCAGGACCATTACCTGTCCCGCCAATTGCACCAGTGCCATAACGGCTGCGCTGGATGAGGGCTGGAAGAGCTTTTATTTCCCAAGCGGATTCAGCTACCAAGGCAATGGCACGATAGGAGCGCCGGGCGCCGGTAATGGTGTCAATCTCGTCTCCGCAGGTGAGATCAACATCAACGGCGCCGCCACTGTGTATGGCCTGGTGTTCTCGAACAGAGTCGTTCTCAACGACCTGGGTTCAGGCAACTCGACCATCAATGGCGCCGTGATCGCCTGTGCCGATCAAACCAGCAACGGCAATGGCACGATCGCCTACGACTCGAACGCCCTGGGTGGCCAGAACTGGCGGCCCGGCCCCTTGGTTCGTGTGCCGGGCAGCTGGCGCGACTTCACACCTTGAATTGAGGAAGCACGAACCATGAAGACAACATTGCAGGTTCGGGGGTCGCGGGCGCAGCGAGGCTTCTCCCTCATCGAGGCGATGATCTCGCTGCTGGTGATGTCTGTCGGCATGTTGGCGCTGTCGGGCATGCAACTGGGCCTGTCGCGCAATGCCGACGTCGCCAAGCAGCGCAGCGAGGCGACGCGTATTGCCGAGGAGCGTATCGAGCAGGCGCGCTCATACACCAGCCTCGTGGCGGCCGGGGCCATCGACTGGGCCAACCTCGCTGCCGATGTCGCTGCGCCCGCCACGGTGACGACCAACACGACTTACAACGTCGCGGTGACTGCCGGGGGTGTCGTGACCGACGCAGCGCGTACGCTGCGGGTGCTGGTCACATGGACCGATCGGGCGGGCGCTGCGCAAAGCGTCAGCCTCGTCACCGTGGTCTCGCGCAATGACCCGAAGGATCCGGGGTTCCTGGCCAACCCCTTGCCCTTGAATACGGTCCTCAAGCGGCCGAAGAATCGCAACATCAATATTCCGATTCCAGCGCTCGATTTGGGCGGGGGGCGGAGCTCGACGCAGTTCAGTCCCGACTACGTCATCGTTTACAGCAACATCGACGCCGGTGTCGTAAAGATCTGCGACCCGGTGACGGCTGGCACGACGGCGACGATCGCAGAGATCAACGATGCGATTGCCGGCACCTACGGCAGCTGCATCGACGTCGCTGGCTATATCGTGGCCGGCTATATTGGTCGCGCGAACGCGTCCGTGGCTTTTCCGACCGGCATCTATCACGCCGCCATCGTCCGCAACACGGCACATCCCACGCAGAATATCCGCTGCCTGTTTTCCGACGCCACCGACCAGAGCGACGGCACGCTGATAACAGCCGACAACGGCTTCAAGTACTACGTTTGCGTCGTGCCGCTGGAAACGCCGTTCACTTGGGGTGGGACCGTGCGCCTGGGCTTTGCGTCGCCGGCGAGCGATCTATTGGTTTGCCGCTACCAGTACACGCAAACTACTATCACCGCCAACGAGCGCAATGTCCAGCCCTATGTCGGCGTCGGCCTGTCGATGGACGAGCAGAACTACAAGGTCGTCAGCAGCACCGACACCACCGCGGGCAGCATCACGGGCTCCACGACGGCTTGCCCTGCCGCGATGACGGTGCCCGGCGTGTCGGTCGGCGTGGTGCACCAGGATTGCCGCGCATTGAATCTCGCCCGGACCACCGAGTGCCCGGAGCCTACGCCCTGACGTGACTGCCACGCCCACTGGCGACCGATCGAGTTCCCTGGCCGCCTGCCGCGCGCTCGCCGGCCAAGTGGTCGGCGTCTGCGACCCCAACCCGCGCGTCGGGTGCGTCATCACTCGCGAAAACGGCGAGTTGATCGCCACCGGCCAGACCCAACAAGCCGGCCGCCTCCACGCCGAAATAATGGCCCTGCGCGCCGCCCGCGATGCCGGCCACGACGTCCGCGGCGCCACCGCCTACGTCACGCTCGAGCCCTGCTCGCATCACGGCCGCACGCCGCCCTGCTGCGATGCCCTGATCGAGGCCGGCATCGCCAAGGTGGTGGTGGCGATCGTTGACCCGAACCCCTTGGTCGCCGGCCGCGGCATCGCGCGCTTGCGCGCGGTGGGCATCGAGGTTGAAGTCGTCGGCGGTGAATGGGGCGCGGCCTCGCGCGAGCTGAATATCGGCTTTTTCTCGCGCATGATCCGCGGCCGGCCCTGGGTGCGGATGAAGATTGCGGCGTCGCTGGATGGCCGTACCGCGCTCGACAACGGCGCCAGCCAGTGGATCACCGGCGACGCTGCTCGCGCCGATGGCCATGCCTGGCGCAAGCGCGCGAGCGCGGTGCTCACGGGGATCGGCACCGTGCGCGAGGACGATCCGCGCCTCGATGTGCGCCTGGTGCCGACCGAGCAGCAGCCGCTGCGCGTGATCGTTGACTCCAGGCTCGAGATCGCCGCCGCCGCGCGCGTCTTGCAGCCGCCGGGCAGGGCCATGATCTATACCGCGAGCGACGACGCCGCGCGCATCGCGGCCTTCGCGGCGCCGCATGTCGAAGTCGCACGCCTGCCCGCCAATGCGCACCGCAAGACCGATCTGGCGGCGATGCTCGTCGATCTGGCGCGGCGCGAAGTCAACGAGCTGCATATCGAGGCCGGCGAAAAACTCAACGGCTCGCTGCTGCGCGAAGGCCTGGTCGATGAGTTGCTGCTGTATATCGCGCCACGCTTGCTCGGCGCGGGGCGCGGCATCGCGGCAATCGGGCCATTGGCTTCGTTGGCCGAGAGCCTGGATTTCGAGTTTGTCGATGTCGAGCGAATCGGGCCCGACCTGCGCTTGCGCCTGCGGCCCCCGGGGCGCGCGAACTTCTGAATCCGGCGTGCGTGCGCTGTGGCGCGATGGCGGCCACCTACAATTCCCCGATGCCGATTTCCCCCGTTCCCGAACTGGTTGCCGAGCTCGCCGCCGGCCGCATGGTCGTGCTGGTCGATGAAGAAGATCGCGAAAACGAAGGCGATCTGGTGCTGGCGGCCGACCATGTCTCGCCTGCGGCCATCAACTTCATGGCCAAGCATGGCCGTGGCCTGATCTGCCTGACGCTCACGCGCGAGCGTTGCGAGCGCCTGCAACTGCCGCCAATGGCCCGCCGCAACGGCACGCGGCATGGCACCGCGTTCACGGTCTCGATCGAAGCCGCCGCCGGCGTCTCCACCGGCATCTCCGCCGCCGACCGCTCGCGCACGGTGCAGGCCGCGGTGGCGCGCGACGCCGGCCCGGGCGATCTGGTGCAGCCCGGCCATATCTTTCCCTTGCAGGCGCAGGACGGCGGCGTGCTGATGCGCGCCGGCCATACCGAAGCCGGCTGCGACCTGGCCGGCATGGCCGGTTTGACGCCGGCGGCGGTGATCTGCGAAATCATGAACGACGACGGCACGATGGCGCGCCTGCCCGAGCTCGAAGTCTTCGCCAGCGCGCATGGCCTGAAGATCGGCACGATCGCCGCGCTGATCCAGCACCGCAGCCACAACGAGTCGCTGATCGAGGCCCTCGGTGGACGCGAGATTCGCACCGCGCAGGGCCTGTTCCACGGCACGGTCTTTCGCGACCGCAGCTGTGGCGGCCTGCATCTGGCGCTGACCGTTGGCCACTGGTCGGCCGCTGACGAAGTGCTCGTGCGGGTGCACGAGCCGCTGTCGGTGATGGACCTGCTCGACACCGGCGACGTTGCGCATTCCTGGCCGCTGCCCGCGGCGCTGGCGGCATTGCAGCAGGGTGGCCGTGGCGCGGCGCTGCTGCTCAATGCCGGCAACGACGCGGCGGCCCTGCTCGGCTGCGTGCTGCCGGCCACACGGCAGGCCGCGCCGCCGGCAGCTTTGCAGGTGGATCTGCGCATCTATGGTGTCGGCGCCCAGATCCTGCGCCACCTCGGCGTGCGCCGCATGAAGCTGCTCGGCAACCCGCGTCGCATGCCCAGCATGACCGGCTACGGCCTCGAAGTCACCGGCTTCGTCGCCGCATCTCGGAACGATTGACCCCGATGCAAGGAGCCGACAACAGCGCCGACGTAGCCCTGGACGGCGACGGCCTGCGCATCGCCATCGTGCGCGCGCGCTTCAACGACACCCTCACCAGGCAGCTCGAAGCAGCCTGCCTGGCCGAGCTGGCCGCGCTCGGCGTCGCGGCCAAGCACATCAAGCAGATCAGCGTGCCCGGTGCGCTGGAGATCCCGGTGGTGCTGAAGGCGCTGGCCGAGAGCGAAGAGTACGAGGCCTTGATTGCGCTGGGCTGCGTCATCCGCGGCGAAACCTACCACTTCGAGCTGGTGGCCAACGAAAGCGGCGCCGGCGTCGCGCGCGTGGCGCTCGACCACCAGCTGCCGATCGCCAACGCCATCCTCACGGTCGAGAACGAGGCCCAGGCCTGGGCTCGCGTGGACGACAAGGGCCGTGACGCGGCGCGCGTGGCGGTCGAGATGGCCAACCTGATGGAAGACCTGCTGTGATCACCACAGCGACAAAAAAGCCGGCCCGGCGCACGCCGGCCAAATCCCAGCGCCGCCGCTCGCGCGAGTTGGCGCTGCAAGGGCTGTACGAATGGCTGCTGTCGGGCGGCGACGTGGCCAGCATCGACGCCCACATCCGCGAGCACGACGGCTTCGACAAATGCGACAGCGTGCATTTCGACGCCCTGCTGCAGGGTTGCATCGCCGAAGCGGCCGGGCTCGATGCCGCGCTGGCACGCCACGTCGATCGCCAGACCGCCGCACTGTCGCCGGTGGAGCATGGCGTGCTGCTGATCGGTGTCTATGAGTTGAAGCACTGCCTCGACATTCCGTACAAGGTGGCGATCAACGAGGCCGTCGAACTGGCCAAGGCCTTCGGTGGTACCGACGGCCACAAATACGTCAACGGCGTGCTCGACAAGGCGGCGGGCGAGTTGCGGCCGGCCGAAGTGCAGGCCATGCGCGCGGCCCGGGCGCTGTGAGCTATTCGACGACGGGGCGGCGATCTGGTGACAAAGCGTTAGTCCTGCGACCGCCGACACGAAATCGCGGCACTTTGCCTGGGCTGCGAATGCGGCTCGCCGATAAGCTCGCACCGTCATGACCGCCATGACCTCCAATCGCCCGCGCGCCGCCGCCGCCGACAACGACGGCAGCTTTGCCGCCACGGTCGTCGAAGAACTGCCCGATACCGACGATCCCGAAGCCCTGCCCGGCGCCCTGCCGGTCGATGATCGGTCGCTGCACGCGCTGCCGACGATCGGCCACATCGGCCGCTATACCCTGAAGTACCAGCTCGGCGCCGGGGGCCTGGGCACGGTGTATGCCGCGCTCGACCCGCTGCTGTCGCGGCCGATCGCCGTCAAGACCCTGCACGTCGATGCCGCCGCGGCGCAGCGCGAGGCGCTCGAATCGCAACTGCTGGCCGAAGCCCGCGCGGCGGCCGGCCTGAACCACCCGCACATCGTCACGGTCTATGACGCCGGACTGGCCGAGCAGGGCGTCTATATCGCCATGGAGCGCCTGCAAGGACGCGACCTGCGCGATCTGCTGGCCGATGGCTGGCGGCCCGAGCCGGTGCAGGCCGCGCGCATCGCCAAACGCATTGCCGACGCGCTGGCCTACGCGCATGGCCACGGCGTGATCCATTGCGATATCAAGCCGGCCAACATCTACATGATCGGCCGCACCCAGCCCAAGCTGCTCGATTTCGGCATCGCCCGCGTGGCGCAGCAGCAGGGCCAGCCCGACGTCGTGGCCGGCCACGACGTCGATAGCCCCGCCGGTGCCAGCGTGCCGCCGGCCGAACTCGGCTCGCCGTACTACGTTGCGCCCGAGCAGTTGCGTGGCGAAAACCTCGACCTGCGTTGCGACGTGTATGGCGTGGGCGTCGTGCTCTATGAATTGCTGACCGGGCGGCGGGCTTTTGAAGGCCGCTCGCTCGACAGCATCCGCCACGCTGTGCTCGAAGCCAGGGTGCCGCCGGCGCACAGCGTCAACCGCAACGTCAATGCTGCGCTGTCGGACATCGTGGCCCGTGCGATGGCGCGCAACCCGGCGCAGCGCTACCGCTCGGCGCGCCAGCTGGCGCGCGCGCTGCGCAACTGGCTCGAAGACGAAGCCAGCCAGCAGGCGGCCGCGCCGCTGGGCCGAACGAACGGAGCCTGGACCGCATTCGCCGGCCTGGGGCTCGCGGCGTCGGCGGCGTTCTGGGTCGTCGGTACCGGCAACAATAACGCGCAGCCGCCGGCCGAGGTGCGTCATGCGGCACCATCGACGGCCAACGTGGCGCCCGCTACGCCGGTCGCCCAGCCGGCGCTTGCGGCGCCGAGCGTGGCGCCTGTGTCCTTGTCAACCAGCGCAGACGCGACGGCGAGGCCTGCCAGCGCTGCGCTGCCGCTCAAAGTCGCCAAGGCCGATGCGTCCGAAGCCACCCGGGTGCGCGAGCGCCGCCTGGCGCGTGAAGTCGCCGCCGCCGCAGCACCGGTCGTTGCCGCGGCGCCGGTGGTGACGCAGGGCATCGTGCAGCTCGCTGTCAGCCCCTGGGGCCAGGTCGAAGTCGATGGCGTTGCGGCCGGCGCCACGCCGCCGTTGTCGCGCCTGACATTGCCGGCCGGCAAGCACCAGATCGTCGTGCGCAACGACGATTTCCCGCCCTTCACCACGACGGTGACGGTGGCTGGCGACAAGCCGGTGACGCTGCGCTACCGCTTCGGATCGTGAGCCGCATGACCCTGTTCCGGTTGGGTTGTACCGCCACCGTGGCGCTGTGCGCGCTGCTCGGCGCCTGCGCCGTCGCGCCCGAGGGCGGCCTGTCGGAAGTGCTGCAGCGCCCAGCCGAGCGGGCCTTGCTGGCCGGCCTGCGCGCCTACGACGACGGCCAGTACCCCGATGCCGAGCGCGAACTGAACCAGGCGCTCACGACCGGCCTGGTCAGCGCCAAGGACCGCGCCAGCGCGCACAAGCACCTGGCCTTCGTTTATTGCACCAGCCGGCGCATCGAAGCTTGCGCCGAGGCCTTTCGCGCTGCGCGTGCGGCCGACGCCGCGTTCGCGCTGTCGCGCGCCGAGGCTGGCCACCCGCTGTGGGGGCCGGTGTACAAGCGCGTCGCGGCTGCGCTACCGTAGCCGGTGCGCGCGGCGACATAATGCCGCGCAGGATGACGACCGCAGCACGCTCCTTCTCGCACCCTGTGCGCATCTACTGGGAAGATACCGACGCCGGCGGCGTGGTGTTCTACGCCAACTACCTGAAGTTCTTTGAGCGCGCGCGCACTGAGTGGCTGCGTGCGCTCGGTTTCGGCCAGCAGCAGATGCGCAACGAGCGGGGCCTGATATTCGTCGTGACCGACAGCGCCGTTCGTTACCTGGAACCGGCGCGGCTGGACGATGAACTGACCGTCACGGTGACGCTGGCCGGCGCGGCGCGCGCCACACTCAGCTTGGCGCAGGCGGCGTTGCGAGGCTCCAGCGTGCTGGCCGAGAGCCGTATCACGCTGGCCTGCGTCGAGGCCGCATCGTTCCGGCCCAAACGCCTGCCGCAATCGATTCTCGACGCACTGGCGTCAACAGCCCTGCAAAAATGACCCAAGACATGTCGATCTTCTCGCTCGTGCTGCACGCGAGCTTCGTGGTCCAGCTGGTGATGGCCGGCCTGATGGTCGTGTCGCTGATCAGCTGGACGGTGATCTTCGGCAAGGTCTTCGGCCTGAAGCAGGTGCGCGTTCGCAACGACGAATTCGAGCGCGATTTCTGGTCCGGCCGCAACCTTTCCGAGCTGTACCAGGCGGCCAGCGGCAAGCCCTCCACCCAGCGTTCGGCGCCGATCGAGCGCATCTTCGCCAGCGGCATGCGCGAGTTCCTGAAGCTGCGCGAGAAAAGGCTCGACGCCGGCGCCCAGCTCGACGGCGCACGGCGTGCCATGCGGGCGAGCTTTCAGCGCGAGCTGGATGTCATCGAGAGCCACCTGAGTTTTCTCGGCTCGGTCGGTTCGGTCAGCCCCTATGTGGGCCTGTTCGGCACCGTGTGGGGCATCATGCACGCCTTCGTCGGCCTGGCCAATCTGCAGCAGGTGACTTTGGCCACCGTGGCGCCGGGCATCGCCGAAGCCCTGGTGGCCACGGCCATCGGCCTCTTCGCGGCGATCCCGGCGGTCATCGCCTACAACCGCTTCGCGCGCGACATCGATCGCATCGCGATCCAGCTGGAGACCTTCATCGAGGAGTTCTCCAATATCCTGCAGCGCAACGCAGCGCAAAACTAGCATGCCGCAGATGATGGCCCCCGGCGGCGCGCGCCGGCGCCGCACGATGAACGAGATCAATATGGTCCCGTTCATCGATGTGATGCTGGTGCTGCTGATCATCTTCATGGTCACCGCGCCGCTGATCACCACCGGCGTGGTCGATCTGCCCAGCGTGGGGGTCTCCAAGGCACGCCCGCTGAGCGTCGTCGAGCTGATCGTCGGCACCGACGGCAAGCTGCGTTTGAAGGTCGATGGCAAGGCCGATGCGCAGCCGCTGACGCTGGCGCAATTGTCCGAGCGGGTGAAGCGAGCGCAGGGCGTCGATGCGAAGACGCCGGTGGTCATCTCGGCCGACCGCAACGTGAAATACGAAGCCGTCGTGGAGGTGATGAACCGCTTGCAGAAGGCCGGCGTGCAGCGCGTGGGCCTGTCGGTGAAGCAGGGTTCGTGATGCTTCGCGCCGCCGCCGGCCGAGGCCGCGACCCCTTGCGCCCGCAGCGTCCCGCCGGCCTGGGGCGCGGCGCGATGTTGGCGCTGCTGGTCCACGGCGGCCTGCTGCTGGCGCTGGCGCTGGGGGTGAGCTGGCGCGCCAGCGAACCGACGGGCGCAAGCGCCGAGCTGTGGGCCGCGGTGCCGGAATTCGCCGCGCCGGCGCCCGTGGTTCCCGCCGTGCCGCCGCCGCAACCGGTGGCCAAGCCCGAGCCGAAGGTCGATGAGCCGGCCCTGCGCGACGCCGAGATCGCCGTCGAAAAGGTGCGGCGCGAGCGTGAAGCCAGGGCCGAAGCCGAAGCCGAAGCCGAGAAGCAACGCAAACAGGCGCAGCAGGAAGAGCAGCGCAAGAAGCTCGCCGCGAAAGCCGAACAGGAGCGCCTGGAGAAACAGCGCGACGACAACCTCAAGCGCATCGCCGGCCAGGCCGGCGCCACCGGGGGGCCGACGTCAACCGGCAGCGCGGCGCGCGATGCGGGGCCGTCGGCGAGCTACGCGGGCCGCATCATCGCCCGCGTCAAGCCCAATATCGTGCTCACCGAAACCGTGAGCGGCAGCCCGCGCGCCGAAGTCGAAGTGCGCGCCGCGCCCGACGGCACGATCATCGCCCGGCGCCTGGTCAAGAGCAGCGGCAACAAGGACTGGGACGATGCCGTGCTGCGCGCACTCGACCGCACCGAAATCCTGCCGCGCGATACCGACGGCCGCGTGCCGTCGCCGATGACGATCGGCTTTACGCCCTGACTATGTTTTCTCGCGCGGCCAGCGCCCGAGAAAATAGAACTCGTCATTCGGCCGCAGCGAGATCAAATTCGCCATCCGGTTCGACAGACCGAACAGCGCGGTGATGGCGCCGATATCCCAGATATCTTCGTCGGAGAAGCCGTACCCGCGCAGCGCCGCGAAGTCGGCTTCGACGATATTCGCCGAGTCCTGGCTGACCTTCAGCGCGAAGGCCAGCATCGCGCGCTGGCGCTCGCCGATATCGGCCTTCAAATAATTCGTCGCCACCTGATCGGCGACTTGCCGCTGCCTGGCATGAACGCGCAGGATCGCGCCATGTGCGACCACGCAGTACAGGCAATGGTTGGCGCCCGAGGTGGCGACGACGATCATCTCGCGCTCGGCTTTGCTCAGGCCGCTGTCCTCCTTCAACAGCAATGCGTCGTGCCAGGCGAAGAAGGCTCGCGCTTCCTCGGGCCGGTGCGCGAAGGCGAGAAAGACATTCGGCACGAAGCCGGCCTTGGCCTGCATATCGAGGATGCGCGCGCGAAAATCTTCGGGCAGGTCTTTCAGCTCGGGCGCCGGCCAGCGCGAAATCGGCTGAGGGTTCATGTCATCAACTCCGGAATTGCATGGCGTGCAGGCGCGCATACAGCCCGCCTCGGCTCAGCAACTCGGCCGGGCTGCCCTGCTCGACGATGCGGCCCTGGTCCATCGCCACCACGCGGTCGGCATGTTCGATGGTCGAGAGCCGGTGCGCGATGACCAGGGTCGTGCGGCCGCGCATCAGCACCTCCAGGGCATCCTGCACCGCGCGCTCGCTTTCGCTGTCCAGCGCGGAAGTGGCTTCGTCGAGGATCAGCACCGGCGCATCCTTGTAGATCGCGCGGGCGATCGCCAGGCGCTGGCGCTGGCCGCCGGAAAGCTGGTTGGCGTTGTGGCCGAGCACGGTGTCCAGGCCCTGCGGCAGCGCGAGGACAAATTCGAGCAGGTGCGCACTCCTTAGGGCGGCCAGCACGCGCTCGCGATCGATCGCTGTACCTTCGACCTGACCGAGCGCGACGTTGGCCGTCACCGTATCGTTGAACAACACCACATCCTGGCTGACCAGCGCGAATTGGCGTCGCAGCGCGTCGATGCGCCATTCGCGCAGCGGAACACCGTCCAGACAAAGCTCTCCCTGCGTGGGTTCCAGAAAGCGCGGCAGCAGGTTCACCAGCGAGGTCTTGCCCGCGCCCGAAGGCCCGACCAGTGCCACCGTTTCACCGGCGGCGATCGTCAGGTTCAGATCGCTCAAGGCGGGGGCGGCGTCGTTGCGGTAGGAAAGAGCCACGGCGCGCAATTCGATGGCGCCTCGCACACGCTCGCTCGGCACGAAGCCGCCGCCTTGCTCTTGCGGGCTGCGCTCGACCAGGTCGATGCCGCGCTCGAGCGCGGCCAGGCCGCGCGTCAGCGGCCCCGTGCTGTCCGACAGGTGCTTGAGCGGCGCCACCAGCATCAGCATCGCGGCGATGAACGCCGCGAAGCCGCCGACCGTCGTCGCGGCTCCGTTGGCGCCGCCATCACCGCTCTGCCATAGCGCCATCACCACCACGCATGACAGGGCGATGGCGGCGATCAATTGCGTGACCGGCGAACTGGTGGCCGCCGCCGCGGCCGACTTGACCATCAAGCGGCGCAGCCGCTGGCTGTGCGTATTGAAACGCTGGCTCTGCACCGGCGCCGCACCGTGCAGGCGCACGATGCGCCAGGCCAGCACGTTCTCTTCGACCACGTAGGCCAGCTCGTCGGTGGCAGCCTGGTGCGCGCGCGTGAGCCGGTCCAGGCGCCGCGACACCACGCGCATCACCAGCGCCACCGCGGGCGCGAGCAGGGCGACGAACAAGGTCAGCTTCCAGTTCAGCCACAACAGGTAGCCGAACAGGGCCACGATGGTCAACGCGTCGCGCACGATCACCAGCAGCGCCTGCACCAGCCAGGTCGCCCCGGCCTGGACTTCATAGACCAGGGTGTTGGTCAGGCTGCTGGCGCTGTGCTGCGTGAACAGGGCCGGCGCGGCATCGAGCAGGCGCGCGAACATCGTGTCGCGCAGCGACAGCACGCCGCGATTCGCGGCCCAGGCCAGCGCGTACTGGGCCAGAAAGGCGGCCAGCCCGCGCAACACGTACAGGCCGATGATGACCACCGGCACCAGCCACAGCGGGAAGCTGCGGGCGGCGCCGAAGCCCCTGTCGAGCAGTGTTTTCAACAACGCCGGCAGCATCGGCTCGGTGGCGGCTGCCGTCGCCGCTGCGGCGATGGCCACCACGAAGCCCAGGCGGCTGGCGCGAAAGTAGGGCGCGATGCGCTTCAGGCGGTCCTGCAAGGGGGGGGTCGGCATGGGTGTTGGGGCGGCTGCGGTGCGCCCTCGCGTCACAGCCGGGCACATTATCGGGGTGTCGTTCGACAGGGCGGTGGCGCTGGCCTGCCTACAATGCCCGCGACTTCACCGCTGCCGCGTCCATTTCCCAGATGCCCCTGTCGCCGACCCTTGCCACCCGCCGCCGTTGGTGCGCCAGCCTGGCGGCGTTTGGCGCCTTGCCCGTCTGGGCCCAGTTCCGTGTCGAGATCAGCGGCGTCGGCGCTACGCAGTTGCCGGTGGCGATCGCGCGTTTTCGCGATGAGGACAAGGCCGGGCCCCATGCCGCCATCGGCGCCATCGTCCGTGCCGACCTCGAGCGCAGCGGGCAGTTTCGCAATCTCGATGTCAACGCCACGCTCGACGAGACGTCCCGGCCTTCGATGAGCGAATGGCGCGGCCGCGGCGCCGATGCGCTCGCGGCTGGATCGGTGAGCCGCCTGGCCGACGGCCGCTGGGATGTGCGCTACAAACTGTGGGACGTGGTCAAGGGCCAGGATCTCGGCGGCCAGAGCCTGGCCGTCGTGACCGCCGACCTGCGCCTGGCCGCCCACCGCATCGCCGATGCAATCTACGAGCGCCTGACCGGCGACAAGGGTGTCTTCGCCACGCGCATCGCCTACGTCACGCGCGCCGCCAACCGCTTCACGCTGCGCATCACCGATGCCGACGGCGAGGGCGGCCAGGTGGCGCTGACCAGCGTCGAGCCGATCATTTCACCGGTCTGGTCGCCCGACGGACGCGGGCTGGCCTATGTCTCGTTCGAGTCGCAGAAGGCGGTGGTCTGGATCCAGGACGTGGTCAGCGGCCAGCGTCGTGCGCTGGCCAATTTCCGCGGTACCAACAGTGCGCCGGCCTGGTCGCCCGACGGCCGCCAGCTCGTGCTCTCGCTGTCGCGCGACGGTGGCACGCAACTGTTCTCGATGGGCCGCGATGGCGCTGGGCTGAAGCGCCTGACGCAAAGCGGCGCCATCGACACCGAAGCGACATTCGCACCCGATGGCCGCACGCTGTTTTTCGTCAGCGACCGCGGCGGCGGCCCGCAGGTCTATCGCATGCCGGCGGCCGGCGGCAACGCCGAGCGGGTGACCTTTGCCGGCGCCTACAACATCAGCCCTGCGCTCTCGCCCGACGGTCGCCTGCTGGCCTACATCTCGCGCCTGGGCGGCGCTACGTTTCGTTTGCACACGATGGACCTGGCCAGCGGGAACTTTCAGGCCCTGACCGATACCCATGATGACGAAAGCCCCAGTTTCGCGCCGAATGGCAAGCTGATCATCTACGCCTCGCGTGCCGAGGGCCGCGACGTGCTGATGACGAGCACGCTCGACGGCCGCATCAAGACCCGCTTGCTGTCGTCGGGCCTGGATGTGCGCGAACCGGTGTGGGGTCCATTCAACCGTTGATTCACTACCAGGAGAAGAAGCCATGCAGCGCATCCACCTCGCCCTCAGTGCACTTGCGACAGCCGCATTCCTTGCCGCTTGCAGCTCGCCGGTCAAGCTCGAAGACAAGACCGACGTGCCGGTCGAATCGCGCACACCGTCACCGGCCGGTGGTGCCGGCGCGGCAGCGACCGGACCGGGCGGTCAATCGCAGGTGACGACGGTCAACGTTGACAAGGGCGCCGTGAGCGGCGCGGCGCGCATCGTCTATTTCGATTTCGACAGCTTCGTCGTCAAGGACGAATTCCGCCCCTTGATCGAGGCCCACGCCAAGCGCATGGCCGCCCACAAGAGCCAGCGCGCTACCATCGAAGGCCATACCGACGAGCGCGGCGGCCGCGAGTACAACCTGGCCCTGGGCCAGAAGCGCGCCGAAGCCGTGCAACGTTCGATGACCCTGCTGGGCGTCGCCGACAGCCAGCTCGAGGCGGTGAGCTTCGGCAAGGAACGCCCGGCGGCGCAGGGCAGCGACGAGGCGGCCTGGGCCAAAAACCGTCGTGCCGAGTTGAAGGACAAGTGAAGTGAACATCGCGCGCAGGGCGACCGCGGCGCTGCTGATGCTGCTTGCAGCGTCGGCGCAGGCCCAGCTTTTTCCCGACAACGAAGCGCGCAAGGCCATCATCGAGCTGCGCGCCAGCGATGAGCAAACGGCCAAGCGCCTGGCCGAACTCGCGGCGGCCAACAAGGCGTTGCTGGAACAGGTGCAGCAATTGCTGCCCTTGCGCGGCAGCCTGCTCGATCTGAACAACCAGCTCGAAGCGCTGCGTGCCGACCTGGCGCGCCAGCGCGGCAGCAACGAACAACTCGCGCGCGACGTGGCCGAGTTGCAGCGCCGGCAGAAAGATATCGCACAGGGCGTCGATGACCGCATCCGCAAACTCGAGCCACAGAAGGTGGCCGTCGATGGCAAGGAGTTTCTCGCCGACGCCGACGAGAAGCGCCAGTACGACGAGGCTTTTGCCCTCATCCGCAGCGCCGACTTCGCGGGCGCGGTGAGCGCGTTCAACAACTTCAGCCGCCGCTATCCGGCCAGCGGCTACCTCGACTCAGTGCGCTTCTGGGCCGGCAACGCGCTGTACGGCAAGCGCGACTACAAGGACGCGATCGTCAGCTTCCGCGCCTTCATGGCCGGCGCGCCGAACCATGCGCGCGTGCCCGAGGCCCTGCTCGCGGTGGCTAACTGCCAGGCCGAGATGAAGGACAACAAGGGCGCCCGGGCAACCCTGGCCGACTTGCTGAAAAAGCACCCGCAATCCGAAGCCGCGCATGCCGGCAAAGAGCGTCTGGCCGGGTTGAAGTAAAGCCAGCCCTAAAATCGCCCCATGCAAAATATCGACATGGGGGCGGTGGCCTCGCAGGTGCTGTGGGCCGCGTTCGGCCTGTCGGCGTTGTTCGGCGCCATCGCCCAACGCACGCAGTTCTGCACCATGGGCGCGGTGGCCGATATCGTCAACATCGGCGATTGGTCGCGCATGCGCATGTGGGTTCTGGCCATCGGCGTGGCCATGCTCGGCTTCAATGCGATGGTCGCGGCTGGCTGGATCGATGCCGGCAAGACCATTTACGCCGCGCCGCGCCTGACCTGGCTGTCGGCCGTCGTCGGTGGGCTGATGTTCGGCTTCGGCATGGTGCTGGCATCGGGCTGCGGCAGCAAGACCCTGGTGCGCATCGGTGGCGGCAATCTCAAGTCGCTGGTGGTCTTCATCGTGCTCGGAATCGCTGCGTTCGCGACCCTGCGCGGCATCACGGCGGTGGCGCGCGTGGCCACGCTCGATCGTGTCGGCGTCGAGTTGGCTGGCGGGCAGGATTTACCGACCCTGGCCGCCGCGGCCTTCGGCCTGGCCAAGGCGCAGGCTGCGCTGGCGCTCGGTACCTTGGTCGGCGGTGCACTGATCGTGTGGGCGCTGGCGCGCGCGGAAGGCCGCAGCGCCGAGGTGCTGCTCGGCGGCGCCGGCATCGGCGCGGTGGTCGCCGCGATGTGGTGGGTGTCGGGCCGGCTCGGCTACGTCGCTGAAGACCCCAACACGCTGCAGGAGGCCTTTGTCGCCACCAACTCGCAGCGCATGGAATCGCTGTCCTTCGTGGCGCCGATCGCCTACACGATCGACTGGCTGATCTTCTTCAGCGACAAGAGCAAGCTGCTGACGCTGGGCATCGCCAGCACCGCCGGCGTCATCGTCGGCTCGGCGCTGTGGTCGCTGGTCAGTCGCAGTTTTCGCTGGGAAGGATTCGCCAACACCGAAGACACCGCCAACCATCTCGTCGGTGCGGTGCTGATGGGGGTGGGCGGGGTCACCGCGCTGGGCTGTACCGTCGGGCAGGGCCTGTCGGGGGTTTCGACCCTGGCCATCGGCAGCTTTATCGCGCTGGCCTCGATCGTCGGCGGCGCGGTGCTGGCGCTGCGCTACCAGATTTGGCGCATCGAGCGCATGGTGTGACAGCGGATTTCGCACCGGACCTCGAGCGCCGCTTCGGCGGCCTGCGCCGCCTGTATGGCCACCCAGCCTATGCCCGCCTGCGCGCGGCGCGGGTCGCCGTGGTCGGCCTTGGCGGCGTGGGCTCGTGGGCCGTCGAAGCCCTGGCGCGCAGCGGCGTGGCCGAGTTGACGCTGATCGACTTCGACCACATCGCCGAGTCCAACATCAACCGCCAGGTGCAGGCGCTCGGGGCCACGCTCGGCCAGGCCAAGGCACAGGCCCTGGCCGCGCGCGTGGCCGATATCCACCCCGGCTGTATCGTGCATGTCGTCGAAGAATTCGCCACCGCCGACAACTGGCCGGCACTGCTGCCGCACGCCGTCGATGCAGTCATCGACGCCTGCGACCAGATGCGCGCCAAGCAGGCGCTCGCTGCCTGGGCCATCGGCCAACAAATCGGCGAGCGCCTCGCCTTTGTCTGCGTTGGCGCGGCCGGCGGTAAACAGCTCGCGCACCAGGTCGAGGTCGATGACCTCGCTGCGGCCACGCACGACCCGCTGCTCGCCGCGCTGCGCCAGCGCTTGCGCCAGCAGGAGAGCGCAGCGCGCAGAGGCAACATCGGCGTTCGTTGCGTGTTCTCGAGCGAGAGCGTGCGCAGGCCCATTGGACCCGAAGGCGAGTGCGAAATCCAAGGCAAGCTCAACTGCCACGGCTACGGTTCGAGTGTCACCGTCACGGCCAGCTTCGGCTTCGCGGCGGCCGGCGATGCGATCCAGCAGTTGCTGTCAGCGCCGCGCTTCTTGACCAGGAATCTGCCTCTATAATGCCGCCCTCTGCGGACGGGTTGTTAGCTCAGTCGGTAGAGCAGCGGACTTTTAATCCGTTGGTCGCAGGTTCGAATCCTGCACAACCCACCACTCGATTTAATCGAGCGGGTCCTTAGCTCAGTTGGTAGAGCAGCGGACTCTTAATCCGTTGGTCGAAGGTTCGAATCCTTCAGGGCCCACCAAATTCTCTCGTATAAACAAGCACTTAGCGATCTGACGCTTCAATAGCAGTTTCGGGCCGCTGTGCCGTTGCCAGATCGTTGCCAGATTCTTGGGGCATGGAAGCTGCCTGCGCAGGGCGAGTAGGTCGTTGCGTGACTGGTAGTCAAGCGCCGAGTGGCATGCTCGAGGCGGGCGGGGAGTTCCGCTGACGAGCGTGCATCGAGTCGAGTACGCAAACTTGTTCTCCTCGATGTTGCGGGGCGTTCCGTAGTCGTGCATGCCGAGCCGGCACCTCATCTCCTGAGTCGCGGAGTTGCCACGCGCATCACGGATGCTGGCGATGGGTGGCGCTGATCGCCGTTCGAAGGAAATGTGCGTGCGGCCGACGAGCATCTGGCGCACGTCCATGATGACGTTCGCAGCCGGAGAGCTGTCCGCCAGCGGCCCGCGGACCGGTGGCGGCGGACCGGTGAGCGTCGGCTGCGGACGCGGCTCAGTGCGCGCGCACGCGCGACGACACCCAGCTTTCGATCTCGGACTGAAGCCAGGCGACTGCGCGCTTGGACAACTTTATCGGCACCGGGAACTGGTTCTGCGAGATGAGCTTGTAGATCGTTGACCTGGCCAGCCCGGTGATCCGCATGACCATCGGCAAACGCAGCAGGATGGGTTGCGCGTCCATGATCTGGGCTGCCGCTTCTCGGGCTTGTGGGGGACCGCTGGGCGCCAGGCTGGCGGCGGCGAGGCCGGTACGGACGTGCGCCTTCGGTGCGACCTGGTGGGTCTCGAACGTCGGATCGGCAGTTTGGGTTGCGGGCTTGGCGGACATGGCTGAAGGCTCGTTCGGGCGTTGGCGCTTGAGCCGCAGCGCGCCCTGAGCGCTGCAACCGGTGGAGGTCCTTTCCTCGGCCGACACGCTGACCTCCGCGCGTGGGGGCTGAATTGGCTGTTCATCGGTGCGAGTCCGATCGGAGGTCCGAGCGGGTTCGCAGTTCATGCTCGACGCGATCGGATTCGTGTCGCGGGCACATTTCCGACAGGCGAGGGTCGCCGTCGACACACGTCGAAGACTCATGGACGAAGCCGAGGAGTCAATCGGTCCATGTCGCGCCGAGCGGGCGCCGAGGGAATCCTACGCAACCAGCGGTTGCGCGAGTGCTTGGAAGGTGATCCGGAGAACGGATCGAGATCAGATGCAGACTCTGCCGTCCTGGACGGCGTTGACCGACGGCGTCGGTTCGATCTGAGGGAGGGTCACGACCTCGAACGGCTGCTCTGGCCCGAAGCGGGTAGCGGTGACAGCACCGGCCTGCCAGAACTTCGCCATCGATGGCAGGCGCATTGCGACGGTCGAACCCATTAAATCGGCGCCGTCGCGCCTCGTCAAGCACGGCAGATCATCGGACCAGCATCGGCAAGATGAGCGTGCGACACCACCGGTGCGAAGGTGGGACGGCAACGGCGCCGCTTGCGAACCGCCCGAGAAGAAAGCGACCCCACCGCAGATGCGGTGGGGCCCCAACGACAGCGTCAGGCTGCCATGGATTCTTCGGATGCTTCGAGTCCCTGCGTCCCTGCCTCGTCCTTGTCGAGGTCCAACTCGCGGACCAACTCGCGCTGTCGCGCCAGGAGCGTTGTCAGGCGCTCCTCGTACTCGAACGGCTTGCCCAGTTCCGCGTCCATGTCACTGAACCGGTTCGATGCGAACCTATCGCGTTGCCACCCAAACGCCGTCCGCACGCCGGCAGGCCACCGCGGGCTGCTTCTGCCAGCCCGATGGAGTGCGCACCTCGGCCACGTAGTTGCGGCAGTAGCGGCCGTCACTCTGGCGAACCGGCTTGCCGGGCACCACGGCGTACTGCTGGGAACCATGCCCGGTCCACGTGACACGGTGGCCAACCGGCGCCACTTCCAGTGCCTGACCGATGCACGCCTGGTCGTTCGAGTCGATGCGGCGGCCGATCTCGCCGCCGATCAGCACGCCGGCGATGGCACCGCCAGCGGTCGCAACGGCACGGCCGCTGCCACTGCCGATCTGGTTGCCCACCGCTGCGCCGACGATGCCACCGAGGATGCGGCCCACGGTGTCGCTGTTGCAGTGAGAGGCCGACGGGACCTTCTGCACTGGTGGCGGCTCGTAGCCCGGGCGGTACACCGGGGCCCGACCTTCCACGACGATCCATGGCGGATAGGCGACGACGGGCGCCGGCACGACCACCGCTTCGCGGTGCTCAGGGCGGTGGCCATCCTCGCACTTGCGCTCCTCCTTGTAGTCGCCGTTCTTCTTCCACTCGCGTTCGATCCTGCAACGGCCCTCCCAGAACTCGGCCTTGCGCTCCCGGAAGTGATCGGCGCTGCCTTGGCACTTGCGCTCTTCCTTGTAGTCACCGTTCCGCTTCAGTTCTCGCTCGACCTTGCAGGGGCCGTCCCAGAACTCTTCCTTGAACTCGCGCTTACCGCGGTGGCCATAGCCGCGCTCGTCATCGTCGTCGGCCAGCGCGAGCGACGAGAAGGACAGGCAGAAGGAAGAGGCCGCGATCGCGGCAATGGACTTCTTCGTGAACATCGGTGCTCCAGTGACGTACGCGGATTGTCACTGGCTCCACAACGCCAGGGCGCCAGTGGTTGATGACGTTTCGCACACGCCGTTTGTAAGGCGGGCGTAACGGCCGGGCGGCCGGCCTCAGTCGTCCTTCTCCTCATCGGGAGCTACTCGTCGAGAACCACCGTGTGTGCGTCCGCCGCACGATGCGATTGGCCTTCGATGCGGCGTCGATCCTTGCTTGCTTCGGAGATCGCGTACGCACCACACGACATGCTGCGCGTTGAGCTATCGCAACGTTGGGCGTTCATCCAGGAGTACCGTGCCATTCATTCGGGTGTGGAGAAGCGCCATGCAGTTGCCCTTTACCCACGAGCAATTCATTGACGTCTTCGCTCGCTACAACGGGGCGGTCTGGCCAGCGTGGGCGGTGGCCTACTTGTTGGCGGCCGGATTGCCCTTCTTGCTGAGAAGGCCTGACAGCCGAACGGGCCCACTGATCGGCGGCGGCTTGGCCGCGATGTGGCTGTTCACGGGCATCGCCTATCACTGGGCGTACTTCACCAGCATCAACAGGGCCGCCTGGGCGTTCGGGCTCTTGTTCGTGTTGCAGGGATTGGTCCTGATCTACGTTGCCGTCGTCAGGCGGCACCTCGAGTTCGGGCCGAGTGACAGGCTGTCCCAGTCCCTCGGCTGGGCGTTCGTGGTCTACGCGACAGTGATCTATCCGCTGATCGGGTTCGCGACGGGCAGCGAGTATCCAGCGATGCCGATGTTTGGCATCGCACCTTGCCCGGTCACCATCTTCACCTTCGGTGTTCTGCTGTTGGCGCGCGGGCATGTCCCTCGTTGGCTGCTGGTGATCCCGGTGACCTGGTCGCTGATCGGCGGCAGTGCTGCGTTCCTGCTGCGTGTGCCGCAGGATTGGTTCCTGCTGGTCAGCGGTCTGGCGAGCATGCCCGTGCTGCTGATGCGCGAACGTGCACGCCATCCGGTGCTGGCGTGACGCCGTCCTACCAGTCACGATCGCTGGACGCCACCATGCGTGGTGCACACGACCCACCGAACGGCACGAGATTGGGCGCACAAAGCTACGAAGCCGTCGCCGCGCGAACGTGGCGCCTTGGCGCTTTGCGGGGCCTCGAGGGCACCGCGCTGCTTATGGAGTTGGTGCGTTATGCAACGCTGGCACCGTCGAGCCACAACACGCAGTGCTGGAAGTTCGGGTTCGAGGACCAGGCCATCGTCATCGCTCCGGACCCCTCGCGCCGGTGCCCGGTCGTCGACCCCGATGACCATCACGTGTTCATCTCGCTCGGCTGCGCCGCGGAGAACCTCTTGCAGGCGGCGCTGGCCCATGGCTTCAAGGGAGAAGCGATTTTCGACTCCGCGCGTGACGCGTTGCGCATCGCGTTGACACCCACGGTCGCTGCGCGATCGCCATTGTTCGACGCGATCCCCCAACGCCAATGCACGCGCGCTGAGTACGACGGCAAGCCGCTCACGGGCGAGGAGTTGCGTCTGCTCGAAAAGGCGAGCAGCGGCACCGGCGTGCAGCTCTTGCTGCTGACCGACAAGACCGCGATGGAGAAGGTGCTCGAGTTCGTCGTTCAAGGCAACACCGCGCAGTTGAACGATCCCGCCTTCATCAGCGAACTGAAGTCGTGGATCCGGTTCAATGCCCGTGATGCGGTGCGGCTGGGTGATGGGCTGTCCGCGGCCTCCTCGGGCAATCCGTCGGTGCCGGCGTGGCTGGGCCGGATGGTCCTGGGCTTCCTCGTCACGCCCAAGGCCGAGAACGACAAGGTCACGCGTCACGTGCGCAGCTCCGCGGGCATCGCGGTGCTCGTCGGGCCCGCCGCCGACAAGGCGAGCTGGATCGAGGTCGGCCGCGCCTACGAGCGCTTCGCGCTTCAAGCCGCGGCCCTGGGCATTCGCCATGCGCATCTCAACCAGCCGGTGGAGGTGGCGTCGCTGCGGTCGTCGTTCGCCAACTTCCTCGGCATGCCCGGGCGCCGCCCCGACCTGGTACTGCGCTTCGGTCGCGGACCGACACTGCCGCCCTCGCTGCGTCGACCCGTCGAAACGGTGCTGATCTGAGGCGCTGCGCGGCCTAACGATGCCGGCCGGTCGCGTCATCGCAACTCTGGCGCTGTGCCTCTCAGCAGTGCACGCGTTGGCGGCAGAGCCGCTGGACCCACGCTTGGCCGAACGCATCGACAGCTTCGTCGCTGGTGAGGTCGAGGCATCCGGCATCCCGGGCGTGGCGATCGCGGTGCTGCAAGGCGGTCGCGCGCCGCATGTGCGCGGCTTCGGTCATGACGGGCGCGGCAAGGCGATCAGCGGCGACACGCCGTTTCCGATCGGCTCGCTGACCAAGTCCTTTACCGCATTGCTCGTGCGCCAGGCAATCGAAGCTGGTCGGCTGGACGCCGACGCGCCAGTGCAGCGCTATCTGCCGTGGTTTCGCGTCGCCGATGCCGAGGCCTCGTCGCGCATCACGCTGCGCCACCTGCTGAACCAGACGAGCGGCTTGTCACGCGCCGACGGCATCGCGCCGCTCCTGCAGGGCAGCCGGGCGAGCGTCGAAGAACTCGCGCGCGGCATGAGCACCATCTCGTTGAATCGCGCGGTGGGGGAGCGCTTCGAGTACAGCAACTTGAACTATGTGCTGCTTGGCGCTGTGGTGCAGGCCGTGACAGGGGAATCGTGGGACGCACTGGTGCATGAACGCGTGCTGCGGCCGCTGGCGACGACGCACAGCCACACCGACCACGACAGCGCGCGGCGCGACGGCATGACCGCGCTGCACCGCATGTGGTTCGGCGTGCCGGTGGCGCAGCAGACACAGCTGCTGCCGGGTTTCGCGCCGACCGGCAGCCTGGTGGCCAGCGCGAACGACATGGCGCGCTACCTGCAGATGCTGCTGGCCGGCGGCGACGCACCCGCGGGCCGCGTGCTCTCGGCGCAAGGCGTTGCGCAACTGCTCGCGCCCGGCTCGCCAGCGGCCCGCTCGACGCTGCTGTCGGCCGAATTCGCCTTCCGCTACGGCGAAGGCTGGTTCGTCGGCCCGTTCGGTGCCGCGGCCGATGCGCGCTGGCACCTCGGCAACCTGGCCTCGTTTGCCGCGTGGATGGTGCTGTTGCCCGAGTCGAAGCAGGCGGTCGTGATGCTGATCAATGCCAACACCGAGTTGCCGCTCGGCGAGGTCAACGCGGTGATGAGCCGCCTGCCGATCGGCGTGGTGAACCTGTTGCGCGAGCAAGCCGCGCCGCACGGACCGAGCCTGCGCGAGGCGTACCGGCGCTTCAATACCGTCGTGGCCGCTGCGCTGGTGGCGCTGGCGGCGCTGGCGTGGTGGGCCTGGCGTGCGCGGGCTGCATGGCCGGGTGTGTCGCTGGCGGTCGTGGCCGCGGCCTTGCTCGCGGCGCTGTACGCGACGGGCCTGAGGCCTGCGCTGCTTGCCGCCTTCGCGCCGGATCTGAGCTTGGGGTTGGCCGCGGCGGCGGCATTGCTGTGCTGGCCACTCGCATGGCGCATGGCGCGATCGGTGATCCGTGATCCGTCGCGCGGCACCGCCATGAAGCGCTCGCACGGCGTCGTACTCGCGACCGTTGCCGCGTTGGGGGTGGCAACCGCGGTGATCCACGCACGGTTCAGGAGCGACCTCGCGCGCGCCGCCGAGCGCGCCGCGCAAGGCAGTGTCGTGCTGACCACGCGCTGCGGCCCGATCGAGTACCAGGAGTCGGGCCAAGGAATTCCGCTGCTGATGATCCACGGCAGCGGCGGCGGCCACGACCAGGGCATGGCGTTTGCGCGTCCGCTCACGCAACACGGCATCCGCGTGATCGCGATGTCGCGCTTCGGCTACCTGCGCACGCCGCGGCCCGCCGATGCGTCGCCCGAAGCGCAGGCCGATGCGCATGCATGCCTGCTCGATGCGCTGGGCATTGGCAAGGCGGTCGTGATGGGTGGCTCCGCAGGCGGCCCGTCGACGC
This sequence comes from uncultured Burkholderiales bacterium, assembly GCA_902825995.1. Classification (GTDB taxonomy): domain Bacteria; phylum Pseudomonadota; class Gammaproteobacteria; order Burkholderiales; family Burkholderiaceae_C; genus CADEEN01. The sequence goes on from CADEDE010000018.1 coordinate 34,405, forward strand.
TGCAAACGGCGATCCGCCATCCCGACCGCGTCCGCGCGCTGGTGCTCGTCGTGCCGATCGCCTACAGGCCGCGCACGGTGGCCGATTCCGCGCCGCCAGTGTCGGACCGAAGCGACGCGATGCTGATGCGCTTGCTCGGATCGGACTTCCTGTTCTGGGCCGGCCTGCAGCTGGCGCGCGACCAGGTCGTCCGTTACGTGCTGGCCACACCGCCCGAACGGGTCGCCGCGGCGAGCGCACAGGAACGCGCACGCGTGAATGCCATGGCCGACGGCATCTTGCCGGTGTCCACGCGCGTCGCGGGGCTGCGCGACGATACGGGGCTGGGCAAACGCCTCGGGCCCTACGCGCTGACAACGATCCGCGCGCCGACGCTCGTGATCAGCGCGCGCGACGACGGCTTCGGCACCTACGCAGGTGCCGAGTACACGGCGAGCCAGATCGCCGGCGCGAAGTTCGTCGGCTTCGAGCGCGGCGGCCACCTGTGGGTGGGGCACGACGATGAAGTGCGTGCCGAGATCGTCGATCTGATCAAACGATCGACCCCGCGATGAACACGATCGATGCGTCCTTCGCGCGCCAGTTCCTGCAGCGCCTGCATGCAGCGGTGAACGCGCATGACGCACCGGCCATCGCGGCGCTGTGCTGCGACGGCGTCGTCTGGGAAGATCCCGCGGCGCCCGAAACGCTGCACGGCCGCGACGCCGTGCTGCGCTTTCACCGCGACGTCATGTTTCCGGCACTGCCCGATGTGCGGGTCGAACTGATCGACGGCCCGTACCTGTCGCTCGACGGCGCGAGCGTGGCGGCGCGCCTGCGCATCAGCGGCACGATGACCGGGCCGCTCACGCCGCCGGGCTTCGCGCCCACCGGTGGCCACCTGACGTTCGAGACCGCTGAGTTCTCTCGATTCAACGAGGGACTTCTGGCTCGCCACACGGTGGTCCTGAACATGCTCGACCTGGCCCGGCAGATCGGCGCGGTTCCACGGGCCGATACGTTCGGCGCGCGCGTTGGAATCTGGATGCAGCATGTCGCCGCCTACCGGGCACGTGCACGGAACGAGTGATTCGCCACAATCGAGGTCGGACGAAGCTGTCAACTGAAAGCCGCGATTGCCGCCCGCAGATGCGACCTTGATCGCGAACTCTCGACCCTCTGCTGCCCTTCAGCGCCGCGCCGCCGATGTCAGCAGTGAAGCTGTTGCGGCAGTTCGTAGCGAGCCCTTCAGGTTAGGTGCTTCCGACGTACGCCGCCTTAGCAGGCAAATCGCAAGCGGACGGTCACAAGAGCATCTGGCAACTGCACTCTCAAGCGGCATCAATGAGCACTCCCTCCGGCAGCCCGACGGCGCCTGCCATGTACGATTGGCGGAACAAGAGCTCGTCTTCGCGAAGGGGGCAGGGTGAGGGTCTGCTATCTGGGACGACGGAGCGGTCGGCAAATGCCAGCGCCACAGGGGGCGGGCGATGTCATCGAGCTCCTTTGGGACAACTGGGACGACTTCGGCTACAAAACGAGTTTCGCGACCACCTGCCGCATCGGCGGCGAGCTCGTGGACATCGGTGCGATCCGCCTTCTTGTTGGCGGTCACTCGACGTCCGCCACTGCGCTCGACAAACTGCGTGAGAGCGGCTGGAACGGCACGTTCCCGCCACCCGGCCTTGATTACATCTCCGTGCCGCTGGAGATCACCTTCTACCAGCAGGTGAAGGCGCACCTCGGCGTCGCGATAGCCATTGAAGTCGCTCATGCACTGCGGGACGCCAGTCTGTTGGTCCGCAGCCTGGACGAGCCCGCCCAAAAGCTGGTCGGCACGAAGGGCTTCAAAGACTCCCTGCAACGCGAGCGCGGGAGCGTGACTGCCTACCTTGACGGTTGGAAAGTTCTTGAGGACTTGGCGATCGCCGTCCAGGACTTTGATTTCACTTTCCAAGACGTATTCGACGCGACATCGACACTAACGCTGAATTTCGACGCCGATGCCCTGCTGCCGCACGACATCAATGTGCTGATCGGGCCCAACGGGGTCGGCAAGTCCCGTGTGCTCCATCAAATGGTTCAGTCTTGGATCAAACCAGATGAAGAGGCAGCAGTCGGTTTCGCCGAACAGCCGAACCTCAGCCAAGTTGTGGTGGTCTCGTACAGTCCGTTCGAGCACTTCCCGGTCGACATGGAGGGCCTCAAGGTCCGGGATAAGGATGTCTACCGCTACTTTGGCTTCAGAGGCCGCTCGGGCGAAGCACGGCGAATTCGGATCTCGCACGAATTCCCCAAGACAAATGCGGCGCAATCCCTCATCGCTTGCCTAGCAGATGACCAGAAGTACGCGGCGATCGAGGACTGGGCTCGCAAGGTCGGCACCGTCGAGACAGTGCTACGCGCCGCGTTTCAGTTCGACTTCGCGGCCGTGGAGATCGAATCCGGCAAGCACGTACGGTCTCTGTACATCAACATGGATGACGTGGCGGGTCCCGCCTACATTCAAGTAGCTGACCGTCGCTACGTACCGGTTGCGACCCACACGATGAATCACGCGAACCCCCAACGCCTACTCGCTGCCTGCGTGGCCAAGTCGGGCGTGGCGTTCATCAGGGATGGAGAACCGATCGAGCTCAGCTCGGGCCAACGGCTCTTCGCGTACATCGTGATCGACTTACTCGGCGCTATTCGACGCAACAGCCTGGTGTTGATCGACGAGCCTGAGCTGTTCCTCCATCCCACGTTGGAGATTCAATTCCTTGAGATGCTCAAAGAGATCCTTGCCAGCTTCAACTCAAAGGCCTTGCTGGCAACTCACTCTGAGGTCATCGTCCGCGAGGTTCCGGCCGACTGCGTACACGTGTTTGAGCGCACCGACGACGGGTTGGTGATCAAGCACCCCCCTTTCCAGACGTTCGGTGGCGACATCCAGCGAATCTCGTCGTACGTCTTCGGCGACAACGCCGTGTCCAAGCCCTTCGAGAAATGGTTGAGGCTGCAACTGAAGGAACACGGTTCAGCCAAAGCCCTCATCAAAGCGATGGGCGACAACCTCAACGAAGAACTTCTTGTGCAGATCAAGTCCATGGACGATGACAACGCATGGTGATGAAGCTGCCGATGCCGGCGTTTGACAGCGTTCAGCTTGTCGGGGACGTGGTCGCGGAGCGAGCCGGAGGTGTCAACGCCGAGTTCTTCAAGGGTATCAAGAAGGAGTGGGCCATACGCGTCCAGCAATACATCGACTCCGCCGGTGCGCCGCCGACGGTTAGCACATGGCCAGGAATCAAGGTCAGGGCGAAGTCCTTCCTGAATCTCTACTTGTCTCCCGCCGCGGACTCAGTGCAGTTGCCGATCCTCAAAGCGATGCGGCAGCACGAATTGACGGTGTGTCCCGCCTGCGGTGAGCTCGGCCGGCCGAACACGCTGGACCACTATCTTCCCAAGGGCACGTATCCACACTTTTGCATCACGCCGGTCAACCTTTTCCCCATGTGTGACGCGTGCCAGCTCGCCAAGGGGACGAAGGTGGGCGATGCAGCGTCGCCGCGCTTCTTTCTCCATCCGTACTTCGACGCATTCGTTGGCGAGGAAGTGCTTCGTCTAGAGATAAGGCCGCCCTTCGACGCGCCATCCTTCTCGCTCGACATCGCCGCGGGCTTGGAACTCGAACAGGAAGATCTCGTCCGTACCCATGTGCGGGAGCTCGACATAGAACGGCGCTATGCGGCCTTCTTTCGCAGTCAGCATCGTCGGTTGCTCCGTTTGGTCAGCGGGATGCGAGCTAGCGGCCAGAACGTCGAGCAGACATTGGCGATCTTCAAGCAAGGCGTCGCCGATCCTTCTCCGAACACCTGGGAGCACGTGTTCTACGCCGCAGTGCTGGCCAGTCCCAGTCTCGTCGACTACTTAGCTAACAAGCCCCTGCCAAAGTACCTGTAGGGAGGTCTGGCAGTAGGTGGCGGCTGCGGAGGTGATGTCCCAGGCGTAGTTGGAACGTGAAGGCGGCGGTTTCCAGGTGAGTTCGACAGAATCGAGCTTGCCAACCTGAAACCATCGACGAGGAAACCGCCATGAAGGATCGTAAGACAAAGACAGTCTTGAGGGCCGTGCATCGCAACGACCGAGCGCAGATCAAGCGGGTGCTGGCGGGCAGCGGCCAAGCGCTGTTGCCGATGTTGGAGCTGCTTGAAGGGGCGCAAGCGAGCATCGACGAACTGATGCACGAGACCGCGGTGGCGGTGGTCGAGCAGTTGCTGGTGCTGTCGGCGCAGGAGCTTGCCGGGGCTAAGCAGCGCGGGCGCGACGGCGGGGACGTGCTGTGGCACGGCGCCCAACGCGGCGTGGTGGCGCTGGCCGAGCGGCAGTTGCGCGTGCAGCGTCCGAGGCTGCGCGACAAGAGCGGGCACGAGGTGCAGGTGCCGGCCTACGAGCGGCTGCGCGATGACGCCAACATCGGCGCGCGCGTGCGCGACATCATGGTCGCGGGCGTGTCCACGCGGCGCTACGCGCAGGTGCTGCCCGAAGCGGCGGGCACGGTGGGGGTGTCCAAGAGCACCGTGTCGCGGCGCTTCATCGAGGCCAGCGCCGCGCAGTTGGCCGCGCTCAACGAGCGCAGCCTGGCCGAGTTGGCGGTGCTGGTGATCTACATCGACGGCATCGTCGTGGACGGCCACCACATCATCGCTGCCGTCGGCGTGGACGAGGCCGGCGACAAGCACATGCTGGGTCTGGCGCTGGGTGCCAGCGAGAACGCGCAGGTGGTCAAGGATCTGCTGCGCCGGCTGATCGAGCGCGGGCTCGACGCCGACGTGTCGTACCTGTTCGTGATTGACGGCTCCACCGCGCTGCGCAGCGCGATCGACGAGATGTTCGGCCAGCGCGCGCACGTCCAACGTTGCCGTACGCACAAGCTGCGCAACGTCCTGGAGCGGCTGCCCAAGACCGAGGCGGCGCAGACCAAGGCGGTGATGATGGCCGCCTACAAGCTCGATCCCAAGCAGGGCATGGCCAAGATGAACAAGCAGGCCCAATGGCTCGAGCGCGAGCACGCGGATGCGGCGGCCTCGCTGCGCGAAGGGCTGCACGAGACCTTCACCGTCAATGCATTGGGTCTGCCGCCCATGCTGACGCGGTGCCTGTGCACCACCAACATCATCGAGAACCCCAACGGCATCGTCAGGCGCACGGGTCGGCGCGTCACGCGCTATCGCGATGCCGACATGGCGATGCGCTGGACGGCAGCCGGGTTCATCGAAGCACAGAAGTCGTTCCGCAAGATCCAGGGCATCAAGGACCTCTGGATACTCAAAGCTGCATTGGGCCGGCCTGACAAGCAAGCTCACGTTGACGAGGCGAAGTTGGCCGCGTAACGTGTCCCGCACCGCCGCCGGTTGCAACTACCAGTGGGACATCGCCGGCTGCGGATGGGGTATTTGCAAGCCAATTCAGCACAAGGTCCGGTCTCGTCCTCTGGGTGCCAACCTTTGCCGGCGGCAACGCGGCAGCGCACTCATATCAGCAGTCGTTCGATTGCCGACCTCCAACGACAGCAGATGGCCGGTTTGACGCGTTCGTCAATGGCCGCTTCTTCAACACTGCGAGAAGCAAACTGTCGCGGACGCACCAACGCGACTGGGGCTGACGGCTCAACGGGCTCAACAGGCCCTACATCGAGAGACTCAACGCACAGTTCGCCGGAGTAACTCATGACCGGTGACACCGCCCGCTCGAGGCGAAAAAAGGTCACCGCCACATCGACCTGACCCGCTCCCGCAGATCCAGCGCCGGCAGTGTTTCCTCAGGCACGATCGCCTGCGATCCACGCGTCGTCGGCGCGACCCTGTCGAACGCGAGTGCCACCGGCGGCGGGATGAAGCGCGTCAGTGACGCGTACATGTGCTGGTCTGCGAAGCGCCCCTGCTGCGTCACGTAGAAGCGCTGCGGCACCAGCAAGTGCAGGTGCTGCTTGGCCCGCGTCATCGCGACGTAGAGCAGCCGGCGCTCTTCCTCGATCTGGGCGGCCGACCCGGTGGCCATGTCCCCCGGAATGCACCCGTCGACCACGTTCAGGACATGGACCGACTGCCACTCCTGCCCCTTCGCCGAGTGAATCGTCGACAGGATCAGGTAGTCCTCGTCGAGGTGGGGTGTGCCGGCTTCGTCGCTCGTCGACTGCGGCGGATCGAGTGCCAGCTCCGTCAGGAAGCGCTCCCGGCTTGCGTAGCCCCCGGCGATCTGCGCGAGCTGCGACAGGTCGGCCTGACGCACCCGCGCATCGTCGTAGAGCCGCTCCAGTTGAGGTTGGTACCAGGCATGTACCTGCTTCATCTCGGCCGGCCACGCCGACTCGGCTCGAAGCGCCTGCAGGAGATCCGTCAGCGCACGCCACTCCTCGCGTGCGGCGGGCGGCGGCCGGAACGACAGCAGGACCTCGCGCGGCTGCGCCGCCGCGTCCATCGCATCCAGCAGGCGCCGTGCACTTGCCGGGCCGATGCCCGCAACGAGCAACGCCACCCTGAACCCCGCCAGACGGTGGCGCGGGTTCTCCGCCCAGCGCAGCACGGACAACACGTCCTTGACGTGCGCCGCTTCCAGGAACTTCAAGCCGCCGAACTTCACGAACGGGATGTTCCGCCGCGCCAACTCCAATTCGAGCGTCGCGCTGTGATGCGATGCCCTGAAGAGCACGGCCTGGCTCTTCAGGCGCAAACCCTGCTCCCGGTGCGCGAGGATGCGCTCGGCCACCCAGCGGGCCTGCGCCGCGTCGTCCTCGACCGTCACCAACTGCGGCTTGTGCGACGACACACGGTCGCTCCACAAGTCCTTCGTGAAGCGCTCGGCCGCCTCGGCCATCACCGCGTTCGATGCGGCGAGGATCGGCTGTGTCGAGCGGTAGTTGCGTTCGAGCGTGACGACCCGTGCCGGCACCGGGAACTGGTGCGGAAACGCCAGGATGTTGCGCACGTCGGCAGCACGGAACGAGTAGATCGACTGCGCGTCGTCGCCGACGACGGTCACGCCGCGGCCATCGGGCTTGAGCGCCTTCAGGATCGCGGCCTGGAGGCGATTGGTGTCCTGGTACTCGTCGACCAGGACATGGTCGAAGCGACTTCCGACATGGCTCGCCAATGCGGGCTCGGCCATCATGCCCGCCCAGTAGAGCAGGAGGTCGTCGTAGTCGAGCACCTGCTGCCGCTGCTTCTCGGCGGTGTAGGCGGCGAAGAGCCGCCCGAGCTCGTCGAGCCAGTCGGCACACCAGGGATAGCTGCTCGTCAGGACCTCCTGCAGGTCCGCCCGGCTGTTCACTGCGCGTGAGTAGATCGCCAGGCACGTGCCCTTCATCGGAAAGCGCTTCGCGGCGGCGGCCAGGCCGCACTCCTGCCGCACCAGCGCCATCAGGTCCTCGGCATCGCCGCGGTCGAGGATGCTGAACGACTCGCTCAGCCCGATCCGGGCGGCGTACTGACGCAGCAGCCGCGCGCCGATGCCGTGGAACGTGCCGGCCCACGGCAGCACGGGTGGCGTGCTGCCGGCGGGCAGGCCGAGCGCGATCTGCAGCAGCCCGCCGGCGCGCGCGACCATCTCGGCCGCGGCGCGCCGCGAGAAGGTGAGCAGCAGCAGGCGCTGCGGATCGGCACCGGCGCAGACGAGGCGCGCGACCCGCGCCGCGAGGGTCTTGGTCTTGCCGCTGCCGGCCCCCGCGATCACCAGCAGCGGCGCCGCGTGTTCCGCGTCATCCAGGCCATGCTCGACCGCGTCGCGCTGGGCGTCGTTGAGCTCCGCGAACGGGTCTCGGACAGGTACAGGCACAGGCACGGGCGCGGTCATGGCGACCCGAGCTGGCCAAGAAGTTGCCGCTGCTTGCGCTCGAGCGCCCGCGCGGCGCGCACACCCTGGTCCTCGTGGTTGACGTTGAGCAGCACGACGACATCGAACGCTTTGTCGACGAGCCCGTCGATGCCGCGGCTGAGATCTTCCAGCTCGGCATCCGTGTACTCGTAGTTGAACCGGTCCGACGAGGCAGCCAGCCCCTTGGCGTCCCAGGTCTCGGCGTTGCGGCCATGCAGGCGCACCAGCGCGAGCTGCGGATGGGTGACCTCCCAGACGCCGTGCGCGTAGTTGCCCACACCCTGCGGTTCGTCGACGATGGTGTGCACGACACGCATCGCGCGCAGCCAGGCGAGTGTCTCGGCAGCCCGGTCCGCGCCGAACCAGGTGGCGTTGCGGAACTCGATCGCCACGAGGTGGCCAGCCATGCGCTGCACGCACGCCTCGACGTGCGCACGCCAGGTCGCCGTGTTGGTCACCCACGGCGCGAACTGGAAGTGCACGGCGAGGAGCTTGCCGGCGTCCTTCAGCGGCGCGACGGCCAGGATGAACTGCCGCCACACCTCATCGAGGATCTCCTCGGGCAGGTCGGCGTAGTAGTGGTTGCGCCTGCCCGCCTTCAACCGCGGCAATGCGGCGGCGATGTCGGGCGGAAAGACCTGCGGCGGCGTCTGGTGCCCGGTCAGCAGGCGGAACGCCTTGATGCTGAACCTGAAGTTGGCCGGCGTGCGCTCGACCCAGCGCACCGCGTTCGCCGGGTCGGGCATCGCGTAGAAGCTGCTGTCGACCTCCACGACCGGGAAGCTCTGCGCGTAGAAGCGCAGGCGGCCTTCGGGCGTGCCGGTGCCGCGCGGGTAGAAGGCCTTGCTCCTGATGAGCGACGGATCGCTCCAGCTGCACAGGCCGATGCGCACGTTGCCGCGCCGGCCGACGGGCTGCGGGGAGGTGACTTCACCGAGCAGGTCGTCGCTCGCCATGTTGAGTTCAGGGCTGGATGGATATAAGGGGTATCCTGTTAGCTCCAGCGACGCCGGAACTACTGGAT
>CADEDE010000019.1 GCA_902825995.1 uncultured Burkholderiales bacterium
ATAGCAGGATGAGTCATACTAAGTTAGCGCTTATGCCCCTTGGGGGCAGCGAGCGTGGGGGCGGACATCTCAGAGCCATTGCGCCGCGCCGTCGGCGTGGGTAACGATGCCATGCGCCAGTCGCAACCGGTCTTCGACGAACCAGCGCACCGCCAGCGGGTAGATCGCGTGCTCGCGCTCGAGCACGCGGGCAGCGAGCGTTTCTTCATTGTCGCCGGGCAGCACGGTCACGGCGGCCTGTACAACAATCGGGCCGTGGTCGAGTTCGGCGGTCACGAAATGCACCGTAGCACCGGCCAGTTTGCAGCCGGCCTCGATGGCCCGGCGGTGGGTGCGCAGGCCGGGGAAGGCCGGCAACAGTGACGGGTGGATATTGAGCATGCGGCCTTCGTAGTGGCGAGCAAAGTCTGCGCCGAGGATGCGCATGAAGCCGGCCAGCACCACCAGGTCGGGCCGGTGCATATCGATCGCTGCGGCAAGCGCCGTATCGAAGGCGTCGCGCGTCGCATAGGCCTTGTGATCGACCACGACAGTGACGATGCCGTGCTCGGCTGCAAAAGCTAAACCCGCCGCATCGGGCCGGTTCGCGATCACCGCCACCACCCGTGCCGGCCAGCCCTCGGCAACGCAGTGTTGAACGATCGCCCGCATGTTCGAGCCGCGACCGGAGATGAGGATGACGATGCGTTTCACGAGCGGCGACCGAGGCAGGCGCGCGAGTGTAGCCGCCTAGAATCGCGGCACTTTGCCGCCAAGCCTGCACGATGAATTCTCGCGAAATCCAACCCAAGCCCACGCGGCCGCGCGTGCTGTCCGGCATGCGCCCCACCGGCGCCATGCACCTCGGCCACTACCACGGCGCGCTGAAGAACTGGGTCCGCCTGCAAGAGGACTACGACAGCTTCTTCTTCGTCGCCGACTGGCATGCGCTGACCACGCATTACGCAGATCGCGGCGTGATGGAGCGCTATGTCTATGACATGGTCACCGACTGGCTGGCCGCGGGCCTGGACCCCGAGCGCTGCACGATCTTCGTGCAAAGCCGCCTGCCCGAGCACGCCGAACTGTTCACCCTGCTGGCGATGGGAACGCCGCTGGGCTGGCTGGAACGCGTACCGACCTACAAGGACCAGATCGACAAGCTGAAGGACCGCGACCTGGCCACCTACGGCTTCCTCGGCTACCCGCTGCTGCAGGCCGCCGACATCCTGATCTACCGCGCAGCCTACGTGCCGGTAGGCGAAGACCAGAGCTCGCACGTCGAACTCACGCGCGAAGTCGCGCGCCGCTTCAACCACCTGTACGGCCGCCCGGGCGATTTCGAGGCCAAGGTGGCTGCTGCGATCGCCAAACTGCCCAAGGACGACGCGCGCTATTTCGAGAAGCAGCGCAAGGCCTATGGCGAGAGTGGCCGCAGCGAAGCCCTGGTCAAAGGCGAAGGCATGGTCGCCAAGTCGGCGGTCAACATTTCCGGCTGGACCAGCGACGACAGCGAACTGCTGCTCGGCCACCTGAAGGGCAGCGGCAAGACCATCCTGGTCGAGCCGCAGGCACTGCACACCGAAGTGAAGAAGTTGCCCGGCCTCGACGGCGAAAAAATGAGCAAGAGCTATGGCAACGCCATCGCCATGCGCGAAGAACCGGCCGTCGTCAGGCAAAAAATCCAGACCATGCGCACCGACCCCGCACGCGCTCGCCGCAGCGACCCCGGTAACCCCGAGCGCTGCCCGGTATGGCAGTTCCACCAGGTCTATTCGAGCCCCGAAATCAAAGACTGGGTGGTCAAGGGCTGCACCAGCGCGGGTATCGGCTGCCTCGAATGCAAACAGCCCGTCATCGACGCCATCATTGCCGAGCAACGGCCGTGGCGCGAGCGCGCCGAGCAATACCTGGCCAACCCCAAGCAGGTGCACTGGATCGTCGAGATGGGCACCGAGCGCGCGCGCACCGTGGCCAAGCAGACGATGCGCGATGTGCGCGATGCGATGGGCCTGACGTATTGAACCGGACAAGCCATGGCCACCGCACTGCAAACCATCGAAGTCCACCCCGCCGGCGAGGCCGTCGCCAGCGTCATCGTGCTGCACGGCCTGGGCGCCGACGGCACCGACTTCCTGCCCTTCGCCGACGAGATCGACCTCTGCGCCATCGGTCCCGTGCGCTGGCTGCTGCCGCGCGCGCCGGTGCGGCCGGTGACGGTGAACAACGGCTACCGCATGCGCGCCTGGTACGACATCTTCGAGTTCGGGGCGCAAACGAAGAACCAGCTCGAAGACGATACCGGCCTGCGTGAAAGCTTCGCCACCATACACGCGCTGATCGACCGCGAGGTCGCGCGCGGCGTGCCGGCGCATCGCATCGTCCTCGGCGGCTTCAGCCAGGGCTGTGCTGTCACGCTCGGCGCCGGCCTGCGTTACCGCGAGCGGCTGGCGGGCCTGGTCGGCATGTCGGGCTACCTGCCCTTGGCCGACACCACCGCTGCCGAGCGCCGTGACGCCAACGCATTGACCCCCCTCTTCCTCGCCCACGGCCAACGCGACCCCGTCATCGCGCTGGACCGCGGCACCGCGACGCGCGATGCACTGAAAGCGCTGGGCATGGCCGTTGAGTGGCACGACTACCCGATGGAGCACTCGGTCAGCACCGAAGAAGTCGCCGACCTGCAGCGCTTCTTGCTGCGCGTATTGCAAGCGTGAAGAGCCCTCCCTTCGACAAGCTCAGGACGATCGGAAATACAGGCTCAGGGCGAACGGGGCTGCGCCCTCCCCGTTCGGGCTGAGCCTGTCGAAGCCCCTTTGGACAACACCGCCCGCACCCTGATCGCCGGCCGCGCGCTGCGCGGTTTCGTCGATGGCTCGGTGGCCGTGCTGCTGCCGGCCTACCTGCTGGCGCTGGGCCACGACAGTTTCGCCGTCGGCGTGCTCGGCACGGTCACCCTGCTCGGCTCGGCGCTGGCCACCCTGGCGGTCGGCACCTGGGGCCACCGCGCTGCACCGCGAACCTTGCTGCTGGCGGCGGCATTGCTGATGGCCGCCACCGGCGCGGGCTTCGCCGGGTTTGGCGCCTTCGCGCCGCTGCTCGTCGTGGCCTTCATCGGCACCCTCAACCCCGGCGCGGGCGATGTCAGCGTATTCCTGCCGCTCGAACATGCGCGCCTTGCGGGCTTGGCACACAGCAGCGCCGAGCGCACAACCTTGTTCGCGCGCTACAGCCTGGCGGGATCCTTGAGTGCCGCGTTCGGTGCGCTGGCCGTGGGCGTGCCGGCATGGCTGGCACCACGCATGGGCTGGGCGATGGTCGATGCGCTGCGCACGATGTTCGTCTTCTACGCCGCGGTCGGCCTCCTGATCTGGGCGCTGTATCGCCGCCTGCCTTTGCCGAAGGTCGGCGCAACGCAAACTGGAAAACCGGCGCCGCTCGGCCCTTCGCGCGCGGTGGTGGTCAAGCTCGCGGCGCTGTTCTCGGTCGATGCGTTCGCCGGTGGCCTGGTCTTGAACAGCCTCGTGTCGCTGTGGCTGATGCAGCGCTTTGGTCTCCCGCTCACCAGCGCCGGCGCCTTCTTCTTCTGGAGCGGCTTGCTCAGCGCTGCATCGCAACTGGCAGCGCCATGGCTGGCGCGGCGCATCGGCCTTTTGAACACCATGGTCTTCACGCACATTCCTGCCAACCTCTGCCTGGTCGCGGCCGCGCTGGCGCCGACGCTGGCGCTGGCGCTGGCCTTGCTGCTGGTGCGCGCGCTGCTGTCGCAGATGGACGTGCCCACGCGCACCGCCTATGTAATGAGCGTCGTCACGCCGCCCGAACGCGCGGCCGCCGCCAGCTTCACAGCGGTGCCACGCAGCCTGGCCTCGGCCGCCAGCCCGGCCCTGGCCGGCGCCCTGTTTGCCGCCGGTTGGCTGGCCGCACCGTTGCTGCTTTGCGGCGTGCTGAAGATCGGCTACGACCTGGCACTGTGGCGCGCCTGCCGCGGCCATCCGCTGCAAGGCGACTGAGCCAGGGCCGGTTCACCAGCCGTTGCGCAGTTCTCGCAGCTTGATGAACACGGTGCGCGGATCGGGCCGGTCGGGCAGGTCGGGAAATTGCTCGCGCAACTTCGCGATCACCGTCGGGCTCGTCAGGCGAAAAAAAGTATTGACCTGCATCTCGACGTCAAGCGTGGACACGTAGGCCCGGCTCGGATCCTGGCCGGCGAGCTGGCCCAGCATCTGCTCTGCGCTTTTGTTGTCGGGTTCGCGGTTCAGCGTAAAGCGCAGGTTGTTCTCGATGTAGTCGTGCCCCGGATAGACCAGGGTCGCCGGCGGCAGCCTGGCGAGCTGCTGCGAAAAGGTCTTGAACAGCTCGCCCGGGTCACCGCCGTTGTGGCAGTTGCCGGCACCGGCATTGAACAGCGTGTCGCCGCTGAACAGCGCCGGCCGGTCGGTGTGCGATTTCAGGCACACGTGGCACATCGTGTGCCCCGGCGTGTCGAGCGCCTCGAGTTCCACCGTCTTGCCCACCTTCACGGTATCGCCCGCACTCAGGCCGCGCGACATGCCGGCAATCTTGCCGCTGGCGTTCCTGTGCGCCAGGATCTTGGCCCCCGTCGCGCGCACGACCGCCTCGTTGCCGCCGGTGTGGTCGTGGTGCTCGTGCGTATTCAGGATCTGGGTGATGGTCCAGCCTTCGGCCTTGGCCGCCTGCAGGCACTTCACATGATCCAGCGGGTCGATCGCCAGCGCCTCGCCGGTTTCCTCGCAGGCGATCAGGTAGTTGAAATTGCGGTAGGCGTTGCCGGTCCAGATCTGCTTCACGCGCATGGGTCGGTCTTTCGCTCAAACTTTCGGGACCAGGTGGAAATTCGGCGTCGAGCGCATCAGCTGCAGTTCGTCGTCGGTCATGTCGGCCGGGACGTCGGCGAACAGCGGCGTGCTCAGGTAGCGCTCACCGGTATCGGGCAGCATGCACAACACCACCGAACCCTTGGGCGCGTCCTGGCACACCTGCAGCGCGGCGGCGAAGGTGCCGCCTGCGGTGATGCCGACGAAGATGCCCTCCTTCTGCGCCAGTTCGCGGCTGTAGCGCATCGCGTCGGCGCCGCTGACCTTGAGCACGCGGTCGATCACGCCCGAGGCCACTGCATCGGCCGTCAGCTTGGGCACGAAGTCGGGGCTCCAGCCCTGCAGCGGGTGCGGCTTCCACGCGGGATGGCTCTTCACCGCCGAGCCGTCGGCGTAGCGCTCCTGCGGGCCGCCGTCGCTCAGCATCGCCGCATCGGCCGGCTCGCAGACCACGATCCTGGTGTCGGGGCGCTCCTTGGCCAGCACCCGCGATACGCCCTTCAGGGTGCCGCCGGTGCCGAAACCGGTGACCCAGTAGTCGAGCCGCTCGCCGGCAAAGTCGTTGACGATTTCGCGCGCGGTGGTGCGTGTGTGCATATCGGCATTCGATTCGTTCTCGAACTGCCGCGTCAGAAACCAGCCATGCGCCTGTGCCAGCTCAACGGCCTTCTTGACCATGCCGGTACCGCGCTCGGCGGCCGGCGTCAGCACCACCTTGGCACCCAGGAATCGCATCAGCTTGCGGCGTTCGACGCTGAAGGTCTCGACCATCGTCACCACCAGCGGATAGCCCTTTTGCGCGCAGACCATCGCCAGGCCGATCCCCGTGTTGCCGCTGGTGGCCTCGATCACCGTTTGCCCAGGCTTCAACTGGCCGCTACGCTCGGCGTCTTCGATCACACCGAGCGCGAGGCGGTCTTTCACCGACCCGAGCGGGTTGAAGGCTTCGATCTTCGCGTACAGATCGACGCCCGGCGGCGCGAGCTTGCCGATCTTCACCACGGGCGTATTGCCCACGGTGCCCAGGATATTGGCGAACTTGGTCATGGCGCTGGCTCCTCGAGGCCGAGATGGGTGTGGTCTGCCTAGCATAGGCTCGAACCGCCACCCGCGCAGAGGCCAGGTTTCCAGGCGTGACGGCGCCGATGTACGCTTGCGCCCCATCCAAACACCACCTGACACCCTGCATGTTCGGCCAATCCAAACCTGTCGTCTTCGAGCGCTACGGACGGCGCCGTTCGCGCTGGCGCCTGCCGCGATGGTTGCTGCTGTTGCTGGCCGGCATCGCCACCGGCGCGGGCGGCGTCGTCTTCTTGCAGCAGCGCTACCTGCCGCCGCGCCTGTCGGCCGAGGCAACACGTGAGCTGCGCAGTGCGTTCGAGCAGGCCGATGCCGAACGGCAGCGCCTGAAAGCGCAGCTCGGCGCAACGAGCCAGCAGCTCGACACCGCGCTCGCCACCCAAAAACGCCAGGACGAAGAGCTCGCCGCGCCACGCGCTGCCGCCCAGCGCCTGCGCGACGACATGGCCGCCCTGATTGCCACGCTGCCGCCCGACCCGCGCGGCGGCACGGTCGAGGTGCGCGCGGGGCGCTTTGCCGCACAGGGCGGCATGCTGGCCTACGACGTGGTGCTCACCCGCGAGCGCGACGCCGCCAAACCGATGGCCGGTGTGATGCAGATCAGCGTCGCCGGCCTCTCCGCGCGCGGCACTGAGGCCACCGCGGCGCTGAAGCCGGTGGACTTGTCCATCGGCAGCCAAGCGCTCGTGCGCGGCCGCCTGCCCTTGCCGGCCGGCTTCAAACCGCGCCAGGCCAGCATCCAGGTGTTCGACCGAATCGGCGGCAAGCCGCTGGGCATGCGAGTGATGCTGGTCAAGTAGCCGCGGCGCGGCTCAGCGCCTGGGCGCGGCCTTCGGCGGCGCGCCACGGGCGTTCTTGGTCCGCGCGGTCCAGGCCTTGAACGCATTCGGCGTCAGTTCGCGCCTCAACAACTGCACCACCTGGCCGTGCGACAGGCCGCATTCTCGCAACACTCGGTTAAAGGGCGGCCGGTCGTCCCAGGCGACCTCGATGGTGCCGGCAATTTGCGCTGCGGTGAGGGGCGGAACGGTCTTGGCCATGGCGCCGATTGTCCGCCACGCCGATGATCGCGACCTGATCAGGCCGACCCTGTCCTTCACGCGGTGCGCAAAGGGCGCCTGGCAGCCCGGCCCGAGCTTGATGGCCTGCTGCGCCGACACCCCATGCCGCTGGAGACATGGATCGCCGCGCAGCCGCGCTCCTTGAGCGCCTGCGACAGCGCCAAGTGACCCAGGTGGATCATGTGCCAGTCGCCCGCCGTGCCGTCGGTAGCCCCGAGTATTGGCACATCGGCGCGACGATGATGCGGTTGTCGATTTCCAGGCTGCCAATGCGCAGCGGCTCGAAAAGTTAACGCATGCCAGCACTGTCGCCGGGCACCGACAATGCAGCGATGGACAGGCTCTTCTTCATCCTGGGCAGCCTCAGTGCAGGCCTCGCGGTGGAGTTCCTCTGGGCTTGGCTCAAGCGCCATGCGCTGGCCAACTTCTGCCCGGCCAACCTCAACCAACTCAACACCACCGCTCGCGCCAAGCTCAAGAGCGCCCAGCGACGACCATCGATCATCGCTGCGTGCTGGGTTCAGGCTGGGCTGTGGTGATGTCACCATTTCGGGAAAGCTCAATAAGCCTGCATCGGCGGCGCAGCATCCAGGCCGCGGGCTTCGAGGGTCCGCGGCACCAGGGCCATGCGGGCGACGACATCGTGCTTGGTGCGCTCGACCATCGTCCACAGGCCGTCGTGGGCATCGAAGCCGCCGTAATCGACGCCGAGCGATTGGCGCAGATGCTCGCGCAGCAGCGTGAAGTGCAGGGCTTCCTCGGCGGCCATGCCGAGCCAATCGCGGTAGTAAGCGGGCGGCATCTCCGCAAAGCGCCAGATCGCATCCAGCGCCAGGTTGACGGCATTGAATTCGATATGCGCGACCGAATGCAGCAGCGCCGCGCGGCCCTCGCGTGTGAACGGCGAGCGGCGCGCCAGTTCGGTGTGCGGCACCAAGCGCGGCCGCGGCGGGCGCCCGGGCAGGGCGGGCGGCTCGTCGATGACGGCCGCTGCGTCGAGCGACAGCGAGGCGATCGCATCGAACAGGGTGCGCGTTGCCGCGGCCTTTTCGAGCGGGTCGTTCAGCAGCAGCAAGGCAAGGGCGCGGCGGCGCAAATCCATTCCTGCAATTGTGCGTTCAAGCCCGCCTCGACCCCATGCCCCTGTACCGCCTCGGCGACGCCGTGCCGCAGAGTCACCCCAGCGCCTGGGGGCCGATAGCGCCACCCTGATCGGCCGCGTGAGCCTGGGCCCCGGCGCCAGCGTCTGGTACGGCGCCGTGCTTCGCGCCAAGCGCTATCGAAACGAGCGGATTCGCGTCGGCATGACCGACGAGCTGCATAAATTCATCTTCGAGGGCCTGCCGGTGCGCGGCATGTCGGTGCGGCGGGGGCCATCGTGGCCCGAAGCCATGCGCCGCCGCGAATTGCAGGGCACCTATCCGGCGTCGGTGCGTACCGTGCTCGGTGAAATGGCCGACGACGCGCTCACGCGCTGCGCCTGCAGCAAGCCCGCGATCAGCCACCCCTGTCGCTGCGAGCGCAGCAGCAGCCAGGCGACCGCGGCGCCGACCGCCATGCCGAAGCCGTTGCTCCAGGCGGCACCGACCAGACCCCCCAAGATGACTGCAATCACCACCGGCATGTGCATTTCTCCCCGTCGGGAGCCATGGCCATCGCTGCTTCGGGTCATGGGTCGCCGGGCCACGGCGCCATCAGGGCCAGCCACAGCAGCTTGTCGAATTCGGGCGCAAAGCGCTCGATGATGGTTTCGGGATCGGGGCACATCCTGGCATCGGTGATCAGGCCGAACTGGACGCCGCCGGCGTACGACAGGATCGAAACGCCGATGCCGATGTCGCCCGACTGCGGTACCCAGAACATCACCTGCTTGACCGTGCGGCCGCAGAAGCGGATCGGTTCTTTCGGGCCCGGCACATTGGTCATCACGGCCGTCGCCTTCTTGGCGAACAGGCCGGTGATGACCGATTGCACCGGCTTGACCATCAGGCCCGACAGCGCCAGCAGGCCCATGGTCAGCAGCGGCTGGTAGCTGCCCTTCAGCTCGGCCATGCGCGCGCGCACGGCGACCAGGCGCTCGATCGGATTGGCGATGCCGATCGGCAGCACCAGTGGCACCAGGCCGAAGCGGTTGCCGAGCTGGTAGGCCTGGTCCAGCGGACGCAGGTTCACCGGCACCATCGCGCGGATGTGCTGGCCGGCCGGGTCGTCGCCCTTGCCGCGCAGGTAATCGCCGATGGCGCCGGCCACGCAGGCCAGCAGCACATCGTTGATCGAAGCGCCGAGCACCTTGCCGACGGCCTTGACTTCATCCAGCGGCAGCGGCTCGCCCCAGGCCACGCGCTTGCCCGGCGTGGCGCGGCCCTTCAACCGCGTCGTTGAATCGTCGGCCATCAACGCCAGCGCGGCCACGTCGCTGACGACCTGCGCGCCCACGCGCGCGGCATCGAGCGAGCCGGCCAGCGGTGCGCCGGGCTGCAACAGCATGTCCAGGCCCTTGCCGACGCCCTGCCCGGTCAACCCGATGGCCTTGACGGCGAGTTCGGTGAAGGGCTTGATCACCACATCGGAAAGCCAATCGCCACCGTCTTCATCGGCGGCCTCGCGCGGCTTTCGCGTCGGTGGCGCCTTGCCGCCATCGGCGATCGACAGCATCACCGAAATCAGCGCGATGCCGTCGCCGATGCAATGGTGGATGCGCGAGACGAGCGCGCTGTGCTCGCCGTCCAGGTCTTCGATCAGGTGAAACTGCCACAGCGGACGCGAGGGGTCGAGCGGCGTGGCGGCGAGTTCGGCGACGCGGCGCTTCAGGGCATCGAGCGGCGCCTGGCCCTGGCGCGGGCGCAGGGTTTCGCGCTGGACATGGTGGCCGATATCGAAGGCGGTATCGGTCACCCAACTCGCGCCCGCGGCATCCTCCACCACCTTCTGGCCGAAGCGCCGGTAGGCCAGCAGCCGACCCTCGACGCGCGCCTGCAACTCGGCCAGCCCGAGCCGGGGCGCGAGCAGCCAGATGCCGACGATCATCATCAGGTTGGCATCGGTGTCCATGCGCAGCCACGCGGTATCGACGCGCGACATGCGTTCTGATTGGGTAGCAGCGCTCATCGGGTTTTTCTTGCCATGCCTGCGTTGCGGGTGGCCGACCTTGCTCGCTAAGATGCACCTCGTCCATCGAATCTAACCCGAAAGGAACGCGCCATGGCCGACCTCAAATCCAGCTTCGACACAGCCGTTGCCGACAGCAAGAAACTGCCCGAGAAACCCGACAACGCCACCCTGCTGCAGCTCTACGCCCTGTACAAGCAGGCCAGCAACGGCGACGCCGACGGCAAACGCCCCGGCTTCACCGACATGGTCGGCCGCGCCAAGTGGGACGCCTGGAACGGCCTCAAGGGCAAGGACGCGAAGACGGCGATGCAGGAGTACGTGGACCTGATCGAATCGTTGAAATAGGCGCCGACGCTACTTCTTCGCCGCCTTTTTGGCCGCCGGCTTGGCGCTCTTGGCCAGCAGGGCGTCGAGTTCCTTCAGGATTTCGTTCTCGATGGTCTTGGCGAAGGCGCCGAGCAGGAAACCGAGCTTGGCTTGCAGGTCGAAATGATCGGCCGCGACGATGAGTTGGCCGTTGACGCCCGAGCGCGAGAACTCGACCGTATCGCTGCTCTCGCCTTCGAGCACGCCACATTCCATATCGAATTTTTTCTCGACTTCTTCGGCCCATTGCCAGGCCACCTTGCGCGCCTTGGCCAGGCCGAGTGAATGCTCGCGGTGGATCTTGATTTCGGCCATCGGGGTCTCCAATTGATGTCAGGTGCCCACGGCGCAGCACACTGCCCGGGGCGCGCAAAACGCGAGGCCTATCCAAGCGACCGCCGCGGATCCGGCTCCGCCGGTCCGCCAGCGGGTCTTGCAGGCCGCATGGCCGCGAGACGCGGCCACTCCTCGGCCCGTCCAAGCCGACGCAGGTCGGCCTGGAGCCGCGGGCCTCGGCCCCCTTGAGGGGGAGCGGCGAAGCCGCTTCGGGGGTGGTCTCATTTCGCGCGCAGTGTGGCTTGGCGCTCGGCCTTGGGCAAGCCGGCCAGGCGTCGCACTTCGGCGTAGAAGCGTTTGAAGTCGCGGCCCTCGCGCTCGAACAGGCGCTCGAATTGCGGCACCAGTTCGTTGTAGGCCGCGAGCACACCGAGCGAAGCGTTGTTGGCGTGCTCGAACCAGGCATCGTAGCCGGCGAAGCCGGCCCATTTGTCGGCCTTGAGGCCGGCATGTTCGGCCCGCAACTCGGCCATCAGCGCGGCCTTGCCGGCGCGCTTGTCGGCATCGCTCGCGCCGCTGCGGAACAGCGTATCGAGCCGATCGCGGTAGCGCGCGGTCAGTGCCCGAAAGTCATTGCGGCGGCCGTCTAAGGCGGCATATTGCGCGCGCGCCGCGTCGCTGGCGTACAAGGCCAGCCAGCGCGCGCCGCCGATGCGCTCGACCGCGGTGGCGAAGGATTCGTTGAACATCGTATCGTCGGACGCGTAGGCCACCTGGTGCGACAGTTCATGAAAGATCAGCCGCGCCAACTCGGCTTCGGGCCAATGCACAAAGGTGTTGAGCAGCGGGTCGCCGCCGAGCCAGTCGAGCTTGCCGAGCGTGGAGTAGGCCGGCACGCCATAGACCGAAACTTCGAGGCCGCGCGCGCGCAAAGTCTGGGCCTGCGCGTCGGCGGCGGCGCGCTCGTAGTAGCCGCGGTAGCCGACGCAGCCGACGACCGGGAAGCACCAGGTCTCGAGCGCCAGCGACAACTCGGGCGCCGCCACCACGTTCCAGACGGCGGCGTTGCGCCCGAGATCGGCATAGCGGCGGTAGCTGCGGTTCTCGGGCAGGGCCAGCTCGGCCACCGCAAAGTCACGCATGCGTTGACTCAGCGCCAGGCGCTGGCCGAGTGCAGCGCTGGTGGCCGTGTCGGCGGTGACGTCGGCCACCGGCCTGGCGCGCGCGACGAGGTCAAGGTGCCCGCCGACCGATTGGACGTAATAGCCCAGGCTCGAACAGCCCGCCGTCAGGCAGGCCGTGGCGAGCAGCGCCACGAGGGTTGCCGCCGCGCCGATGCCTGCCACCAACAGCCAGCGCCTCACAAGGCCGCGCCGGGCCGCCCCAAGCGGCCCGAGCACCCCCCGCGCAGCAAGCCGGGGGTCAACATTTTATGGCTTCGACTTGCACCAGGCAGTCGTAGAACGCCGGGCCGCAGCCGATGTCGGTGAGCCGCTGGTGCGTCAGCTCATTGACATTGGTGCCGGCCACGCCGAACTTGCGCCACCAGATGCCCAGGCCGTTGACGACGCCCGGCCGCGCGCGCGCCGTGACTTCGGCCTTGCAGCGGTACTCGCCGCGGTCGTTGAAGACCCGCACCAGACAGCCGCTCTCGATACCGCGGCGCGCAGCGTCGCGCGCGTCGATTTCGAGCCGCGGCTCGCCTTCGATGCTGCGCAGGCTCTGCACATTGACGAAGCTCGAGTTCAGGAAGTTGCGGGCCGGCGGCGAGATCATCGCCAGCGGGTAGCGCACGGCCAGCGCCGGGCTGGAGCTGGCGCTTTCGTAGTTGGGCACATGCCCGGGCAGGCCCAGGCCGGGCACATCGATTTGCACGCGGCCGTTGGCGGTGGGAAAGCCGCCATTGGCGAAGGGCGCATCGGGCAGCGGCAAGGCGGTCCAGCCGCGCTCGCGCAGCGCATCGAACGAGGTGCCGAGCTGATCGTAGCGCATGGCGTCGCGCGCCAGCGACTCATCGTCGTCGCTGAAGCACGGCTCGGTGAAACCCATGCGCGCGGCCAGCTCGCGAAAGATCTGCGTGTTCGGCTTGGCCTCGCCGAGCGCTGCAATGGCCGGCTCGTTGAACATCACGTCGGTGTGGCCGTAGGCGGTGTGAACGTCGAGGTGTTCGAGCTGGGTGGTTGCCGGCAGCACATAGTCGGCATGCTCGGCGGTGTCGGTCATGAAGTGTTCGAGCACCACGGTGAACAGGTCTTCGCGGGCAAAGCCGGCCATCACCTTCCTCGATTCGGGCGCTACCGCCACCGGGTTGCTGTTATAGACGATCAGCGCTTCGATCTTCGGCCCGAATTCTGGCGCAGCCTGGCGCAGCAGGTCGTCGCCGATCGTGCTCATGTTGATGGTGCGCGGTGTGCGGCCGCCGAGCAGGTCGGGTCGCTCGAGCGCCGGATTCTTGTAGGGCTTGAACCAGCCCGAACTCGACAGCAGCAGGCCGCCGGCGCGATGGCGCCAAGCCCCCACCAGACACGGCAACAGCGCGACCAGGCGCGTGGCGTTGCCACCGCCACGCACGCGTTGCATGCCGTAGTTGAGGCGGATCGCGGCCGGCCGGGTCGTGGCCAGATCATGCGCCAGGCCGCGCACCTCGTCGGGGTCGATGCCGCACACCGCGGCGGCACGCTCCGCGGGCCACTGCAGGGCGCGCTCTTGCAGCGCGGCGAAGCCATCGACATGGCGTTCGACGTAGTCGCGATCGAGCCCATCCTTCGTGATCAACTCGTGCATCACGCCCAGCGCCAGCGCACCGTCGGTGCCCGGCAAGAGCGCGATGTGCTGGTGGCATTTGTCGGCCGTCTCGGTGCGCCGCGGGTCGATGCAAACCAGCTTGGCGCCGTCGCGCTTGGCCTGCTGCGCCAGGGTCCAGAAATGCAGATTGCTGGCGATCGAATTGCTGCCCCAGATGACGATCAATCGGCTCTCGCCGAAGAAGCGCATGTGCATGCCGACCTTGGCGCCATAGGTTGCAGCGAGTGCCTGGCCGCCGGCGGCGGCGCAGATCGTGCGGTCCAACAAGGCTGCGCCCAGCCGATGGAAGAAGCGTGCCGCCATGCCCTCGCCCTGCAGCAGGCCCATCGTGCCGGCATAGCTGTAGGGCACGATCGCTTCAGGGTCGCGCGCCGCAATGGCTTTCAGGCGCGCCGCAATGTCGGCCAGGGCCGCGTCCCAGCTCACGCGCTCGAAGCGCCCGGCGCCTTTGGGCCCGACGCGCTTGAGCGGGTGCAACACGCGATCGGCGTGGTAGCTGCGCTCGGCATAGCGCGAGACCTTGGTGCACAGCGCGCCCAGCGTGGTGGCGTGTTCGGGGTCGCCCTGAACGCGCACCACGCGCCCGCCCTCCACCGTGACGCGCATCGCGCAGGTGTCGGGGCAGTCGTGCGGGCAGGCCGCGTGAACGGTCCGGGAGTCGATCGAGGTCATGGACCAGGCCAAGGGAAGACAGCGTAGGCTAGCACCAGCGACATGGCAGCCAATGGGCCTTGCCGTGCGAATTTGTCCACGATGTTTCTGTAAGCCCTACTTGCCCCGGGCCACAAGAACGCGAGAATCCAGCCGGGCAAATTCAGACCGGGCGGATAACTGACCCCCAAGACGCCTGCGGCGTCGCCCCCCCGAGGGGGAGTCGCCCGCTGGGGACGGCCCGGCGCGGGCTAGCGGCGCGTGTCGGCATGCGGTCGACGCGTGCATTCGTCAATGGACTGTTCGGGGATTTCAATGCACGAGAATTTGTCGGCGAATCGAGCGCGTCGCGCACTGTGCATCCTGGCGGCGGCGGCAGGCCTGTCGGGCATCGCCCAGGCCGCCGACCCGGGCGTCGGCGATACCGAGATCGTCATCGGCAACAGCCTGACCCTGCAAGGCGGCAAGAACCCCTACGGCGTGGCCGCACTCGGGGGCATGATGAACTATTTCGACGCGCTGAACGCTTCGGGCGGCATCTTCGGCCGCAAGATCGTCGTGCGCACGCTGGACGACGACGACAACAACGCCACCGCGGAGGCCAACGCCCGCAAGCTCGTGCAGGACGGTGTCTTTCTGCTGTTCGGCCCGGTCGAGGACGGGCCATCGACGGCAGTCATGAAGGCCGCCGTCGAGCTCAAGGTGCCGTTGTTCGGCCCGATCGCCGGCCCGTCGGCGCTGCGCCGGCCGTTCCAGCCGATGGTGTTCCCGGTCCAGGCCGAGCGCCGCGAGGAATTTCGTGCGCTGATGACCTGGGGCCGGCGTATCGGCCTGAAGACCATGGCCTTCTTTCACGCCGATTCCGAAGGCGGTCGGCATCACGTGGAAGACGTCAACTCGATCGCCAAGGAACTGGCCATGCAGCTGGTGCTGCCGCTGCCCGTGAAGGCCGACGCAACCGACGCCGACTTCGACCGGATGGTCAAGGCCATGCAAGCGGCCAAACCCGACATGATCTTCAACCACGGCGCATCCGGCCCGTACCAAAAACTCGTCACCAAGGCCAAACAGGCCGGCCTCAAGACGACCTACATGGGCGTCAACTCGGGCTCGTCGCAGATCGTCCAGCGGGTGGGTCCGCTGGCCCAGGGCATGGTCTTCGCCCAAGTCGTCCCGAGCCCCTGGGAACGCAAGCGCGAGATCACCCGCGAGTACCAGGACGCCACCCTCAAGGCCAATCCGGACGTCGAGTTCAGCTACGCCGGCCTGGAAGGCTTCATGACGGCCAAGGCCCTGGCGATGGCGCTCAAGGCGACCGGGCGCAACCTGAGCCGCGCCAGCTTGATCAAGACACTCGAAAGCTCGACCTTCGACCTCGGTGGCGTCAAGATGCGCCACACGCCCGACGAGCATGAAGGATCGCGTTTCGTCGATATATCCCTGGTTGCGCGCGACGGCCGCTTCATCCATTGACCCGCCGCCGGCGCGACAGCCTTGCATGACGGCCTGGCGCTGCCGACAAGTCAAGTGATTTCGCTTCGTTGAGGAGATTGCGAATGAACGACAAACCGCCTTGCACCGATGCGCGCCGCCAGGCCCTGAAACAGCTTGCCGGTGTTGCCGCCGCCGCGCTCGGCACACCGGCGCTGGCGCAACGCGGCAACCGCAATATCGTGCTCGGCCAGTCGGCGGCGATGAGCGGCCCGGCGGCTCAGCTGGGCATCCAGTTTCGCCACGGCGCCCTGCTGGCCTTCGACCGCGCCAATGCGCGCGGCGGCGTCAATGGCCGCAGCGTCGAATTGCGTTCGATGGACGACGGTTACGAACCCGCCTGGTGCCAGGCCAATACCCAGGTGCTGCTGAACGACGATGTGCTGGCCCTCTTCGGCTACGTCGGCACCCCCACCAGCCTGGCCGCGCTGCCCATGGCGACGACTGCCAAAACACCGTTCATCGCGCCCTTTACCGGGGCGCAGGCGCTGCGCGAGCCCTTCAACCGTTATGCATTTCACCTGCGCGCCTCGTATTTCGACGAGTCGGCACGCATCGTCAACCAGGTGACCCAGGTCGGCATGAAGCGGGTGGCCGTATTCCACCAGAACGACAGCTATGGCCAAGCCGGCCTGGCCGGCGTCACCCGCGCCCTCAAGTTGCTCCAGCTCGAACCCGTGGCCACCGGCACGGTCGAGCGCAATTCGGTCGAGGTCGCCGCGGCCGTGGCACAACTGTTGCCGAGCCGCCCCGAAGCAATCGTTCAGGTCAGTGCCTACAAGAGTTGCGCCGCATTCGTGCGCGCGGCGCGCAGGGCCGGCTATGCCGGCCAGTTCTACAACGTATCCTTCGTCGGCACCCAGGCTCTGGCCGACGAGCTCGGCCCCGATGCCCGGGGCGTGGTCGTGAGCCAGGTGATGCCCTATCCGTTCGCACCGCTGATCCCGCTGACCAACGAGTTCCTGGGTGCGGCCAACGCGGCTCAGCCCAAGGTCCAGGCCAACTACAGCAGCATCGAGGGCTACGTCGCCGGCCGCGTCGTGCTCGAGGGCCTGCGCCGTGCGGGCGCAGGGCTCACGCGCGAAGGTTTGATTGCCGGCCTGGAGTCGATCCAGAACGTCGATTTCGGCGGCTTCTTCGTCGATTTCGGGCCGCGCAAGCACGTCGGTTCGTCCTTCGTCGATCTGACGATCCTCGACGGCAGCGGTCGCGTCCGGCGATAGTGCGGCCACGCCCCGCGGCGTAAACTGGCTTGCTTCGCAGCCTGCGAGCCGAGCCATGTTGTTGATCGAGTCCATCCTTGCCGATGCCGCCGCCATCGCCACGCTGCGGCGCGACATCCACGCCCACCCCGAACTGTGCTTCGAAGAGCAGCGCACCAGCGAGTTGATCGCCAGGGCACTCAGCGAATGGGGCATCCCGGTGCAGCGTGGCCTGGGCACCACGGGGGTTGTCGGCATCGTCAAGCATGGAACATCGAAGCGCGCCGTCGGCCTGCGCGCCGATATCGACGCCTTGCCGATGGCCGAGCGCAACCGCTTCGCCCACGCCAGCCGGCACCCCGGCAAGATGCACGCCTGCGGCCACGACGGCCACATTGCGATGCTGTTGGCGGCAGCCAAGCACTTGTCGCGGCAGCGCAATTTCGACGGCACGGTGTATCTCATCTTCCAACCGGCCGAAGAAGGCGGTGGCGGCGCACGCGCGATGATCAAGGACGGCCTGTTCGACAAGTTCCCGATGGAGGCGATCTTCGGCGCACACAACTGGCCCGGCATGGCCGTGGGCCAGTTCGCGGTCAAGGCCGGGCCCTGCTTCGCGTCGAGTAATGAATTCAAGATCACAGTCCGCGGCAAGGGCGCGCACGGCGCAATGCCGCACCTGGGCCTGGACCCGGTGCCCGTGGCCTGCCAGATGGTGCAAGCCTTGCAGACCATCATCACGCGCAACAAGCGGCCGATCGACGCCGGCCTGATTTCGGTGACCATGATCCATGCCGGCGAGGCCACCAACGTGATGCCCGAGAGCTGCGAGCTGCAAGGCACGGTGCGCACCTTCACGCTGGAGGTGCTCGACCTGATCGAAACACGCATGCAGGAGGTGGCCGAACACACCTGCGCGGCCTTCGGGGCGAGTTGCGAGTTCGAGTTCGCGCGCAACTACCCGCCGACGATCAACCATGTGGCCGAAACCGCGTTCTTCCAGCGCGTGGCTGCCGAGGTGGTCGGCGCCGGCAACGTGCACGACTTCGAGCCGACGATGGGCGCCGAAGACTTCAGCTATTTCCTGCTCGAAAAACCCGGCTGCTATTTCCTGATCGGCAACGGCGACGGCAGCCACCGCAGCGGCGGCCACGGCATGGGCCCGTGCATGCTGCACAACCCGAGCTATGACTTCAACGACGAGCTGATTCCGCTCGGCGCAACGATGTGGGTGCGCTTGGCTGAAGCCTGGTTGGCCGAGCCACGGACCTGCCCGTGAACACCGGTGCCGCCTTCTCCAAAACCTACGCCGAAGCGCGCGGCAAATTCACCGCTGCGACCGAAGCGGCCGGTCTCGACCTTAGCAGCCACACTCATCCCATGCTCGGCCGCCACGGCGAGTTGCTGGCGATGGACGTGGTGCGCGAGGGCCCGCGCAACGCCACGTCGCTGCTGCTGGTAACCAGCGCCTGCCACGGCATCGAAGGCTTTTGCGGCTCGGGCGTGCAGGTGGCCCTGTTGCAAGATACAGCCTGGCATGCCTTGCTGCGCCAGCGTGGTGTGGCGGTGCTCTACATCCACGCGCTCAACCCGTACGGGTTTTCGTGGTCGCGCCGGGTCACGCACGAAGGCGTCGATCTGAACCGCAACTTCCAGGATTTTTCCGCGCCCCTGCCGGCCAACCCCGCATACGACACGCTGGCGCACCTGCTGGTGCCCGAACATTGGCCGCCGAACGCCGAGGTGCAGGCCGCGCTGCAACGCCATGTCGCCGCGCACGGGTTCGCCGCCACGCAGGCCGCCATCACCAGCGGCCAGTACAAGCACCCGCAGGGCCTGTTCTACGGCGGCGTCAACCCAACCTGGAGCAACGTCACGCTGCGCCATGTACTGCAAGAACATGGCCAGCACTGCCGCCGCCTGGCCTGGATCGACCTGCACACGGGCCTGGGGCCCAGCGGCCGCAGCGAGCGCATCTTCGCCTGCCGCGACGAGGCCGCGGCGCTGGCGCGCGCCCGCACCTGGTGGGGCCCCGAGCTGAAATCGATCTACGCTGGCAGTTCGACCTCGGCGCCGCTCACCGGCCTGATGTGGCTGGCCGCGTACCAAGAATGCGCGCAGGCCGAATACACCGGCATCGCGCTCGAAGTCGGCACCGTGCCGATGATGGAGGTGATCGACGCGCTGCGCGCCGACCACTGGCTCGAATGCCACCCCGAGGCCGTGGCGGCGCAGGGCGCGGCGATCGAGCGGCGCATGCGCGATGCGTTCTACACCGACACCGACGCCTGGAAGCAGCGCGTGCTCGAACAGGCTTTCGAGGCGGCGCAACAGGCCGTGCGCGGGCTCGCGGACGGCCCCGGCGATTGATCAAAGCCAGCCGCGTCGGCGCAATTCGCCTTCGCATTGCGCCGCATTCTGGAAATGCAGCGCCTGCCAGCCGCAGGCCTGCGCAGCTTCGATATTGACCGGGTGGTCGTCGATGAACAGCGCGTTGCCGAGATCGAGCGCGAGCACGTCGCGGGCATGCTCGAACATCGCGCGCTGGGGCTTGATCAGGCCGACACGGCTCGAGAATATGCGCGCTTCGAACCAGGCGAAGCAGGCATGCTGCGCCTCGAGGTGGTCGGCGTAGGGGCCGGGCATGTTCGACAGCAGCGCGAGCCGGTGGCCGGCCGCGCGCACGCGCTCGATCAGGGCCATGCTGGCAGGCATCGGTTGAATGTGCCCGGGAATCGCCGCGATCAATGCCCGCAAGCCTTGCACCGGGTAGCCGGTGCGCGCGGCGATGCGCGCGGCCAGTGCCTCCGGTTCGATGCGTCCGAGGTCGAACTCGGCCCAGTCGCCGCCAGCGGCGAAGGCCTGGAACACATTGGCCGCAACCGCCTGCGCGCTGGCGTCGTCATGCGCCAGTGTCGGCAGCACATCGCGTATCAGTTGCCGCGGTTGCCAATGCACGACCACGCCACCGATGTCGAAGACCAGCGTACGGCGCGTCATCGGCGCAGGCGACGCAGCAACTGCGCGGTCGAAGCGTCGAACCCGGCGGTGTCGCCCGAGGCCAGGCGCGGCAGCAACTGGTGGGCGAGCGCTTTGCCCCACTCGACCCCCCACTGATCGAAGCTGTTGATCCCCCACAGTGCGCCACACACGAATACACGGTGTTCGTACAGTGCGATCAGCGCGCCGAGCGAGCGCGGCGTCAGCGCATCGAGCACGAGTGTCGTGCTCGGCCGGTTGCCGGGGCAACTGCGGTGCGCGGCCAGCGTTCTTGCATCGATGCGCTGGCTGGCGCTGGGCGCGGCTTCGGCCAGCGCCTCGTCGTACGTCTTGCCGAACATCAGCGCCCGGCTCTGCGCCAGACAGTTGGCAAGCAGCTGGCTGTGCTGGCCGGCCAGCGCGTGGGCCGGGGTCTTGACGGCGATGAACTCGACCGGGATCACATCGCTACCCTGGTGCAGCATCTGGAAGTAGGCGTGCTGGCCGTTGGTGCCCGGCCCACCCCAGACCACCGGACCGGTGGCAAAGGGCAGCGCCTGGCCCGCCAGGTCCACGCGCTTGCCGCTGCTCTCCATCTCGAGCTGCTGCAGGTAGGCCGGCAGGGACGCCAGCCCCTGGTGGTAGGGTACGACGGCACGGCTGGTGAAGCCGTGGAAGTTGCGGTACCAGACGTCGAGCAGGCCGAGCAGCACCGGCAGGTTGCGTTCGAGCGGCGCCGCCGCAAAGTGCCGATCCATGGCATACGCGCCGGCCAGGAAAGCGCGAAAATTTTCGGCGCCGATGGCCAGTGCGACAGCCAGGCCGATGGCGCCCCACAGCGAGTAACGGCCGCTGACCCAATCCCAGAAGCCGAAGATGGTGGCAATGCCAAAGCGCGCCGCAGCCTCGGCATTGGCGGTGGCGGCGACGAAATGGCGTGGTACGTCACGACCGCCCTGGGCGACGAACCAGTCGCGCGCGGCCTGCGCGTTGGCCAGGGTCTCCGGCGTCGTGAAGCTTTTCGAGGCAACGATGAACAGCGTTTCGGCCGGGTTCAGGCGGCGCAGTACGCGCGTCAGATCGTGGCCATCGCCGTTGCTGACGAAGTGCAGCGTCAAGCCGCGGTGACTGAAGGCGTCGAGCGCCGGCACGACCAGTTGCGGCCCGAGGTCGCAGCCGCCGATGCCGATATTGACGATGTGGTGAATGCCGCTGGCCACTGTATTGCGCACGCCTTCGGCGTAGGCCAGCATCGGTTCGAGAACGCCATGCACCTCGTCGCTGAACAGGCCCTGCCCGCGCGGCGCGCGCAGCGCCGTGTGCAGCACCGCCCGGCCTTCGGTGCCATTGATCGCCTGGCCAGACAGCATGGCATCGCGGTGCGCTTCGAGTCCGCAATCGCGCGCCAGGTCGAGCAGCAACTTCAAGGTCGCCGTGTCGATGCGATTCTTCGACAGATCGGCGAAGACCTCGGGCGCCTCGAACGACAGCGCGGCGGCGCGGCCGGCGTCGCGCGCAAAGGCCTCGCGCAGATAGAAATCACGCCCATGCGCTTCGTAGTGGCCTTGCAATGCAGCCCAGGCTGCGGTTTCATCGCAGCGAAGAAACTTCACTTCAAGCCCTCGACCTGCTTTTCGAGCTGGGCCGCGTCGGCAGCGAAGGCGCGAATGCCCTCGGCCAGCTTCTCGCTGGCCATCGCATCGTCGTTGAGTGCGTAGCGAAACGCCGGCTCGTTGAAGGTGGCGGCGTGGACCACGGCGCGGCGCGCCGATTCCGGGTCGAGCGCGCGCCGCAGCGGCGCCTGGCGCGACTGCAGTTGCGCCAGCAGTTCGGGGCCGATGCTCAGCAGGTCGCAGCCGGCCAGGGCCTCGATCTGGCCCAGATTGCGAAAACGCGCGGCCATGACTTCAGTATCGATGCCGTAGTGCTTGTAATAGGTGTAGATCTGCGCCACCGAGCGCACTCCCGGATCGTTGGCGCCGGCCATCGCCGCTTCGTCCCAGGCGGCACCGGCAGCCTGCTTGTGCCAGTCGTGGATGTGGCCGACAAAAGGCGCGACCCGGGTCACGCCGGCCTCGCCGCAGGCCACCGCCTGACAAAACGCGAACAGCAGCGTCAGTTGGCAGTGGATGCCTTCGTGCTCGAGCGCCTTGGCCGCCTGAATGCCTTCCCAGGTGGCCGCCACGTCGATCAGCACCCGCTCGCGGCCCATGCCGGCACGCTCGTACAAATCGACCAGGCGGTGCGCACCGGCGATGCTGCCCGCGGTGTCGAAACTCAGGCGCACATCGACCGCAGTGCTGACGCGGCCGGGCACGATCTTCAGGATCTCCAGGCCAAAGCGCACCAGCACCTCATCGACGATGCGATCCAGCGGCCGGCTCTTCCTGGCCGTGACCGCCGCGGCCAACAGCGGCGCGTACTCGGACTGCTGCACCGCCTTCAGGATCAGCGACGGATTGGTGCAGGCGTGACTCGGCGCAAAGGCGGCGAACTGCCTGAAATTGCCGGTATCGGCAACGATGGCGGTGTGCTGCCTGAGTTGGTCGAGCTGGTTCATGGGCCGATGCCTGCGTTGTGCTGTCGTCAGCCTCGATTAGAACGCCAGCCCAGGGCGGCATGGCAACGCCGCATTGACCCGTCGAAGAAACTTGTGCATCATTTACAACGTAATTAAATTACATATTGATGGCTTCATGTCTTTCGATCTTGTCTTCTTCGGCGGCACCGGGGATCTGGCCTGGCGCAAGCTGGTGCCGGCCCTGTTCCAGGCCTGGCGCCACGGCAAGTTACCCGAAGGCGGGCGCATCCTCGCGGTAGGCCGTCACGAACGCAGCGACGACGAATACCGCCGCTTCATCGAGGAACGCTTTTGCGACGTCGAGAGCAGCAAGCGCCCGAGCCGCGAAGAGTTTGCACGGTTTGCCGCGCTGTTGCACTACCGCCGCATGGACCTGTCCTTGCCCGAACATTACGCCGGGCTCAGGCAATGGGTCGATGCGCGCGGCGCCGACACGGTGGTGCTGTACCTGGCGACCGACCCGCACCTCTTCCCGCAGATTTGCGCGCAGCTCGGCGCGGTCGGCCTGAACGGCGTCAACGTGCGCGTGGTGCTGGAAAAACCCCTCGGACACGACCTGGCCAGCGCGCAGGAAATCAACCGGGTGGTCAGCGCCTCGTTTCGCGAAAGCCAGGCCCTGCGCATCGACCACTACCTGGGCAAGTCGGCAGTGCAGAACCTGACCGCGCTCCGCTTTGGCAACGCCCTTTTCGAGCCACTGTGGCGCCGCGAGAGCATCGCCAATATCCAGATCACGATCGCCGAGTCGCTCGGCGTCGGTACGCGCGGCGACTTCTACGACCGCACCGGCGCTTTGCGCGACATGGTGCAAAACCACGCCCTGCAACTGTTGACGATGATCGCGATGGAGCCGCCGGCCACGGGCGATGCCGATGCGATCCGCGACGAGAAGTTGAAGGTGCTGAAATCGCTGAAGCCCTTCACGCCCGAGAGCGTGGACCGCGACGCGGTACGGGGCCAGTACCGCGCCGGGACCATCGACGGCCAGGCCGTGCCCTCCTATTTGGAAGAGCTGAAAGTGCCGCCGGGCAGCGCCTGCGAAACCTTTGTCGCGCTGCGCGCCGAAGTGCAGAACTGGCGCTGGGCTGGTGTGCCGTTCTACCTGCGCACCGGCAAGCGATTGGCGGCGCGCGACGCCCAGATCGTCGTCAACTTCCGCCCGGTGCCGCACCCGATCTTTGCCGGCGCCGCGCGCGCCAACCAGCTGGTCATCAAGCTGCAACCCGAAGACGGTCTCGAGCTGCACCTGCTGGCGGCCAAAGGCGGGCACACTGCCGCGAAAATGCCCGAGCAACTGGCGCCGGTGTCGCTCGACCTGGACTTCGACAAAGCCTTCCTCAGCGAGCGTGTCGGGGCCTACGAGCGCTTGCTGCTCGATGCCATCGGCGGCCGCTTGAACCTGTTCGTTCGCAGTGACGAGCAGGAGCAGGCCTGGCGCTGGGTCGAGCCGATTCTGCAACGCTGGCGCAACGACAGCGCCGGCCCGCGGCCTTATGCGGCGGGCAGCTGGGGGCCGCCGGCCGCCAGTGCATTGATGGCCCGCGATGGCTTTGCGTGGGCGGAAGAGGAATAGCGCCAACCGCGCCATGTCGATGTTGGACCGCGTTCTCGCTGCCCTGCCCGCCCTGCCGCCTGCCGAGCGGCGTGTGGCCAAGCTGGTGCTGGCCGACGCCCGCAGCTTTGCCAGCCTGCCGATCGGCGAGCTGGCCGAGCGCTCGCAGGTGAGCAAGCCGACGGTGGTGCGCTTTTGTCGCAGCGTCGGCTACGACGGGCTGGCCGACTTCAAATTGAAGCTGGCCGGCGTGGTCAACGAAGGCGTGCCCTTCATGCACCGCGCGGTCGATGAAAACGACAAGGCCGGCGACATCATCGTCAAGGTCATCGACAACGCGGTCAGCGCGCTGCTGAAGTACCGCAACGATGCCGCGGGGCACGCCTTCGGGCGCGCCATCGAGGCGCTGGCATCGGCCTGCCGCAAAGGCCGGCGCATCGAGTTCTACGGCGTCGGCAACTCGGGCATCGTGGCGCAGGACGCGCAGCACAAATTCTTTCGCCTCGGCGTCGCCGCCAGTGCCGTCAGCGACGGCCATGTGCAGCTGATGAGCGCAACCATGCTGCAGCCGGGCGATTGCGCGGTGATCGTCTCCAACTCGGGGCGCAGTCGCGACCTGCTCGACGCCGCCGAGATCGCGCGGTGCAAGGGCGCGACCACCATCGTCATCACCGCCAGCGGCTCGCCACTGGCCCATGCCTCGAACGGTGTGCAGCACGTGCTGCTGGCGGCCGACCACCCGGAAGACCACGACCGCTACAGCCCGATGGTGTCGCGGCTGTTGCACCTGGTGATCATCGACATCCTGACCACCGGCGTGGCCCTGCTCCTGGGTGCCGAGCTGCGGCCGATGCTGGCCGAAATCAAGCGCAACCTGCGCTCGAAGCGCTACGCCTGAATCGAGTGCGCCGGCGCCGCGGCCGGCTCGAAACCGAGCAGCCCATCGACCCCGTACAAGCCCGACAATTCGACCATCTCGGGCGGTGCGCAGCGGACCTGAAGTGCATGCCCGGCGGCCTGCGCCAGGCGCCGCGCGTCGAGCAGCACGGCGATGGCTGCGGTGTCGAAGTTGCGCAACGCGGCCGCGTCGATCACCAACGCGCCCTTCTCGACACAGCCCTGCCCAAGTGCGTCCTCGATCGACTGCACAGTGGCCCGGGCCTCTGCCAAGGTCAGCGTTTCGGGCAGGGCGTACATGGCCTCAGGATTTCGATGCCGCCTTGTTGCGCTCGGCCAGCTTGGCGATCAGGCCGTCGATGCCGGCCGCACCGATCTCCTGCGCGAAGCTGGACTTGTACTGCTCCACCAGCCACACGCCGAGCACATTCACGTCGTAGATCTTCCACGCCGCATTGGTTTTCTCGAGGCGGTAGTCGAGCTGGATCGGCTCGCCCTTGCCCCTGACTTCGGTGCGCACGACGACTTCGCTGTCTTCGGCCGCGGCGCGCAGCGGCTTCAACTGCACCGTCTGGTCCTTCACCTGGGTCAGCGCACCGGCGTAGGTGCGCACGATCAGGATCTTGAACTCGTCTTGCAGGCGCTTTTGCTGCTCGGGTGTGGCAATGCGCCAGTGGCGGCCGATGGCCGACGCCGTCATGCGCTGGAAATTTACATGCGGCATGACCTTGGCATCGACCAGGCTGATGATTTTTCCGACGTCGCCGGCCTGGATTGCCTTGTCGCCCTTGACCGTGTCGATGACTTCGATCGAGACCTGCCTGATCAGCGCGTCGGGCGCCGCAGCGCCCTGCGCCTGGGCCATGCCGAGCGCCAGGGTCAGCGACAGAATGGTGATGGCTTGCTTGAACAACATGCAGATCCTTTCAGAAGCGCCGAGGATATCGGCACTGTGAGCTACAACGCGCCCAGCGCAGCAGGGTTTACTTGGGGGCGGCGGGCACCTCGCTTGCGGCGTCATCGGGTTCGGGAAGGTCGGGCGGGTCGCCGTCATAAACCAGGCTGCGCCGGCGCGCCAGATAAGCGTCGCGAACGAATATATATTTATCCAGCGCGATATCGTCAACGATGCGGCTGGCGTCGAGCAGGCCGGCGCGCACATCGATCAGTTGCAAGGTCGAGAGGCCCACGCGCGTGGCGCTGTCGTGGCTCAGCACGGCCGGCCGCCACGACAGGTCGAGCGGCATCGCCGCAGCGTCGCGCAACGACGAGGGCCCGAGCAGCGGCGTGACCAGATAGAGCCCGGCCGGCAGCCCCCAGCGACCGAGGGTCTGGCCGAAATCCTCCTGCTGGCGCTCGATGCCGAGATCGCTGGCCACATCGAACAGGCCAGCGATGCCGAACAGGGTATTGGTGGCCACGCGCAGGCCCATCTGCGCGGCGGCCACCGGCTTGCCTTGCAGCAGTTGGTTGAACGCCGACCAGATATCGCTGAAGTTGCCAAAGACATTGCCGACGCCGCTGCGCACGAGTTCGGGCACCACGGCCTTGTAGCCGCTGGCCACCGGCTTGAGCACGGCCGCGTCGAGGCTTTCGTTGAAACCGAAGACGGCGCGGTTCCAGCTTTCGAGCGGATCCCGGGCGCTTTGCGCCTGAGCCGTGCCCGCAGCGGCCAGCAGCCAGGCTGCCACAACCAGGCCCGAGTGACGTCGATGGTTCATTTCTTGTTCGATGCGTTGCCGTCGCCGGCATCCGCCGCCTTGTTGAAAATCATCTGCCCGATCAGATTTTCCAGCACCACGGCCGATTGGGTTTGTCGGATCGCATCGCCGGCCGCCAGTTCCTTTTCTTCGGCGCCGGGCTCCAAGCCGACATACTGGTCGCCGAGCAAGCCCGAGGTGAGGATCTTGGCCGAAGAGTCCTTCGGAAAACGCACGCCGTCGTCGATTTCCATGGTCACCAGGCCCTGGTAGGTTTTGGGGTCGAGCGCAATGCGCTTGACCCGACCGATGGTCACACCCGCGCTGCGCACAGGCGCCCTGGGCTTGAGGCCGCCGATATTGTCGAACTTGGCGCTCACGGTGTAGCCCTTGCGCTCGCCGAAGCTGGCCAGGTTGGCCGCCTTGAGCGACAGAAACAATGCACCGGCCAGGCCGAGCAGCACAAACAGCCCGACCAGCGTTTCGATACCCTTCTTGCTCATTTGTTTTCCTCCGCAGACGCTCAGGGCGTCGAAAACATCAACGCCGTGAGCATGAAATCGATGCCGAGCACCGACAGCGACGACACCACCACGGTGCGCGTGGTCGCGTAGGCCACGCCCTCTGGCGTGGCCTCGGTCTCATGGCCCTGGTACAACGCCACCGCAGTGCAGACGACGCCGAAGGCAAAACTCTTGACGACGCCATTGCCGACATCGCGCCAGACATCGACACGGGACTGCATCAGCGACCAGAAGTTACCCGAATCGACGCCGATCAAGAGCACGGCGACGACCCAGGCGCCCAGGATGCCGACCGCCGAAAACAGGATCGCCAGCAGCGGCATCGAAATCACACCGCCGATAAAACGCGGCGCCAGCACCCGGCTGCGCGGGTCAACGGCCATCATCTCCATGGCCGCCAACTGCTCGCCGGCTTTCATCAGGCCGATCTCGGCGGTCAGCGAGGTGCCGGCGCGGCCGGCGAACAGCAGCGCCGTGACCACCGGCCCGAGTTCACGCACCAGCGACAGGTTGACGATCAGGCCCAGCGATTCAGTGGCGCCGTAGGTGACCAGCGCGTAGTACATCTGCAGCGCGAGCACGAAGCCGACCGCCAGCCCGGACGACAGGATGATCACCAACGACAGGTTGCCGATGGCGTGGATCTGGCGCACGACCAGGCCGAAGCGGCGCAGCGCGGCCGGGACATGAAGGACGAGGTCGGCAAAGAACAGCCCGGCACGCCCGAACGAGCCCACCGCACGAATCGTGCGCGCACCGAGTGCGGCCAGGCCATCGGCGAGAGTCATGCCGCCGCCCCGACGCCGAAGTCTTCGGCCAGCGACCGCGACGGGTAATGAAATTTGACCGGCCCGTCGGGCTCGCCGCGCACGAACTGGCGCGTCTCGGGGTCACTCGACGCCATCAACTCGGCCGGCCTGCCCTGGGCCACGATGCGCCCGCCGTTGGCCAGCAGGATCACATGGTCGCTGATGGCCATGCACTCGGCCACATCGTGCGAGACGACCAGCGAGGTCGCGCCGGTGGCGTCGCCCAGCTTGCGGATCAGCTTGGCGGCCACCCCCATCGAAATCAGGTCCAGGCCGGCGAAAGGCTCGTCGTACATGATGAGTTCGGGATCGAGCGCAATCGCCCGCGCCAGTGCGACGCGCCGCGCCATGCCGCCCGAGACTTCGGCGATGCGCAGCCCGGCCGCGCCGCGCAGGCCCACCGCGTTGAGCTTCATCAGCACGATGTCGTGGATCATCGATTCCGACAGGCCCGAATGCTCGCGCAGCGGAAAGGCCACGTTGTCGAAGACCGTGAGGTCGGTAAACAGCGCGCCGAACTGGAACAGCATGCCCATGCGCCGGCGCTGGCGCAGCAAGCGGTCGCGGTCGCGGGCATCGATGAGCTCGCCGTCGAATACGACTTTGCCGCGATTGGCCGCGGCCATGCCGCCGATCAGGCGCAGCAGCGTGGTCTTGCCGCAGCCCGAGCCGCCGAGAATGGCCGTGACCTTGCCGCGCGCAAACGAGAGGCTGATGTCGTCGAGGATCGTTCGGCTCGAGTCATAGCCGAAGGTGACGTGGTCGATCTCGATGAGGGTGTCGTTGTTCAAGCGGCGTGGCCGGTGGAAGCCCGGGCGCGAGGCGTTTTTGTGCCGCAGATTGTCTCATGTCAGGTCAAAAAATGCGGGTTGACCCTAGGCGCCGACGCTGCGGGCAAACAAACGCGCCAGAGCGGCGCGGCGTTGCCGCTAGGCGTTGCCGGTACGACTGTCGAAGACGACTTCGATCCGGATCTGCGACTTGACGGCGCGCCCGTTGAGCTCGCCCGAGCGAAACCTGGCGTTGACGAAGGCATTGCGCGCGGCCATTTCAAGCTCGAACGGCAGCTCGGCGCCATCGACCCGCACCCGCGCCACGCGCCCGGTCTCGTCGATAAACAGGGTCAGTTCGCTGCTGTGATGGCCGGGGTCGCGGTCGATCGCAGGGTAGTCGATCAAGACCGGTTCGATCGGGCTCGGCGCCAGCGTCAGCAGTGCGCGCGGGAAATAGTCGTCGTCGCTGTCGATGCCCGGCACGACGAGGCTAAAGAATGGCATCGGCGGCATGAGCGCCGCGGCCGGCTCCTGTGCAGGCGGCTCTGCCTGTGCCTCAGGCACCGGCGGCTTGGATTCAGCCGCGGGCTGCTGCGCAGGCAGCGTGACCCGTTCGCTCGCCTGAGGTATCGCGATCGCGGCAAGCGCCTGCCTCGCCTTGGGCGTTGCGACCGCAGCCAGCGCGAGCGTGCGCGCCTGGAGCGGGCGGCTGGTCGCGGCGCTGGCGTGCGTGCGCGCTGAACGCACCGGCGTGGCCAACAAGACGGCGTGCAGGCCGAGCACCAGGACAACCACCGGAACCATCCGGCGCGAAACAGGGATCAGCGCGTTAACGTTCATGCCGAAACGAGGCCCAGCGCTTGCGCGCCCGACCCCTCTTGCGCACTCGACTCATTGGACCAACTCGCGCCATGAAGTCCTGCGCCCTGTGGCCGTCGGAGGCGATGGTGGCGGCACATCGTCGGTGCGCGGCACGCCGCGGTTGTCCACCGTGATCGTGATCGTGCGGCCCGTGCCCGCCCCACTGCCGGGCAGCTGCAAGGTGACCCAGCTGATACCGACGACCATCGAACCGCCCAGCCAGCGGCCGACGATATTGCCGCCGAGCGTCGAGGGAATCGAACCGTTGCCGATGTCGAACTGATACAGGTAAGAGCTGCCGCCGGCATCGCAGGCATCGTTGCTCGGGATGTTGCTCGCCACCGTCAGCGTGTTGTGCAGCAGTTGCATGTCCACGTTGACACGCTCGCCCAGGATCGGCAGGGTCGGCGTGATCAGATCGACGCGCCAGCCGTTACCGGTGGCCCAGTTCACGCCGTAGCGGGTGACGTCACGCGGCGCATGGGCGTCGGTCGCGTCGGCAGGCAGCGACAAGGTCTGCGCCACTACCGACGCATCGGCATGGACATCGCCCAGCGGCGTATTGGTCAGCGAATCCTTGATCGCATAGACCGACTGCGTCGCCGTCGAAGCCAGGTCGGTGCTGCCGAGGTATTTGCCGGTGCCGACATAGACCACGGGGTAGGGACTGCCGCTGTATTTGACCTCGGCCAGCGAGGGCTGCGTGGTGATCGGCTGCTCCACGCCGCCGGCGCTGAAATAGGCCAGGCGCAACGCGGCGCTGTTCGGCGCCACCAGGTTGTCGGTATCGAAGCGCCACAGGTTGCCCAGCAGATCGCCGCCGTAGAAGCGCTTGGCGGTATTGTCGATTTCAGAATCCACCCAGGCGTTGATCTTGCCCAGGCCGCTGGGCGTCGTGCTGGTGCCGGCCGGCGTTGTGCCGCTGGTGAAAGTCGGGATATCGAGCACGCGTTCACCGGTGTTGGCATTGACCATGAACAGGTGGCCGTTGCCATCGCCCGGCGTGATGTTGTTGTAGCCCGAGGTGAATACCACCACCCAGCGGCCGTCGGCACGCTTGGTGATGACCGGATTGCCGAAGCTCAGGCCGAGATTGCTGTCGCCGCCGAGGCTGTCGTTGGTGAACTCCCACAGCGGGATCGGGTTGTCGGGGTTGGTGATATCGAGGGCGTAGTAACCGCGCCCGCCGGCACCCAAGCCGCC
This sequence comes from uncultured Burkholderiales bacterium, assembly GCA_902825995.1. Taxonomy (GTDB): domain Bacteria; phylum Pseudomonadota; class Gammaproteobacteria; order Burkholderiales; family Burkholderiaceae_C; genus CADEEN01. The sequence continues at coordinate 30,740 of CADEDE010000019.1, forward strand.
GACGAGAATGGTCTTCCAGGCGCCCGGGCTGCCGGGCACATAGATATCGCCGATGACCGGCGCGCCATTGACGAAATACTCGTGCCGGTAGGCATAGTCCTTGTCGGCCAGGCGGTACATGCGGTCCATCACCATCGACGGCACATAGGCCCACATTTCGTTGCCCGTGGCACCATTGAAGGCGTGCAACATGCCGTCGTTGGACGCCGTATAGGCGACGCCGGTCCGGCCCGCGCCCGCATTGGTGGCCTTGACGGCGGCCACGAAGCTGGCATAGCCGTTCTCGGTGTACTTGAACGACGGCTGGCCGGCATAGACCGGCGCCCCGCCGATGATGTCGCCCAGGATGCCGCCGGCGATATCGGTATCGGTCGTCACACGCGTGCGGAAAACCGGGTTCGACCCACCGCGCAGGTAGCTCACCATGTCGATGCCCGAGTTGGCGGAGTCCTGTGCAGCGGCCGCTGCGGCCTTGGCCGCCGCCGTGGCGGTTGTCGGGGCTGCGAGATCGGCGGCATCCGCCGCCGCCTTGTTGGCCGCCAGCGTCGCACACTGCGTCAAGTTGATGGTCTTGCTGCAAGCGTCGTCGAAGTGGCCGTTCAGGCCGTCCGCACTCAGATTTGCGTGGGTGAAGTCGCGCCGCACGGTCGTGTTGAGGCCTGCGTTGCGCGTGGCGTAGTAGATATTTCGCGGCGTGCCCGCGTTGACACTGGCCTGCAGCTGCGTCGCCGCGCTCCACACCGGGCCCGAGATGACCCCGGTCGCCGGATCGATGGTGCGCGCCACCAGGTCGCCGATCCAGAAACCGGACTTGTACTTGGCGATGAAGAGTTTGTTGTCGCCGGCCACCGGTTGCAAGGTGCTGGCTGCCGCGCCCGAACCCGATCCGGTGGTGGCAATAATCGCCGCCAGCGCGGACGACAGGCTGTCGGCCAGCGAAGTCGGGTCGTTGGCGCTGAAGTAGCGTCCGCGGCCATTGACGGCGGCGTGCCACAGATCGTCGATTCTTGCGGCCCCCGCCGACGTGATCGCATCCGGCCAGTCTTTGCTGCCCTGCGTGATATCGCGGAAGTCGCCGGCCGGCAGCAAGGGGTAGTTCGCCTGGTAGTTCAGCGTGCCGTTGACGCCCATGCCGAGGGTGAAGGTCGTCATGTGCTGGTGCAGCGCAGTGTCCAGACCGGAGGGGCCGACGTTGTTGAGGCAAACATCGGTCGCGATCCCGGTCGGCGTGCCGTCGAGCGTCGAGGCACAGTTGCCGAGTGCGGTCGTGCGCAGGTCGGTCTCGTAGTAGTACATCGCCACGTCGGCCAGGCTGTTGGAGTTGCCGCCGCTGCTGGTGGACTGGCATTCCCTGGCCGTATCGACGGTATAGCTCGGCGCGACCGACTGCGCGACCGCCGTACACGATGGAACCAGCGACAACGCGGTCCAGGCGGTATAGCGGCATTCGTTGATGGCCGATACGGCGCAGGTCGCTGTGTTCGTCCATGTGCCGTATGCGGGAGGCAAGGCGGTGCACTGCGTTGCGGTGCCGACGGTATAACTGGGTCCAGTCGATTGCGCGACAGGCGTGCAGGAAGTCGTTGTCGTGTTGACCGGCGCTGTGTACCGGCACTCCTCAGTCGCGGAGGCCGTGCAGGTTGCCGTATCCGCCCATGCGCTGTAGGTCGGCGAAACGCACTGCGTCGCCGTGGCGACGGTGTGGGGCGACGTGGTGTCTTGCGCCTGTGCCGTGCAAGACGGGGTGTCGGCAAAGGCCGACCATGACGTGTACTGGCAGGCGATACCGTTGCCAGTCCAGGTGGTGCCATTCGAAGTGCCCGTGCTGTTGTTTACCGTACACGTGGCAGCGTTCGTCCAGGCACTCCAGGTCGCGCTGTACCGGCACCGCCGACGGCTGCTGCCGTTGTTGTCCCAGGTGCATGACGCAACGGGCGTCCAGCCGGTCCATGTGGAGCCAGAGTTGCTCGAGGTGCTGGCCTCCAAATTCCTTGATCTCGACTGCAGCGAGCTGGTGCTCGTCTGCCAGGAGCCCGTGACGGTACGGCCCTGCAAGGTGGTCGTACCCGTCGTCCATTGGGGAGTGACGGACCGCTGTTGCAGCGTGCTCGTGCGCTCCTTTACGGTGGTGACCGTGTTGTCCTTCATCGGCCGCGGCGTTCCGCCGCCGTCGCGCTGCCCGACATCGTTGCGGGCAAGATCGTCGGGTCCGTAGCTGCTGCTGCCGTTGCCGCTGACCTCGGTGTCGGTATTCCAGTAGCCGTCGGTGGTGAGAATGGTGTAGTTGCGCTGACAGGAATACTGCACCGGGTCATAGCTCTGCGCGCTGCCGTCGGCCTGGGTGGCCTTTTTGGCGAAATAGCGGCCGGCCTTGGACAAGGCGCCGCGCAGCGGCGTGTAGCTGTCGGGGTCGGCGGCGAACAGCTCGGTATAGAACTTGTCCTTCTGGCCGCCCGCGCCCGAAGTGAATGCGGCCACGTCGAGAAATTTGCTGCCGCTCACGCGCTCGGAGCTGATCGTACTGAAACCCACGCGGTAGCCGTCGCCGATCGGGGCGAAGGCCCGGCTCGCGGCGGTGCGCATCGTCAGGCTGCGGGTGCGGTTGTAGGTGTACCAATTGCGGTAGTTCTGGAGGTCGCCGCTGGTCGGCTTCATCACCACCTTGGTGAACTTGCCGAAGCCAGGCGTGCTGCCGACGCTGCTGTTGCATTCCTGGTAGAAAGCGGTCGAGGTAATGAGGCCGCTGCTGTTGTAGGTGTAGCCCAGGCGCGGCTGGGTGCTCGAATAGGTGTAGTAGAAGGGCCGGTTGTCGCCGTTGGCCAACCGTGCATTGGTCATCGTGCCGCTGCCGGCGGTCTCGGTGACGTTGACGGTGACGGTGCGGGAGCCGCTGTTCCAGGTGCTCACCGTGCCGACCATCAAGATGCTGTCATCGTCGTTGCTGTACAAAGTGACGATATCGCCAGCCGCGTAACTGTTGGAGCCGCTCACGACAATGCCCACGGTCAGACCTGTCGCAATCGTCAGGCTCGTCGGCGTCGTCGTGCGAATCGAGCTGAGGGCGGTTGGCGAGGGAAATGTGAAGCTGCCGAGCGGGTAGGTCGTACCGTCGTAATAGACCGGCAAGGCATAGGTGGTCGCGGGGTTGTAGGCCAGGCCGTTGCACTGCGAGGCGTAGAAGCCGTACTTGCCGCTGCCGAAGTTGGCGTCATCTGGCATGTAGGCCCGATCCATGCTGCCCGAATCGTCGAGCACGAACATCAGATTGGGCTTGACCAGCGTGGCCGACGACGTGACCAGCGGCACCTGGGCAATATCGGTAGGCGCGGCCAGGGCGTTGGCGCCAAGTCCGAGCGCGGCCACCAGCAGCAACGCCGCCCGTGCCGGATACCAAGCCTGGGTGTCGAATCGATTCTGGTTCATGTTGTATCTCCCCCTCATGCGACGTTCAATGCAGGATCGTCTCGGTAAAACTCACCGTGCCACGGCCCGCGACCGTGCGCACGATGATTCGGTAGTAGGGCGTGGTCGATGCCTCGGTCGGCCGCGATTCGGCGCCGAGCCGGATTTCCCCCCGCGACGCGGCCTGGCTGATTGCTACGCCCGCCGGCTTGGCACAAACATTCGTCGCGCTGACGGCGCCGGCCGACGGACACAGCCGCGTGATCAGGTAGCGCGCCGTCGCGCGGCCGCCATTCACCGGCGTCGCTGGCGATGGCAGCAGCGAACAGGAGGAGCAGGTCGCGGGAAAGCAGGTGCAACTGTCGGCGTCGCCCCAGTTGATCACGGCCAATTTGTTGCCCGCCGAGGTGACGCGGCCGGTCGGGTCGAGGTTGTCCAGCGCGGTGGCGTAGTAGCCGATGCTGGGCTGATCCACATTCAGGTCGAGTCCGGGCGCAAGAATAGCTGCTCGCGCCAGCTCTGCCGCCGAATCGCTGGCGCCGGTGGCTTCCTGTTTGAAGCCCAGGTTGCCCAGCACCACGGCCCCTGAATCGACGGAGCGCACGAGTGCCACCGCAGCCAGCATCATCGCCGCCAGCGCCAGCAGCGCGAACAGCAGCGACATGCCGCGCTGCGATCGCCGCCGCGGACTGCGCAACTCGGCCGGGGCACGGCCCGTGGTCATGTGGGGATCTTTCACGTCAGGATCTCCACAGCATGTTGCGCAGCGGGACGATGGTCTCGAAAATCTTGTAGCGGTAGTGCTTGGCCTCAACGTCGCCGGCCACGCCGGCGCCGACGTCGATCGTCACGCACTGGCTGCCGCCGCAGCCCGCGGCCCCGGTGGTGGCGGGCGTGGCGCCGACATCCCAGCTCGGGTTGGCGCTGGTCACGATTTCCTTCTCGTACTGGCCGCTGCGCGAGACGACGAGCAGACGCACCGAGAGCACGCGCAGCCAGCCGGCGTTGGTGGTCGGCGTCGTGGTGTCATAGACATCGACGACACCATCGGCCGTGGCGCTGGTATCGCGGCCGTAATAGGCGCGCAGGTTGACGATATCGGACTGGATATCGCGCGTGATGCGCGCTCCCGGGTTGCCGGCGTCGAAGCTCGACACCTGCAGCACCCTCACGTTGTTGACGAGGTTGATCTCGTAGCGGTTGTCCACCAAGCTGCCGAGATTGACCAGCACGCTGCCGTCGCCATAGGCCTGCGTGGGCGTGCCGGCGGTATTCCAGCCTGCGCCGTCGTTGGCGCGCGGAACGTCCATCGCCGCGGGCGCCGCCGTGATCTGGAAGACCCAGCAAGGCTGCACGCCATCGGCGGCCAGCAGCGCCAGGTCGCCCTGGGCGAAGCCGAGTGAGGCCGTGACAGGCACCGACAGGCCGTTGACGGCGATGCCCGGCGGAATCACCCGGGTCGGCACCGAATACGAAGTCTTCGAGCTGGCCAGCATGCGGATCGAATCGCCGATGCCGACGGGGAGGGCCGGGTTGGCGAGGATGCGTGCCGCCTCGCTCGTGATGAACACCGGCGCCAGCGCGCCCGCAAAGCCCGCCGGCGCCGCGCCACCGAACTGCGCATTGATCGGGCAGCCGACGATGTCCGGGCTGCTGGTGAGGCCATACCCGGCGGTTTGAATGTCGCGCTGGATCGCATACAGGGACAAGGCGCCGTTGACCTGCGAGTCGGACCCGGCCGCGGTCGTGCGCTTCTGGCCCTCGGAAACCAGCAGAACCTGGCTGATGACGAGGATGGCCAGCAGGCCGATCAGCATGCCGATCATCAACTCGACCAGGGTGACACCGCGCTGGCCGGCGGCGCGACGCGGGCGCCGGGAACGCACGACGCGGTTCATGGCGTATTCACGGCGACGGCCGCCGTGGTGGTGTAGTTGTGCTGCTGCTCGTTGGGCGGTGTCCAGGTGATGGTGATCGTGACGTCGGCGGCAACGACCTTGCCGGTCGCCGCGACGATTCCGCCGGGCAACGCGGCAACCGCAATGTTCGTAGCCCCACCGGGCAGCGCGGCGCCCACTTGCGTAGCCCACTCGTTGCACCGGGGGTGGGCCGCGCAGCCGGCCGACGCGTAGTTGACCAGGGTGTCCTGGTCCGACCACATGGTGCCGATCAGCCGCTGGGCCAGCAATGCGGCATCGGCGCGAAACCGCGACTGGGTCTGGGCCTTGGTCATCGAAGCCTGCAAGCCGACGATGCCGAGCACGCCGAAGGCGAAGATCAGCAGCGCGACCAGGGCCTCGATCAGCATGAAGCCACGATCAGAGCGCCCCGTCCTGACGCCGCGGCGTCGCGCGTTTGGATGCTTATGTTTCATGGGTAAAGGACCGTCGTGGGGCAGTAGCGCGGATCGGTCCCTGCAGCGATGCCGCGGTCGCACGTGCGAACCGTGCCGCCATTGCCGATCTCAATACGCAAGCGCCGGTAGTCGTTGCCGGCAACGTCGTTGCTGACGTTGATAAAGCCGATCGGGGTCGCGTCGGCGACGCGGCCGAAGGCATTGAAGGTGACGGTATTGGCGGCGGCGCTGTTGTCGGCGGTCCTGGCCGCCACCACCACATTCTTGCCGCCGACGCCGCCGGCATTGGCTTCGACGATCAGCGGGTTGCTGGCATCGGCCACGGCAGCGAGGTAAGCCGCGACGAGACCGGCATCGGCCGACGTGCCGGGCAGCGTGACGGGCGCGAACTGGCAGTTCGCCGACGGATCGCGCACGCTGATGACCCAGGACACGCCGGCACCCGACAGCGCGCAACTGCTGCCCATCACGGATGAATCGGCCAGCGATACCAGGGAAAAGCGAATCGGCGCGTTGCGCCGCATGGCTTCGTTGCGCGCGTGGTTCAGGCCGGCCTGGATCGACGATGCCGTATTGCGCACCTGGGTGTTGCGCATCCACGCGCCGATACTGGGGCCGGCGCCGACCAGCAGCATAGCCAGGATGACCATCGTGACCGCGAGTTCGATCATCGTCATGCCGCGCGCGCGGCGGGCGCGAGGCACTAGCATTCGCTCCCCTTGACGAGCCAGCAGGGCCTGTTGATCGCGCCGCCGGCCTTGAATTGGATCGTGGCGCGGGCATTGGCGTGATTGATCGTGTAGTCATGCCCGATCGCGCGGCCGCTGCTGCCGGCGGCCGTGACTGTGTAGCCTTGACCGCCACCGCTGAGCACACAGCTATACGTGAAGAACTGTGCCGCACCGTAGGTGAGCACGCCGGTGCCGGCAGACCAGCTCGGCGGCCCGGCGTCGGCGCAGTTCGCAGCACCGTAGTTGCGGTTGTCCTGGTAGTACTGCTCCATCTTCACGCGAAAGTCGGACAGCGCGGCCTGCGCCTCGGGCAGTTGGCCGCGGCGCACATAGTCGAAATAGCTCGGCAGCGCCACGCTGGCCAGGATGGCGACGATGGCGACCACGATCATCACCTCGATCAGGGTGAATCCGCGCGCTGGTTTCGTATTGAGTTCGATCACGTTGGCTGCCTGGTTGGCGCCGCGCGTGCACTGGCAATGCATGCGCGGCTGGGGCTTTGGCGCGATTGTCTGGAGATGCCTTCACAACGCGCGTGACAAAGCGCACGCATCGCCGGCAGGCTTCGATGAGCGGCGCGCGCGGCTCGACAGGCGGTGCATTGCGAACGCCTCGGCGGCGGCGTTCGGGTGGTTTCGCGCCTCCCGGCGCACGCGCTGTGTAAAAGGGTTTCGGAGGGTTACCGAAACTAGCGTGGCAGGTCGCTGCTTCCCCGCAGGTATTCATCCACCGCGCGCGCGGCCTGGCGGCCTTCGCGGATGGCCCAGACCACCAGGCTCTGGCCGCGGCTCAGCAGTACGATGGCCACCGCAGTGGCCCAATCGCCCGTAGCCGGCGCAAGGCTCGTGGTTCGGAGCCGATGACGGCGATGCGGGTCACCGCAGCAGCGCGCGCAGCGGCACCGCTTCCATGCCCTTGGCCAGCGGGTAGCGGTGCTGCCCCGGATAGACCACATACAGGGCATCGAGCTGCAAGTCGTTGGCGGCGATGTGCATGCTGGGGGTGGCTTTGGGTGCGTCTGCCCGTTTGAACTCCACGCCGATGCGTCGCTGGTCCTTGTGCATCAGCAGATCGAGCTCCGCGCCCTGGTGCGTGGCCCAGAAGTAGGCCTCGTCGGGTTGGGCGATGCGCAACACCTGCTCCAGCGCAAAGCCCTCCCAACTGGCGCCGCTCAACGGATGGGTCAGCAGGCCGGGCATGGAATTCACGCCCATGAGCGCGTGCAGCAGCCCGGTGTCGCGAAAATAGATCTTGGGGGACTTGACCTGCCGCTTGGCCAGGTTTTGATGCCAGGGCTGGAGTTGCCGAACCATGAAGGTCTGGGTCAGATGGTCCAGATACCGGCGCACGGTGGTCTCGGCAATGCCCAGCGATCTTGCAGGCTCCGCCGCATTCCAGATTTGCCCATGGTAGTGAGCCAGCAATTGCCAGAAGCGCATCATCATCGGCGTGGGTACGTTCATGCCGAGTTGCGGCAGGTCGCCGCTCAGGTAGCGGTGGATCGCGTCCTTGCGCCAGATGGCGCTGACCGCATCGTCCTGCGGCAGGAGGGAGCCCGGAAAACCGCCGCGCAACCAGAGCCGGCTGACGGCCTGATGGCTCGCCCCCACCTCGCCGATGTCGAACCCCGAGACCTCCAGCGTCACAGCGCGTCCAAGCAAGGATTCGCTCTTGTGCATGACGCTTGGCGTGGCGCTGCCCAGCAGCAGATATTGCCCGTTGCGGTGCATGTGATCGGGCCGGTCGATCAGCACGCGCAGCGCCTCGAACAGCCGCGGCTGGTGCTGCACCTCATCGATCACCACCAATCCCTGCAGGTCGGACAGCGTCGCGACCGGGTTGTCCAGCCGCTGGCGCGCGGCCGGATCCTCCAGATCGAAGTAGTTGGGTGAATCGGGGGCGATGAATTCGCGAGCCAGCGTGGTCTTGCCCACCTGGCGGGGCCCCACAAGCTCGACCGCCCTGAACGAGGCCAACAACTGCCTCAGGCGAGATTTAAGGGCGATTCGTTCGATCATCTGCGACACCGATCAGGCCGCGCATGATATCAAACACCATGAAATTCCAATACACCGTGCTGGCTTTTCATGTCATTGTCGATCCACCCCTTGGCGACCGCAAGCAGGGGCGCCAGGGCAAATGGCGCATCGGGCAGGTACGGCGAATGCCGGCCGATCGCGCGAACGCGTCAGCCCCGGCCTATCGCAAGCACTGTCAGCGCGGCAACTCGCTCGCCCCCATCAACACCTCATCCACCGCCCGCGCCGCCTGGCGGCCTTCACGGATGGCCCAGACCACCAGGCTCTGGCCGCGGCGCATGTCGCCGGCGGCGAAGACCTTGTCGATATTCGTGCGGTAGGAGTTCGCGCCTTCGGTGGGCGCCTTGGCGTTGCCACGGTTGTCGCGTTCGACGCCGAAGGCTTCGAGCACCGAGGCTACGGGGCTGACGAAGCCCATCGCCAGCAGCACCAGGTCGGCCGGCATGAGCTGCTCGCTGCCGGGCACTTCGAGCATCTTGCCGCCCTGCCACTCGACGCGCACGGTTTTCAGGGCCGTGACTTTGCCCTTGTCGCCGATCAGCGCCTTGGTGGCGATCGCGAACTCGCGCTGGCAGCCTTCTTGGTGGCTCGAGCTGGTGCGCAGCTTGATCGGCCAGTAGGGCCAGACCAGCGGCTTGTTCTCCCGCTCGGGCGGCTGCGGCAGCAACTCGAACTGCGTCACGCTGGCGGCGCCGTGGCGGTTGCTGGTGCCGACGCAGTCGCTACCGGTATCGCCGCCACCGATGACGATGACGTGCTTGCCCGTCGCCAGCAACTGGCCCTTGACCTTGTCCCCCGCCACGACCCTGTTCTGCTGCGGCAGGAACTCCAACGCAAAGTGCACGCCGTCGAGCTCGCGGCCGGGCACCGGCAGGTCGCGGCTCTGTTCGGCACCGCCGGTGAGCAGCACCGCGTCGAACTGCGCCTTCAGCTCGTCGGCGCCGAGGCTTTGTTTGGCATCGTTGTTGACCTTGGTATCCTGGGGCAGCGCACCGACGAGCACGCCGGTGCGGAAGACCACGCCTTCAGCCTGCATCTGCAGGATGCGCCGGTCGATATGCGACTTCTCCATCTTGAAGTCGGGGATGCCGTAGCGCAGCAGGCCGCCGATGCGGTTGTTTTTCTCGAAGACGGTGACAGCATGGCCGGCGCGCGCGAGTTGTTGTGCCGCGGCCAGGCCGGCCGGGCCGGAGCCGACCACGGCCACGCTCTTGCCGGTTCTGGTTTGCGGCGGCTGCGGCCGGACCCAGCCTTCGGCCCAGGCGCGGTCGATGATGGCGTGCTCGATCGACTTGATGCCGACGGCGGCGTCGTTGACGTTGAGCGTGCAGGCCGCCTCGCACGGCGCCGGGCACAGGCGGCCGGTGAACTCGGGAAAGTTGTTGGTCGAGTGCAGGACTTCGATGGCGTTCTGCCAGTCGCCGCAAAAGACCAGGTCGTTGAAGTCCGGGATGATGTTGTTGACCGGACAGCCGCTGTTGCAAAACGGCGTGCCGCAGTCCATGCAGCGCGCGGCCTGCGTCTTCGATTGCTCGGCATTGAGCCCGATGACGAACTCCTTGTAGTTCTTCACGCGCCTGGCAACGGGCTCGTAGCCCACTTCGAGGCGCTCGTATTCGAGGAAGCCGGTGACTTTTCCCATGGTGTTCTCTTCGTCGTTCTTACTTGGCGGGCACCGAGGCCGGCTTGACGTCGGACTTGGCCTTGGCGATCGTCGCCGTGACCTGGCTCGTCGCATTCATCTGCTTCAGCGCGCGCTGGTACTCGTGCGGAAAGACCTTGACGAAGCGCAGGCGCGCTTCGGTCCAGTGGTCGAGGATCTGGCGCGCGCGCAGGCTGCCGGTCCAGCGGTGGTGGTCTTCGATCAGACCCTTCAACAGCCCTTCGTCGGACTGGCCCCTGTGGTAGTCGGCCTGGTCCTGTTCGTCGCGCGGCAGCACCTTGTCCAGGGATACCATGCTGGTATTGCAGCGCTTGGCGAAATGGCCGTCTTCGTCATAGACATAGGCCACGCCGCCGCTCATGCCGGCAGCGAAGTTGCGGCCGGTCTTGCCGAGTACCGCCACGGTGCCGCCGGTCATGTACTCGCAACCGTGGTCGCCGGTGCCTTCGACCACCGCCGTCGCACCCGACAGGCGCACCGCGAAGCGCTCGCCGGCCACGCCGCGGAAGAAGGCTTCGCCGCCGGTTGCGCCGTACAGCGCGGTATTGCCGATGATGATATTGGCGGTGGCCTCGCCGCGGAAGTCGATGCTCGGCCGGATGACGATACGCCCGCCGCTCAGGCCCTTGCCGGTGTAGTCGTTGGCGTCGCCGATCAGGTACAGCGTGATGCCGCTGGCCAGGAAGGCGCCGAAACTCTGGCCTCCCGTGCCTTGCATCTGCATGAAGATGGTGTGGTCGGGCAGGCCCTCGGGGCGCTGGCGGATCAACTCGCCAGAGAGCATCGCGCCGACGCTGCGGTTGACGTTGCGCACCTCGGCCATGAACTGCACTTTTTCGCCGCGTTCGATGGCCGGGCGGCACTTCTCGATCAGCGTGATATCGAGCGCCTTGGCCAGGCCGTGGTCCTGCACATCGACCTGGTGGCGCGGCACGTCGGCCGGCACCAGCACCTGGTGAAAGACGCGGCTGAAGTCCAGGCCGCGCGCCTTCCAGTGCGCAAGGCCCTTCCTGGTGTCGAGCAGGTCGCTGCGGCCGATCAGCGCGTCGAACTTTCGGATGCCCAGTTGCGCCATGATCTGGCGCGCTTCTTCGGCGACGAAGAACAAGAAGTTCACCACATGCTCGGGTCGGCCGGAGAACTTGGCGCGCAGCACCGGGTCTTGCGTGGCCACGCCCACCGGGCAGGTGTTGAGGTGGCACTTGCGCATCATGATGCAGCCCTCGACGACCAGCGGTGCGGTGGCGAAGCCGAACTCGTCGGCGCCCAGCAAGGCACCGATGACCACGTCGCGGCCGGTCTTCATCTGGCCGTCGGCCTGCACGCGGATGCGGCCGCG
>CADEDE010000020.1 GCA_902825995.1 uncultured Burkholderiales bacterium
CGAGGCGCCTCGGCTGCGACCGTATCAATGTGAGCAGGAATGAGCATGAATAATAAGTTAGCGCTTATGCCCCGCGGGGGGCAGCGAGCGAAGCGAGCGTGGGGGCGGACATTTCAGCGCGCCTGGGCAAAGCGGCCGAGGATCGCGCCGATATCGCCCAGGCCGCCTGAGGGCACTTGGCCCTCGGGTGTGAGCTGGTCAACCATCTGCGGCAGCATTTGCGACAGCTGGCCGAGCAGGTCGCCCTGGCCCATGCCGGTCTGCTGCGTCAGCTGGCCCAGCAGGTCGCCGCCGAGCACATTGCCGAGCTGATCGGGCGTGATGGCCTGGTTCTGGCCGGTGCCGATCCAGGAGTTCATGACATCGCCCAGGCCGCCGCGCTGAAATTGCTCGGCCAGCCCGGCCAGGCCACCCAGGCCGGCGCCAGCGCCCGCAGCAGCGCCGCCCGGGCCGGCATTGGCCAGCATCCCGGCCACGATATTGACCAGGGCGCCCGCGCCGCCGCTTTGTGGCTGGCTGCCGCCGAGCACGCTGCCGAGAACCGATTCGAGCAAACCCATGACAAGCTCCTGAGCGAAGAATGGAAACGGCGGATTCTGGGCGCGCAATCCGGCCAGGGCAAGCGGACATCACCCCCTGTTACCGCGCCGTCAGTGCGATCGCCGCCAGCGCGGCCAGCGGGGCGGTATCGGCGCGCAATATGCGTGGCCCCAGGCTGGCCAGCGAAAACCCGCGCAGGCGGGCCTGTGATTCTTCGCCTTCGGTGAGGCCGCCCTCGGGGCCGCTGAGCAGAATCAGCGCCCGGCCCAGGCCCGCCGAGGCCTGCGGCCACGGCTGCGCATGGCGCCAGCCGAGCAAGAGCCGCGACTCGCCGGCTGTGGCGGGCAACTGGCCGAGCCAGGCCGCGAGCGGCTGCACCGCATGGACCTGCGGCACGCGGTTGCGCCCGCATTGCTCGCAGGCGGCGGCCGCGATTGCCTGCCAATGCGCCCGCCGACGCTCGGCGCGTTCACCGCTCAGGCGCAGCACCGAGCGCTCGGTGAGCAACGGCGCGATGGCGGCGGCGCCCAGTTCGGTGGCCTTCTCGACCAGCGCATCCATGCGCTCGTTGGCCGGCATCGCCAGGGCCAATGTCACCGCGATCGGCGCTTCGCATTCCCGTGCCCGGTATTCCTGCACCCGCACCTGCACGCCGCGCCGATCCATCGTCGCGATTTGCGCCGACCATTCGCCGCCGCTGCCGTCGAACAGCGTCAGCTCGGCGCCGGGCTGCAAGCGCAGGACTTGAACGTGACGCGCCGCGCGCTCAGGCAGTGCGAGCAGGCTGGCGGCGACCAGCGGTGGATCGACAAACAGGCGGACGGGCATGGTGCCGATGATCGCACCGGGCCGCCGCGGCAAACGGCAAAGCGCTATTTCGGCGGCGCGCGCAATTCGCGGCCCATGAACTTGTAGACCGGCAGCTGGCGGTATTGGCGAAAACTCTCCTCGAGCAGCGCCCGCAGCGACGGGTACGAGCGGGTTTTCTGGCGACACCAAGGTGCGCGCCAGCATCAGGGGATTCGATAGCGGGATGAGCCGGGACACCCCCAGGCCCCCGGTCGCGGGAGCGACCGCCCGGCGGGCGGCTTCTAGAATATTTCACCCCCCTGCGCGGTGACTGCCCATGTCCCAGGCCCCACGCCTTGCCGAGCGCAAGGCCCCGTTGACCGCCGCGCCAGCAACGCCGGCCGACCTGCCGGATGCCGTGTGGCAGGTGCGGCTGCTCGGCGGGCTCGAGATCAGTGACGGCAGGCAACGCCTGCACCGCCTGCCCAGCCGCGCCGCCGTTGCGCTGCTGGCGCGCCTGGCGATGTGGCCGCAGCGCGCACACGCACGCGAAGAACTGATCGAATGTCTTTGGCCCGGGGTCGAGCTGGGGGTCGGCCGCAACCGGCTGCGCCAGGTGCTGTCGAGCTTGAAAAGCCTCCTCGAATCGGCCGGCCGGGCGCCGCCGCAGCCGGTCCTGGTCGCCGACCGCACCAGCGTTCGCGTGATGCCCGACGGCCTGGCCTGCGACGTGCCGCACTTCGAGCGTCAGCTTCAGGCCGGCCGCATTGACGCCGCGCGTGCCCTGTACCGCGGTGAGCTGCTGCCGGGTTTTTACGACGCGTGGATCGACGACGAGCGGGTGCGCCTGGCGGCGCTGCACGAGCGCTTGCCGATGCGGCAAACGACATCGGTGGCCCCTTTGGCCGCCGAACCGGGCGCCACGCCGAGGACGACCGCGGTGCCGGCGGCCCGCGTCACGCTGCGCCACTACCTGACCCGAATGTTCGGTGCCGACGAACAAGGCGCCAGGCTGCGCAGCCTGGTGCTGGTCCGGCGCCTGGTCACGCTGATCGGCCCGGGCGGCGCCGGCAAGACGCGCCTGGCGGTCGAGGTGGCGCATTCGCTGCGCGAGCACGCCGCCTGGCCTTTGCCGGCTTCGGAATCGTTCGAGCCCTTCGATCTGATGGCCTTCATCCCGCTGTCGGCCTGCACGACCCAGGCGCAGGCGCTCGATGCCATGACCACGGCGCTGCAGATTGCCCCCGGCGCCGATGCGCCGCGGGCCGCACTCGCCGCGGCGCTGTCGGGGCGCCGCGCCTTGCTGGTGCTGGACAACTTCGAACAATTGGTCGGCCAGGCCGAGGTTCTGGTCGCACACCTGCTGGCGGCATTGCCGGCCCTGCATCTGGTCATCACTTCGCGGCGCACGCTCGGCCTGAACGGCGAGCATGAATTCGCGGTCCAGACGCTGAGCCTTCCGGCCGTCGATGCCGACCTCGCCGAAGCGGCCGGCAACCCGGCGGTGGCCTTGTTCGTCGAGCGCGCGCGCGCGGCCCGATCTGGTCCAGATTGTCCAGCGCAACCCGCTGCTGCAAGGCCAGGTGTCGGCGGCCAGCGCGGCCGATATCGAATTGCGCCTGAAAGATGGCCGCATCGGTGTGCTGACGCTGAGCACCGTCGGCACGGCGACGGCCAACGTCGGCGGCTCGTGGTGGGCCGACGGCATCCACGGCTTCATCGCCCCGCCCGAGCGCGCGGCTACGGCTGCCGCGGCGATGGCGCGCATGGTGGCCAGCGGGCGCGAGAACCCGCAGTGGGCGGCCGGAGAGCGCGAGCACCAGCAGCGCATGGGCCAGCAATTCCAAACCTACCTGCATTGGTCGCAGCAGTTGCAGCAAAAGGCCATCGAGCAACGCTGGCAGGCCGACGAGGCGCGCCAGCGCGGCGTGCGCGACATGCTGGGCGGCACCGTGCGCCTGCAGGATCCGAGTACCGGCGAGAGTTTCGAGACTGCCGCCACCGACCGCTATTTCTTTCGCGTCAAGGGCGCCGGGCCGCCGGCAGCGATCGGCACCGAGTCCGATTTCGAGCCGCTGCGCAACGTGGACCTGACCCGCCTGTTGCGGATCGGCGCCGAGGTGCCCGACCGCTGAGCCCGCCCGGCGCCGACGCGGGCGCCGATCGATCGACCCCCCGACCACCCCCCGAAGGAGACCCATGATGAAGACGCAAAACCCCCGGTTCCGCAATCTGATCGTGCTGGCCGCCGCCGCGGCCTTCGCGGCCGCCGCCGCCGCACAGGCGCAACAAGTGTGGGACTACAAGTCCTACAAGCGCGACCCGCAGACCAAGCAATACAGCAAGGACCGCTTCGTCACCGGCACGATCTCGGTCGAGGAGAAGGATGGCGAGTCGTTCTTCCGCATGATCGCCGGCAACGTCGATGTCTGCTATCGCGGCGCGATACCGGTGACCGTCGAGCGCGGCGCGGGCACGATCGTGATCACCTCCAAGCAACCGGTCACAGGCTGTGAGGACTTCCGCTACCGCATCCGCGAAGACGGCTCGGGCGGCACGAAGGAGGTCAAGCAGCCCGGCGGCGAATGGCGCAACAGCACTTTCGACCACGGGCTGCGACCGGTGAAGTAGGCCGGCCCGTTCGGCGGCCATCGAGCGCTTGTCGACGATTGCCGCCCTGGTCGCGCAGGCCTCGAGGATCGGCATGCCGTGGAGGGAACCGCCCCTCGAAGCGACTTCAGGTCCGGCCGAGAATGGCCGCGTCAAGCTGGTGCGCAACGCCCAGGCCGTCGCGTTCCTTGAAGATCATCGCGAACAGGCAGCGCCCGCCGCTGCGCGCGGCCCACAACTTGCCGACCGCGCCCTTCTCGATCTCCTTGGGCATCGACGCGATCTGCGCGCCCTTGTACTCGACCACCAACAGCCGCCCGTCCTTCAATTCGCCCACGAAGTCCGGGTAAAAACGCCCGAACGAAGTTGGCAACCAGAACGCGGCGACGGGATCGGAGTCGAGGTTGCGCACCCAGCGCGCCACCTGCGGGTGGCGCTCGACGGCCATCGCGCAATGCCACTCCTCGCCACCGTCCTTCAGGTCGGCGACCACCGGGTAGAAGTGCTTGGCAAAGCGGAACTTGCCCTCGTAGCGCTTGTTCGCCGGCACCGGGTAGGCGGGGCCGAACTCGAAGCGATGCGCCGCGCTGGCCTCCACCTGCCAGCCTTCATCGAGCACGCATTGCCGGAACGCCGCGTGCGCGGCGCGGTCGCGCAGCTCGGCGATGCGCGCCTCCAGCCGTTGCGCCAGCAGGTGTTGATGGCGCACCAGTTGCTCCAGCGGCACACGCTGTTCGTGCATCAAGTGGCGCAGCGTGGCGACGATAAACGCACGCAAATGCGAGGGCACGATATCGGCCGCCACATTGCGCGCCGGGTGTTGCAGCGTGGCGGCCAGCCAGCGCGCGAGATCGTCTTCGCTGGCGGGGCCGCGCACGCCGGCCAGGCCCATCTGGTCACCTGCCGTCGCGGCTACGCGCAGCTTGGCGCCGTCCAGGTACAGCGCCCAGGTTGCAGCCTGCTCCGCCATCGCAAAGCCGGGCAGGCTCACCGGCTCGGCCAGCAGGTTCAGCTCCACCTGCTCGAATACCGCTTCGCGCTCCAGCAGCGCCAACTCGCCCTGCGCGCCGTGCAGCCGATAGGCCAGGCGCGGCAGCGGCGCAAACACTTCGCCGCGATTCACGGGCGCCAGCGTCGCCGCCACCAGTGCGTTATGGCACTCGATCTGCGCGGCCGTCTGCTCGCGCTGCTTGCCTTTGTGCGCGGCGATCAATTGCGCGGCGAGCGCTTCGCCCACCGTGCCCACCACACGCAGGCGCTGGCGCTCGCCATCGCTCGAAACGCTGGCCTCGCCGGCCGCTACCGCATCGACCGCCGCCGCCGGCAAATCCTTGCCCGCCGGCAGGTCGAGCGTGAGCGCAGGCAAGGCGGGCGCCGCAACCGCAAACAGCGGCCCGTCATCGCGCGCAAAGTCCAGCGGCAGCATCGGCGCCACCATCGAAGCCATGTCCAGCGGGTCGAAGCCCATGCCGTCGATCAGCCGATCGGCCAGCGCATTGGCCGCCATGCCGGTCTGCGCCTCGGTGACATGCGCGTAGGCCTTGTTCAATGCGGGCCGCGTGCGCGCGGTGGCATAGGGCATGCGCAGCACGCGGCCCAGCAACTGCTCCACCGCGGTGGCCGAGCGGATGCTCTGCACCGAGCACAGCACGTAGGCAAACGGGCAATCCCAGCCTTCGCGCAGGGCCTGCACGGTGATGATGAAGCGCACCGGGCAATCGCGCGCGGCCAGGTTCAAACCCTCCAACTCGCGCTGCGTGCCGGTGGCCACCTTCACCTGCGCTTCGGGGACGTGCAGCTCGTCGATCAGGTGCGCGCGCAGCACATCCACATTCACCGGCTCGGTACTGTTCTGCGCTTGCAGCAGCACGATCGGGCGGATGTAGGCGCCTTTGTTGGGCCCGTCCGCGGCTTCTTCCTGCTGCGCCTCGCCTTCCAGCATGCGCTGCGTGCGCACCGCGTCGAAAACGGCGGCCTGCCAGCCGCGCGTGTGCTCGGCCAGCACGATCGGCAGCTTGACCATCGACTCGGCCTGCAACTGCTGCGCCGAGACATGGAACAGCACATTGGTGCGCTTGGGCACCGGCGTGGCGGTGAGTTCGAGAATGGCCGCCGGGTTCAGGCGTTTGAGCGCCTCGAAGCTGCGCTCGGTCTTGGTGTTGTGCGCCTCATCGACGATCAGGTAGGGCTGGTGCAGCGCCAACCAATTGGCCAGCGACCAGCGCGGCTGGCCGACAAAGCGCTGCAGCATCGCGCGGCCTTCGTCGGCGCTGGCCGCATCGTCGGCCGTGACCAGCGCATCGGGCAATCCGTCGAGTGCGCGCAGCGCTGCCGCCGGCACGCCGCGGAAGTGCGGCTCCAGCGCCTCGGTGAAGGCATACACGTTGCGCTGGCCGGTGTCCTCGACCCGAAAGCTCTGCATCGTGGCCACCACCACCACGGCATGGGCATCGAAATCCTGCGGCGCCAGCGTCGCCACCTCGTCGAGCGCGCATACGCGCACGCTCTCGCCCACCGCCTGCGCCAGCGCTTCGCGGAAGGGGTGGCCAGGCGTGGACAGCGCAGCCAGGGTTTGCGCGCGGATGGTGTCGCTGGGCACCAGCCACAGCGCCAGCGGCTGCGGCGCCACGCTGGGCCATTCGCGCGCCATGCGCCCGATGGCATGGGCGGCCAGCAAAGTCTTGCCGCCGCCGGTGGGGATGCGCAGGCACACGCAGGGCACATCGCCGAAAGGCTCGGGGTTGTAGCCGAAGCCGATTTCGCTTTCGAAGGCGCTGCGCGCGCCGTGGATGCGCGCGGTGCGCAAATAGTTTTCCAGCGCTGTGAGGGCTTGCTGCTGGTAGCGCTTGAGGGCGAAGCTGGCCATGCGTGTTCCTACCTCGGCACCGCGTGCGGCAACTGTTTGAAGCGGATGCCCTCGGCGGCCAGGCGCGCTTCACCCAGGCGGCAGGCTTCGCCGTAAATCGTCTTCGGGCCCGCGTGCCAGCAGGTGGCGCGCAGCGCGTCGAGCACCGCGCTATTGAGCACATTGCCGCTGGCCGGGCGCTTGTCGCCGAGCACGCCGTTGAAGAGCAGGTAGTACGCCGCGCCTTCGTGAATGCCGAGCAGCGGCGTGCCGGGTGTGAGCGCGTCGAGCGCGCTGCCGGTTTCGCGCATCCAGAGGAAGGCGGCCAGGTCGGCGAAGCGCACCTCGGGGTGGATGTCGCGGTCGGCATCGAACAGCGGCGCGCCGAGTTGCAGCACCGAAAAGCCGCCGCCGCCTTGCCAGTTGACCGCCGTGCTGATGCCGCCCTGTTCGCCTTCGATCACTTTTTTCAGGCGCGGCAGGCAATGCGTCAGGGCGTGCTCGCCCATCTCGATGCCGATCCAGCGCCGGCCCATCTTGTGCGCGACGGCGGCGGTGGTGCCGCTGCCGAGGAAGCTGTCGAGGATGAGGTCGTTGGGGTTGGTGGCGATGTGGATCACACGCTCGATCAGTCGCTCAGGCTTTGGTGTGCCAAAACTAACGTCACCGCCAAAGTGCTCGTTAACCTCTTTCTTCGCCTCATCGGTGTGCCCAACTTCGTCGTGTGGCCACCAGGTCCAAGGAACGAGTCCCTTTGCCAACGATAGAAATTCCTTGCGACGCGGCACGCCATTGCCATCCTGACCGAAGTACAACCGATCATCGGCAACAAGTCGATCGAACTCCGAACGGATCACCTTCCAGCAATTGCCCGGTGGCGGGACATGCACTCGCCCAGACGGTGCATGAATCTCATACATCTGGTTAGGGCGGAAGCCCTGCGCGAGAAGTGAAACGCTCTGCCACGCACCTCGTGCATCGTTGTCAGGGTTGCGATAGATCGAACGCTGCTTGTCGGTCAGAGGCAAGAGTTGCCGCACAGACTTGAAAGCGTCAGGGTCGCGCGCATACATGAGCACGTAGTCGTGCACATCGCCAATCGATTCACGGTTCTCTCGTGAGTACCGCTTTTGCCAGACAAAATTCGCAACGAAATTCCCCCGCCCAAACACCTCGTCCATCATCACCTTGAGGTAATGCCCTTCGTTGTCGTCGATGGTGACCCAGATCGAGCCGTCCTCGCGCAAAAACTCGCGCAGCAGTTGCAGCCGCGGCAGCATCATCGTCAGCCAGGCCGAGTGCTCCAGGTTGTCGTCGTAATGCTCGAACGCACTCTTGGTGTTGTACGGCGGGTCGATGAAGATGCACTTCACCCGGCCGCGGTAAAAGGGCAGCAGCGCGGCCAGGGCTTCGAGGTTGTCGCCCTGCACCAGCAGGTTGCCGTGGGCCGCAAGGGCATCGCCGACAACGCCGCTGGCCTGCGCGTGCGGCCGCAGCACGCGCGTGGGCACGCGCGCGGCGAGGCGAAAGGCGTCTTCGCGGTTGAGCCAGTCGAGGGTGGGCATGGGTCAGGCAGGCCGCCGTGGCGGCGGCGTGTCGAACAGCGCCTCGCGATTGAGCGTGTCGAGGTAGTCGATATAGCCGAAGACGCGGTCGCGCTTGCGGCCGGTGAGTTCTCGCACCAGATTCAAGGTCGCCAGGCGTTGCAGCGCGGCGCCCACCGTGACGGGGCTCTGGCGCGTCTCGGCGCAGATGCTGCCGATGCTGCGTACCGGGCGTCGAGACAGGGCGTCGAACACCAGCATGGCGCTGGGCGCATGGCGCCCGAGCACCACGACGCGACGACGGTCGCCGGCCACCAGGTCGGTGAGGGCGCGGGCGGTCTGCACGGCCTGCGTCGCCGCATGCGTGACGGCGTCGGCAAAGAAGCCGAGCCATTCTTCCCAATCACCGCTCTTGCGCACATGGGACAGCAACTCGTAGTAGCGAGCGCGATGAATCTTGAAGTACAGGCTCAGGTACAGCAGCGGCTCGTGCAGCACCTGCTCATGCATCAACAGCAGGGGGATCAGCAGGCGCCCGACGCGGCCGTTGCCATCGAGAAATGGGTGGATGGTCTCGAACTGCACATGCGCCAGTGCGGCCTTGATCAGAGGCGCGTGCCGCTCAGGCACGTCGTTGACGAAGCGCTCCAGGTCGGCAATGCAGGGTTCGACGAACTGCGGTGGCGGGGGCACGAGTTCAGCCGCTGACGGCGTGGGCCCACCGACCCAGTTCTGCACCCGGCGGTATTCACCCGGCGACTTGCCGGCGCCACGGCCCGACTGCATCAGCGCAGCATGCATCTCGCGGATCAGGCGCGAAGAGATCGGCAGGCCTTCGGCAAGCCGACGCACGCCAAGATCGAGTGCGGCCACGTAGCAAGACACTTCGGCCACATCGTCGATCGGCACGCCGGGGGCGCCATCTTCCTCAAACAAGAGCAGATCGGACAGCGACGACCGGGTGCCCTCGATTTGCGACGACAGCACGGCCTCCTTGCGGACATAGCTGTACAGGAAGGTCTGCGCATCGGGCAGCAATGCGGTCAGGCTGTCGAGGCGACCGAGCGCCAGATGCGCCTGGTCGAGCCGGTGCTGCAGGGGACCGTCAATGACCAGCGCCGGTTTCGGTGGCAGGGGCTCAGGCACGAAGCCCCGGCAGGCGATGCCGGCCGCGACGGTGGGCTCAAACCGACCGGTTGAAGTGCGATTCATGGGGCAAACTAAATTAGCCGCCCATCTTAGGTTAAATTCAAGCCTTATTTGGAATTACGAGGGTCGCTATTAAAGCGGCTTTCGCTCACTCCACCGCCTTGACCATCGCCTCGACCACTTTCTTGGCGTCGCCGAAGACCATCATCGTCTTGTCCATATAGAACAACTCGTTGTCCAGGCCGGCGTAGCCGGCGGCCATCGAACGCTTGTTAACGATCACGGTCTTGGCCTTGTAGGCCTCGAGGATCGGCATGCCGTAGATCGGGCTGCCCTTGGTCATTGCCGCCGGGTTCACGACGTCGTTGGCGCCCAGGATGATGGCCACGTCGGCCTGGCCGAATTCGCCGTTGATATCTTCCATCTCGAAGACCTGGTCGTAGGGCACCTCGGCTTCCGCGAGCAGCACGTTCATGTGGCCCGGCATGCGTCCGGCCACCGGGTGGATCGCATATTTGACGATCACGCCCCTGGCGCTGAGCTTGTGCGCCAGCTCCTTCACCGCATGCTGCGCGCGCGCCACCGCCAGGCCATAGCCGGGCACGATAACCACGGTTTCGGCATTGCCCATGATGAAGGCCGCGTCGTCGGCGCTGCCGCTCTTGACCACGCGCGGCACTGCGCCGCCGGCCGCCGCGGTCGCGGTCGCGGCTTCACCGCCAAACCCGCCGAGGATGACGTTGAAAAACGAGCGATTCATGGCCTTGCACATGATGTAGCTGAGGATCGCCCCCGATGAGCCGACCAGGCTGCCGGCGACGATCAGCATCGCGTTGTTCAGCGAGAAACCGATGCCCGCCGCGGCCCAGCCCGAATAGCTGTTGAGCATCGACACCACCACCGGCATGTCGGCACCGCCGATCGGGATGATGATCAGCACACCGAGCACAAAGGCAATGGCCAGCAGCAGCGCGAAGTCGAGCTTGGCTTCGCTGAGGGTGTAGCCGGCGATGAAGAACAGCAGCGCCAGTCCGAGCGCCAGGTTCAGCCAGTGCTGGCCCTGGAACTGCACCGGCGCACCTTTGAAGAGGCGGAATTTGTAGGTTCCGCTGAGCTTGCCGAAGGCGATCACTGAGCCGCTGAAGGTGATCGCGCCGATGGCCGCCCCGAGAGCCAGTTCGAGCCGGTTGCCGTGCGGGATTTCAGCCCCCTTGGCCGCGATGCCGAAGGCCCAGGGCTCGACCGCCGCAGCGATGGCGATGAACACCGCCGACAGGCCGATCATGCTGTGGAAGAAGGCCACCAGCTCGGGCATCTTGGTCATTTCGACGGTGCGCGCGCGCCAGGCGCCGTAGCTGCCGCCGAGCACCAGGCCGAGCCCGACCCAGGCCAGGCCCACCGTCCCGCTCTGGCCCATGCGCCCGGCCAGTTGCACGATCAGCGCCGCCGTGGTCAGGCCGGCGATGGCCATGCCGACCATGCCGAACAGGTTGCCGCGGATCGAGCTGGTCGGGTGCGACAGGCCTTTCAGCGCCTGGATGAAGCAGACGCTGGCGACGAGGTAGAGCAGGGTGACGAGATTCAGGCTCATCACTGGCCCCCCTCAATCGGCTTGGCCGGACGCTCTTTCTTCCTGAACATCTCCAGCATGCGCCGCGTGACCAGGAAGCCGCCGAAGATATTGACCGCCGCCAGCGCCACCGCCAGCACGCCCATGGTCTTGGCCAGACCGCCCTCGGTCAGCGCGGCGGCCAGCATGGCGCCGACGATGACGATCGCCGAGATGGCGTTGGTGACGGCCATCAGCGGCGTGTGCAGCGCCGGCGTCACGGTCCAGACGACGTGGTAGCCGACGTAGATGGCGAGCACGAAGATGATCAGGTTGGTGACGGTGGGGGAGACGATGTCCATGTTCATTTCCTTTTCACTTCGCCGCCCTGCGTCATCAGGCAGGCGGCCACGATGTCGTCGTCCAGCGGCACGTTGAAGCCGCCTTCCTCGGTGATGACGAGCTTCAGAAAGTCCAGCACGTTGCGCGCATACAGGCTCGACGAATCGGCCGCCACCAGGGCCGGGATATTGGTCTCGCCGACGATCGTCACGCCGTGGCGCACAACGCTCTTGCCGGCCTCGGTGAGCGGGCAATTGCCACCGGCGGGGGCGGCCATATCGACGATCACGCTGCCGGGCTTCATGCTCTTGACCATCGCCTCGGTCATCAGCACCGGCGCGGCGCGGCCCGGGATCAATGCGGTCGAGATCACGATGTCGGCCTGTGCCACGCGCTTGGCTACCTCGACCTGCTGCCGTTCCAGCCACGCCGGCGGCATTGGCTTGGCGTAGCCGCCGACGCCTTCGGCGGCGTCCTTCTCTTCGGCGGTCTCGCAGGGCACGTCGATGAATTTGGCGCCGAGCGATTCGACCTGCTCCTTCACGCTGGGCCGCACATCGCTGGCCTCGATCACCGCGCCCAGGCGTTTGGCGGTGGCGATGGCCTGCAAGCCGGCCACGCCGACGCCCAGGATCACCACCCGCGCGGCCTTGATGGTGCCGGCGGCGGTCATCAGCATCGGGAACAGGCGCTGGTATTTGTCGGCGGCGATCATCACCGCCTTGTAGCCGGCGATATTGGCCTGGCTCGACAGCACGTCCATGCTCTGGGCGCGTGTCGTGCGCGGTGCGGCTTCGAGCGCAAAACTGGTCAGGCCCGCGCCGGCCAGGCGGTTCAGGTTGTCCTTGTCGAAGGGGTTCAACATGCCGACCAGGGCCGCGCCGGTCTTCACCAGCACCAACTCGTCGAGCGAGGGGCTGCGCACCTTCAGGATCAGCTCGGCCGCAAAGGCGCCGCTGCGGTCGGTGATTTCGGCCCCGGCCGCCGCATAGGCCTCGTCGGTGGCGCTGGCCGCCACGCCGGCCCCCGACTGCACGCGCACGGTGTGGCCCTGGGCCTTCAATTTCTTGGCCGTCTCGGGCGTGCAGGCGACGCGTGTCTCGCCAGCCACCGTTTCGAGCGGTACGCCGATCAGCATGGTGCAGTTCTCCTCGGGCAGTCTTGCGGTGCAGCGGCTGGCAGCGCAGGTTGGGCCGCCAGCTTAATGCACGGCGGCCGGACGAGCCCCGGGGCGGCTGCGCAGGCCGCTACCATCGACCTCCATGGCCAACGAAATCCGCTGGAAGCCGAGCGTCACGGTGGCTGCCGTCATCGAGCGGCAGGGGCGCTACCTGCTGGTCGAAGAAAGCACCCGCGACGGTCTGCGCCTGAACAACCCGGCCGGCCACCTCGAGGCGGGGGAATCCTTGACCCGGGCCGTTGCACGCGAGGCGCTGGAAGAGACCGCGCGCTGCTTCAGCCCCAGCCACCTGATCGGCGTGTACCTGGCCCGCGCCCAGCGTGGCGACGACGACGTGACCTACCTGCGCTTCGCCTTCGCCGGCAGCGTCGGCGAGCCGCAAGCCGGGCGCGCGCTCGACAGCGGCATCGTGCGCACGCTGTGGCTCACGCCGGCCGAGATCGAGTCCAGCCGCGAGCGCCACCGCAGCCCGCTGCTGTGGCGCTGCGTGCAGGACCACCTGGCCGGCCAGCGCTACCCGCTGGAACTGCTCGCCGATCCGCAATGGTCGTGAATTCGGCGCCCGTCGGCTTTGTCGGCGGCGGGTCCAAGCAGGTGCTCGGGCCCGAGGCGCGTGCTCGCCTGCGCTGTGGCCGGGATAATCCGCGTGTGGTGAGGCGCAGCAAACAACGCGTGGTAGTCGGCCTGTCGGGCGGTGTCGATTCGGCCGTCAGCGCCTACCTGCTGAAGCAGCAGGGCCACGACGTCGTCGGCCTGTTCATGAAGAACTGGGATGACGACGATGACAGCGAATACTGCTCCGCGAATGTCGATTTCGTCGATGCCGCCGCGGTGGCCGATGTGCTGGGCATCGAGATCGAGCATGTCAACTTCGCCACCGAATACAGGGACCGCGTGTTTGCCGAGTTCCTGCGCGAGTACCAGGCTGGCCGCACGCCCAACCCCGACGTGCTGTGCAATGCCGAGATCAAGTTCAAGGCCTTTCTCGACCATGCCGTGCGGCTCGGCGCCGATTGCATCGCAACCGGCCACTACGCCAGGGTTCGCGAAATCGACGGCCGCTTCGAGCTGTTGAAAGGCCTGGACCCGGCCAAGGACCAGAGCTACTTTCTGCACCGGCTGAACCAGGCGCAGTTGAGCAAGAGTTGGTTCCCGGTCGGTGAGCTGAAGAAGACCGAAGTGCGCCGCATCGCCGCCGAGATCGGCCTGCCGAATGCGGGCAAGAAGGATTCGACCGGCATCTGCTTCATTGGCGAGCGGCCGTTCCGCGAGTTCCTGAACCGCTATCTGAGCCATGAACCGGGTGCGATCGAGGACGAGCACGGGCGCCGCGTCGGCCGCCATGTCGGCCTGTCGTTCTACACCCTGGGCCAGCGCCAGGGCCTGGGCATCGGCGGCATCCAGGGCCGCGCCGATGCCGCGGGCGAGCATGCGCCGTGGTTCGTTGCGCGCAAGGATCTCGAACGCAACGTGCTCGTCGTCGTGCAGGGCCATGCGCACCCGGCGCTGTTGTCGAGCGCGCTGCAGGCCGACGACACCAGTTGGGTCGCCGGCACCGCGCCGCAGGCGGGCCGCTATGCGGCGAAGACACGCTATCGCCAGGCCGATGCCCCCTGCAGCTTCAGGCCCGACGGCAACGCCGGCTTCGCACTCGCCTTCGACACGCCGCAATGGGCCGTCACGCCCGGCCAGAGCGCCGTGCTCTACGAAGGCGAGCTCTGCCTCGGTGGCGGCGTGATCGCTGCCGCCAGCGCCTGACGGACGCCGCTCACTTCAGCCGCGCACCCAGGGCGTCGAGCACCTGCACATTGACCTCGATGCCGCCGCGCACGCTTTGCGTCACGGTGCAGAAATCCTCGAATGTCGCCAGTGCACGGTCCAGGTGTTGCAGTGCCGCGGCCGGCTGGCCGAGCGTGAGCACGACCTGCATGGCCTTGATGCGCAAGCGGTTCTCGGCGTTGCGGCCGGTCTCGACCGCAACCTCGGCCGTGATCGGTTCGGGCTGCTGCTTGTACTTGCGCAGCGAAAACAGCAACGAGGCCGAGAGGCAATTGCCGACCGCTGCCGCCAGCAACTGCTCGGGCGACGGCCCCTGGCCGCGACCCAGCGGTGGCGGCTCGTCGGCCACCAGCGGCGCGACGCCGTCGCCGAATCGGACCTCGAACTGGAAGTCGCGCTGCTGCGTCAGGCGCACGGGGTGTCGGTTGTCGGCGGCCATCGGGATCTCCTTGTGCGCCCAAACTCTAGCCCGCGCCGGGCCGTCCCACGCGGGCGCCCCCCCTCGGAGGGCGACGCCGCAGGCGTCTTGGGGGTCAGCCTAGAACGGGATGTCGTCGTCCATGTCGTCGAAGCCGGTCGATGACTTGGCGGGCGCCGACGCGCCCGGCCGGCCCGCCGCCGGGCGCGGTGCCGGCGCGCTGCGCTGGCCGCCGCTGATGTCGTCGCCGCCGCCCAGGCCCTCACGGCTGCCGAGCAGCTGCATGTCGGTGGCGACGATCTCGGTGCTGTATTTCTCGATGCCGTCCTTGTCGGTCCACTTGCGCGTCTTGAGCCGGCCTTCGACATACACCGAGCGGCCCTTTTTCAGGTATTCGCCGGCAATCTCGGCCAGGCGGTCGCGGAAGACCACGCGGTGCCATTCGGTCTCTTCCTGCCTTTCGCCGCTGGTCTTGTCCTTCCACTGCCGTGAGGTGGCGATCGCGACATTGCAGATCGTGCCGCCGTCGGGAAACGTGCGCGTCTCGGGGTCGCGGCCGAGATTGCCGACGAGGATGACTTTGTTGACTGAGGCCATGGGGCGCTCCTTGCGCAGGCGTGAAGGGGGAAGACCGAAGCGCGGATGATAACGAGCGCCGGCCAGCGACAATCCGGCTCCGTGAATCGCCCCACTGCACCCGCCGCTGCCGCATCCGTCCTCCACGAAGTCTTCGGCTACAGCGCCTTTCGCGGTTTGCAGGCCGAGGTGGTGGATCACGTCACCGGCGGCGGCGATGCGCTGGTGCTGATGCCCACCGGCGGGGGCAAAAGCCTGTGCTACCAGATCCCGGCCATCGTGCGGCATCGCGCCGGCCAGGGCGTGGCCGTGGTGGTGAGCCCGCTGATCGCGCTGATGCACGACCAGGTCGGCGCGCTCGAAGAGGCCGGGGTTCATGCGGCGTTCCTGAACTCGACGCTGAGCAGCGACGAGGCTTCGCGCATCGAACGCGAGCTGCGTTCAGGCCGCCTGGTGCTGCTCTACGCCGCGCCGGAACGCCTGCTGACGCCGCGCTTTCTGGCCATGCTCGATTCGCTGCACGAGCGCGGATTGCTCAGCCTCTTCGCCATCGACGAAGCCCATTGCGTCAGCCAGTGGGGGCACGATTTCCGCGAGGAATATCTGGGCCTGTCGATCCTGCACGAGCGCTATCCCGGCGTGCCGCGCATCGCGCTCACCGCGACCGCCGATCACATCACGCGCGCCGATATCGTCGTGCGCCTCGCGCTCGAAGGTGCGCAGACCTTCATCGCCAGCTTCGACCGCCCCAACATCCGCTACGCCATCGTCGAGAAGGACGAACCCAAGCGCCAGTTGCTGCGCTTCCTGCGCGACGAGCACGAGGGCGAGGCCGGCATCGTTTATTGCGGCACGCGCAAGAAGGTCGAAGAGACGGCAGATTGGCTCAACACCGAAGGCATCGCTGCGCTGCCCTACCACGCCGGTTTGGACGCCGGCATGCGCCAGCGCCACCAGGACCGCTTCCTGCGCGAAGACAGCGTCGTGATGGTCGCCACCATCGCCTTCGGCATGGGCATCGACAAGCCCGACGTGCGCTTCGTCGCCCACCTCGACCTGCCGAAAAATATCGAGGCCTATTACCAGGAGACCGGCCGCGCCGGCCGCGACGGCGCCCCCGCGAATGCCTGGATGGCCTACGGCCTGCAGGATGTGGTCAACCAGCGCCGCATGATCGACGAGAGCCCGGCCGAAGAGGAGTTCAAGCGCGTGCAGCGCGGCAAGCTCGACGCGCTCTTGGCGCTGGCCGAAGCCCACGACTGCCGGCGCGTGCGCCTGCTCGGCTATTTCGGCGAGGCGAGCGCGGATTGCGGCAACTGCGACAACTGCCTGACCCACCCCGAGACCTGGGACGGCACCGAGGCCGCGCGAAAGCTGCTGTCGTGCATCTACCGCTTCCATGCCACAAGCGGCATCGGCTTCGGCGCCGGGCATCTGATCGATGTGCTGCGCGGCAAAGTTACCGACAAAGTTACGCAGCACCGCCACGAGCGGCTCTCGACCTTCGCCATCGGCGCCGACCTGGACGAAGCCCGCTGGCGCGGCGTGCTGCGCCAGCTTGTCGCGCTGGGCCATGTCGTACCCGAAGGCGAATACAACACCCTGGCGCTGAGCGACAGCGCGCGCGCGGTATTGAAAGGCGAGGTGCCGATCGTGCTGCGCCAGCCGCGCGCCGCCGCGCCGCGGGGGCGTGTGCGCAAGGAGCGCGCCCTTGCGTCGGATCGCGCGCCGACCCGCGCGCCGGCGGCAGCCGCCGAACTCGATGCCGCCGCGCAAGCGCGCTTTGCCGCCCTAAAGGCCTGGCGCGCCGAAGTTGCCCGCGAGCACAACCTGCCGGCCTTCCTGGTTTTTCACGATACCGCGCTGGCAGCGATGGCGCGCGAGCGGCCGGCTTCGTTGGGTGAACTGGCGGGGATCAGCGGCGTGGGGGCGAAGAAGCTCGAGGCTTATGGGCGCGAAATTCTGCAGGTACTCTCCGCCAACTAGCGCTGCGCGAATTCCCCCGACAATTGCTCAAGCCTTGGCAAGTCCGCCGAGGGCAGGCGAAAAAGGTCGCGTACGGGATTCAAAGTGAAAATGGGAAACCACGACTACGCCGCCATGACCGCCGGCGGCAAGTGGGCGTCAGACTGATTTCCGCATGAGGATAAGAGTGGCAGGTGCCCTGATTTGACCAGAGCCCTGAGAAAAACGGAGGTTGACGCATGAGTGCGCTGAGCAAAGTCGAAGTCGAAAACTTCACAGCATTCAAGAAGCTGCCGGTCGATCTGTCGCCCGGCGTCAACGTCTTCATCGGTACCAACGGCACGGGCAAGACGCACATGCTGAAGTTGCTGTACGCCGCCTGCTCCATCACCGAAGGGGAACAGGAGCCGTTTGCCGCCAAGCTGCGAGATGTCTTCAAGCCCTACGAGAACCGGTTGGGTCGATTGGTCAGGCGGCAAACCGGCAGTGCCACGGCGAAGCTGGCGATATGGCGTGGTGCCGACCACAAGATTGGAGCGAGCTTTTCGAACCACACCGACAAGGCCGAAAGCGTGAAAACCAGCGGCGAGTCGAAGTGGAAGGACACCAGGACCGTCGCTGCTTACATCCCGGTCAAAGAGATGCTGGCCCATGCGCCGGGCTTCAGATCGCTTTACAAGAAGCGGGAGATAGCGTTTGAAGAGACCTACGCTGACATCATTGACCTCGCCTATTTGCCCAAATTGATGGGACAACCAGATCAGGCACGTGCCCGGCTGCTGAAGACACTGGAACGGGCAATCGAAGGCAAGGTAATCGTGAAGGGCGAACACTTCTTCCTGAAGAACAAGCAAGGTGAACTTGAGTTCTCGCTTCTGGCCGAAGGCATGCGCAAGCTGGCGTTGATCTGGCTGTTGATCCAGAACGGCGTGCTACTCAAGGGTTCGGTGCTGTTCTGGGATGAGCCGGAATCCAATCTGAACCCGAGCCTCATGAAGGAAGTCGTCACCTTGATGTTGGAACTGCAACGCATGGGCGTGCAGATGTTTCTCGCAACACACAACTACGTGGTTCTCAAGGAGTTCGATCTTCAGAAGGCGAAAACTGACAAGGTGCGCTTTCACTCGCTGTACCGCGCAGAAGATGACGCCGTTACGGCCACCTCAGTCGACAGCTATCTCGACATTCACCCCAATGCCATCGCTACGACCTTTTCCGACCTCTATGACCGTGACATCGAGCGTGCGTTGAAGGGAGTGAAGTGATGGCGCAGGAAGGCGAGATTGCGCTTGATTTCTCCAGCGCCGCGAACTACTTCAAGTTGGACGAGCAGGGCGTGGCGCGGCCGGAAGGCATGAAGCTGGTCGACTTTGTGGTGGAAGACAAAGACCGGATCCTGCTGGTCGAGATCAAGGACGCCTCCGATGTGGGGACAGCCGAAAAGGATCGGCTGGCCTTTGCCCGTAGGCTTCAAACCAAGCAATTGGTCAACGAAACCCTGACGCCAAAGGCACGCGACAGCTACTGCTATCTGCATTTGATGGAGCAGGATAAGAAGCCGTGCTTGCTGGTCTTCCTGCTTGGGCTGGAAGCCCTGAACACCGAGCCAGCGTTGCTGATGGGGCTGCGAGAGCAGCTGCTGCGGCGCGTCCGACAAGAATCCGACCAGCCATGGGTTCGACGCTATGTATCGGACTGCGTTGTGGTGGGTTTGGATGGGTGGAACAAGGTGTTTCCGATGTACCCGGCAGCTCGGGTCGCCGCCGTATGACCATGCCACCCATCGACATCGACGCCTTGAGCGAGCCCGAGCTGATCGACCTGAATCGCCGCATCGTCGAGCGTCTGCGCATGGTGCAAACGCTGCGCTCGCACCGGCAGATGCTGAAATTCAGCGTCGGCCAGCGGGTGCGATTCGAGCCGCCGGGGCATGGCGTGCTGGCCGGCATGATCACGCGCTACAACCGCAAGACGGTGACCGTGATCACCGAAGACGGCGGGCAGTGGAACGTGGCGCCGACGTTGCTGCGCCCGGCCGATTTGCCACACGCCGAACGCGCCGAAGCCGACCACGTCAGCGACGCCAAGGTGGTTACGCTGCCCGCGCGGAAAGAGCGGTGAGCGACACCGTACTCACCGAGGCCGAACTCGATCGCCTGGCCGAGTTGCTCGATAGCGTATCGGGCGGCAAGGGCATGAACCTCGAACAGGCCGATGGCTATTTCGCCGCGCTGCTGTGCACGCCGACGATGGTGCCGCTGGGCGAATTCCTGCCGCCGCTGTTCGGCGCCCTGTCGATGGACGAGCTGGAATTCGACAGCCAGGCGCAGGCGCAGGAGGCGATTGCCCTGCTGATGCGACATCGCAATTTCATCGCCTCGCGGTTGGCACTCACGCTGACCGACCGCGAGGCCTTCTACGACCCGCTCCTGCTCGAAGACGAAACCGGCGTGGCGCGTGCCAATGACTGGGCGCGCGCCTTCCTGCGCGGCATCGCCTGGGATCGCCAGGCCTGGGCCGATCTGATGGCCGATGAGCAACACGGCGGCGCCGTGCTGGCGATGTTCGCGCTGGCGCACGAAGACGATCCCGATCCCGAGTTGCGCCACACCATCCTCGATGAAGGCAAACGCGACGAACTGATCGGGCTGATGACAGTAGGCCTGGCCAGGTGCTACGCCTGGTTCGCGCCGCAGCGCCGAGGCGCCGCGACGGCCCCTGCGCGCGATGCCGAAGGTCGGCCGCAACGATGCCTGCCCCTGCGGCAGCGGGTTCAAATACAAGCGTTGCCACGGCGCGCAATAGCGCCGCATCAGGCCTTCGGCCAGGCCGCGAGTTCTTCGCGCACCAAACGCACGATCAAGGCATCCAGGGTCTCGACCGAATAGTTGCGCACCTCGTGCACGGTCTCGCGGCCCGGCCCGCTCGACGGGTCGTGCGCCTTGGCGTAGGTCAGGAAGACGAAGCGCCCGCCGGTATATTGCGCGGCCTGGCGAAAGACATATTCGCCGACCGGGTCGAGGCCGCTGGCGCCCACCGCGAAGAGCTTGATGCCCTTGGCCAGCGCGGCGATGGCATCGTTGTCGTAATAGGGCGCGCCGTAGTCGAGGTGCGGCGGCGCATCGGCCACCAGCAGGATCATCCGTGCGGTGCCGTCCCCGCGCCATGACAGGCGGTGAATGGCGCTGTGCAGGGCTTCGTTGAGGGCCTCGGGGGTATCGCCGCCGCCATCGGCATGGAGTTGCGCGAGCTGCTGTTGGAAGGCGCCGAGGTCGTTGCTGAAATCCGCCCCACGCACGAAGAAGGCGTCGCCGCGGTCGCGGTAGGCCACGAGGCCGTAGCAGACATCGGGTCGCGTCGGCAGGCGCGCGATCTGATCGGCCACCGCTCGCATCGAGCGCTTCAATTTGTCGATCTCGTCGCCCATCGAGCCGGTCGCGTCGATCAGGAAGGCGATATCGAGCTGCGGTTTCGGCGGCTGGCGCCCGGCCTCGCCGAGCGTGACTTGCAGGGCGTGCTTCTGGCCGCGCTGCAACAGCGCGCTGCCGCGTGCGCCGCTCCTGCCATCGCGGACCTGGATTTCGAGCAGGCTCGCCCCCAGGCCCGGCATGGCCGCCTGCGGATGCAGCCAGGCATGGCCCGAGGCATCGGTGCGCGCCCACAGCGGCAGGGCCTCTTTGCCGGCCGATCCGGCGAAGACCGCAATTTCGGCGTCCGGCACCGGGCGCCCGCGCGCATCGTGCACCGTCAGGCCGTAGCGCTCGCGCACATCGCGTACGCGCACGGGCAACTGCGCGCGGCGTTCGCGGTAGGCGAGATAGGCGCCGAAATCGGCGTTGTCATCGACGACGCCGGCCGAGACCGGCTCGTCGGCCGGG
Source organism: uncultured Burkholderiales bacterium (assembly GCA_902825995.1). GTDB lineage: Bacteria > Pseudomonadota > Gammaproteobacteria > Burkholderiales > Burkholderiaceae_C > CADEEN01. The sequence goes on from CADEDE010000020.1 coordinate 21,165, forward strand.
CGCGTGGGGGGCAGGGCTTGCAGTGCCGGCGTGGGTTCCTTGCGTGCTTCGGCCTTGGCCGAGGGGCGCAGCGCATCGGCCATCGCCGCTGGCGCGGCGGGCTCCAGGGTGCTGGCGGGCGCGGCCCATTTGCCGGCGGCCGCAGGCTCGGCTTCGCGCTCGCGCAGCGCGCGCTCGCCGCGACGCGCCAGGCCGATCTGCCGCGGCGCATCCCATTGCGGGCCGGCGCCGATCTCGAAGCTTTGCGGCGCGCGGGCGCAGTTGCGCGCACTCGGCGCAGCGGGCGCACCCGCCTCGGGGCCGGCCCAGAGCGTGCCGCTCCAGCCGCCGGCCGGCGACGGCGGCTGCGAATATGCGGCTGGCCGCGGCGACGTCCACTCGTGCGCGCGCAGCGCATCGCTGCTGCACGCCAGCAGCGCGGCCAGGGTGAGTGCAGCGGCGCCGGCCAGAGTGGCCTGACGCAGGGGCGGGGGTCGGTTCATCGGCGGCTCCTCGTTGATGGGTTGCACTGATACGGCCCGCGGCGGCGAACGGGGTCAACCCGGCGCCTTACCCCCGCCGCGTGCGGTGCCCCGTACAACCCGCCTCAGCGCCGACCACAATCGCCCCTGCCGATGACCGACGAACCCGACGACGACGCCCTGATGCGCGCCTTTGCGCAAGGCGATGCGCGCGCCTTCGAGCGCCTGTATGCGCGGCATCACGCCGCGCTGTACCGCTTCGTGCGCCGCGTGCTCGGGCGCCAGGCCGGCACGCAAGCCGACGAGGTATTCCAGGACACCTGGCTGCGCGTGGTGAATGCACGCGAGCGCTGGGCGCCGCAGGGTGCGACCTTCCGCACCTGGCTGTTCACGCTGGCGCATCACCGCGCGATCGACCTGCTGCGCAAGAGCGGGCGCGAAATCTCGCTCGACAACGGCGACGACGAGCGCGAGCCCTGGCAACCCGCCGCCGCCGCCTGGCAAACCTGGCCCGGCGCCAGTGCCGCGCCCGACAGCGCGCACGAGCAGGTCTTCTGGCGCGCCGCCGGCCAGCGCCTGCTGGATTGCCTGGAGGCCCTGCCCGCGGTGCAGCGCAGTGCCTTCCTGCTGCACCATGAAGATGGCCTGGCACTGGACGAGCTGGCGCGTGCGCTCGAAGTTGGTTTCGAAACCGCCAAGAGCCGCCTGCGCTACGCCATGAGCAAGCTGCGCACCTGCATGGGCGCCTACCTGCCGCAGGGGCAAAAAGCATGAGCCAAGAAGACCCGCGCGACGAACATCTGCTGGCCGCGCTGCGCCATGCACCCGACCGCGATGTGGCGCCACCGGCGCAGCTCAGCGCCGCGATCCTCGGCCGGGCGCGGCAGGCGGTGCGCGCGCAGCGCAGCGGCCAGCCCAGCCGTTGGCGCACGCTGTGGGCCGGGCTGTGGCAGCCGGCGCCGATGGCGGCCTTTGCCACCATCGCCATGGCCACCCTGATCGGCGTGATGTGGCAGGGCCAGGAAGTGCCCGAGGCGGCGCCGAGCCTGCGGCCGGAAATCGTGGCCGCGGCGCCGACGCAGTCGGCCGCGGTGCCTATCCCTGCGCCCGCCGCGCCCGCCGCGCTGCCCGAGCTCGCCAAAGGCCGGCTCACACCGGATCGCCAACGGCCTCCTTCGACAAGCTCGGGGCGAGCGGAAATACAGACTCAGCCCGAACGGGCGGTTGAATACGCTGCCGCGTCCGCGAAGCCGGTGCCGTTGCCCGCTGCGCCAGCGGCGCCGCGTGAACCCGAGGGCCGGCGCGATGCAATGGCCAAATCGGCGCTGGCCGATGCCGCAGCCCCTGCAGCCACTATCGCACCTGCGCCCGCGCCCGCGCCGGCCACGGCCCCGGCTTTGGCCCGCGCGCGCAGCGAGATGCCCGTCGGGGCTTTGGGCGCGTCGCTGGCGCCAGCCGCGGCGCCGCTGGCGCCAGCCAGCGCCGAGATCGATGCGGCGCCGGGCGCGCACTGGCGCGTTCGACCCGATCGCCTGGTCGCCCACGCTGCTGCGCAAAGGGCCTGGTGGCTGGCATTGAATCGCGCCACGCAGGGGCGCTGGCAGCTCGTTGCCACGGCCCTGGCTGCCCCCGCCGACGAGCTGACCCTGCTGATCGACGGCCAGGCGCGCGGCAGCCTGAGTTTTGCGCCGCAGGCGGTGCTGTGGCGCGATGCGAACGGCCTGGTCTGGCGCGCGCCTGTCGCGCCCGAGACCCTGCGCGAATGGCAGGAGGCACTCGCGCGCTGGTGAAGCCTGATTTGCGCGCCGCTGCGCGCACTGCCGATAATGCCGGGTTCGCCTTCCCGAATCCGACATGCCCCCTGATCGCAGCCAGCTTCGCATCCGCGGGGCTCGCACCCACAACCTGAAGAATATCGATCTCGATATCCCGCGCGATGCCTTGGTGGTGATCACCGGGCTGTCGGGATCGGGCAAATCGAGTCTGGCGTTCGATACGCTGTATGCGGAAGGCCAGCGGCGCTATGTCGAAAGCCTTTCGGCCTATGCGCGGCAGTTCCTGCAGTTGATGGACAAGCCCGATGTCGATGTCATCGAAGGCTTGAGCCCGGCCATCAGCATCGAGCAGAAGGCCACCTCGCACAACCCGCGCTCGACCGTCGGCACGATCACCGAAATCCACGATTACCTGCGCCTCTTGTACGCTCGCGCCGGCACGCCCTTCTGCCCGGATCACGATCTGCCGCTGCAAGCGCAGAGCGTGGCGCAGATGGTCGATGCGGTGCTCGCGCTGCCCGAAGAAACGCGGCTGGCGATCCTGGCGCCTGTGGTGCGCGACCGCAAGGGCGAATTCGCCGAGCTGTTTGCCGATATGCAGGCGCAGGGCTATGTGCGCTTTCGGGTGAACGGCGCGGTGGTCGAAGCCGCCGATCTGCCGAAATTGAAGAAGGCCGAGAAGCACGATATCGATGTCGTGATCGACCGCGTCAAGGTCAGGAGTGATCTGGCGCAACGCCTGGCCGAAAGTTTCGAGGCCGCATTGCGCATCGCCGACGGCCGCGCCTTGGCGCTGGAAATGGACAGCGGCAAGGAACACCTCTTCTCCAGCAAATTCGGCTGCCCGGTGTGCAGCTATTCGCTGTCCGAACTCGAACCGCGCCTGTTTTCGTTCAACTCGCCCGTGGGCGCCTGCCCGGGCTGCGATGGCCTGGGCCAGGTGACGGTCTTCGACCCGGAGCGCGTGGTCGCCTTCCCGACGCTGAGCCTGGCCAGCGGCGCGATCAAGGGCTGGGATCGGCGCAATGCCTATACCCATTCGATGCTGGAGAGCGTGGCCGCGTACTACGGCTTCGATGTCGAAACGCCCTTCGAGCAGCTCGCCCAGGCGCACCAGCAGGTGCTGCTGCACGGCTCGGGCGCGACCGAGATCGCCTTCGTCTATCAGGCCGAAGGCGCGGCGGGCCGCAAGCGCAGCGTCAGACGCATGCACCCCTTCGAGGGCGTGATCCCGAACTTTCAACGCCGTTGGCGCGAAACCGATTCGGCGGCAGTGCGCGAGGACCTGGCGCGCTACCAGGCGGCCAAGCCGTGCGGCGAATGCGCCGGCACGCGCCTCAAACGCGAAGCGCGGCATGTTTTCCTGCAAGGCGTTGACCCGGCCGTGCGCGGCCTGCCGATCTACAGGGTCGAGCAGGCCACACTGGCCGAGTGCCTGGCGCATTTCGAGGCCCTGCACCTGGTCGGCAACAAGGCCGATATCGCCGAGAAGGTGATGCGCGAGATCCGTTCGCGCCTGAAATTTCTCAACGATGTGGGGCTGAACTATCTGAGCCTGGACCGCAGCGCCGATACGCTCAGCGGCGGCGAAGCGCAGCGCATCCGCCTGGCCTCGCAGATCGGCTCGGGCCTGACCGGCGTGATGTATGTGCTCGACGAGCCCAGCATCGGCCTGCACCAGCGCGACAACGAGCGCCTGATCGCCACCCTGCGCCGCCTGCGCGATCTGGGCAACAGCGTACTCGTCGTCGAGCATGACGAAGACCTGATCCGCAGCGCCGACCATGTCGTCGATATGGGCCTGGGCGCGGGCAAGCACGGCGGGCGGGTGATCGCGCAGGGCACGCCCGATGAAGTCGCGGCGAATGCCGAGTCGTTGACCGGGCGCTATCTCGGCGGTGTGCTGCGGATCGCGGTACCGAAGCGGCGCATGCCTGCGCCGCGCGGCCCTCACCCCAGCCCTCTCCCAGAGGCAGAGGGAGTGGTCCGGCCCCCTCTCCCTCTGGGAGAGGGCTGGGGTGAGGGCTGGCTGCGGATTCAGAACGCCCGCGGCAACAACCTGCAAGGCGTCGATGCCGACATCCCGGTCGGCCTGTTCACCTGCGTCACCGGCGTCTCGGGTTCGGGCAAGAGCACCCTGGTCAACGACACCCTCTACACGGCGGTGGCCAAGAAGCTCTACCAAAGCCACGCCGAGCCGGCGCCGCACGACAGCATCGAAGGCCTCGAAGCCTTCGACAAGGTGATCAATGTCGATCAAAGCCCGATCGGCCGCACGCCGCGCAGCAACCCGGCCACTTATACGGGCCTCTTTACGCCGATTCGCGAACTCTTCGCCGAAGTGCCCGCCGCGCGCGAGCGCGGCTACGGCCCGGGGCGCTTTTCATTCAATGTGGCGGGCGGCCGCTGCGAGGCCTGCCAGGGCGATGGCGTGCTGAAGGTCGAGATGCATTTCCTGCCCGACGTGTATGTGCCCTGCGATGTCTGCCACGGCACGCGCTACAACCGGGAAACCCTCGAAATCCTCTACAAGGGCAAGCACATCACCGCCGTGCTGGGCCTGACGGTCGAGGACGCCTTCGGCTACTTTTCGGCCGTGCCGAACATCGCGCGCAAGCTGCAAACCCTGCTCGACGTCGGCCTGGGCTATATCACCCTGGGCCAGAGCGCGACCACGCTGTCGGGCGGCGAGGCGCAGCGTGTGAAGCTGGCGCTGGAGCTGAGCAAACGCGATACCGGGCGCACGCTGTATATCCTCGACGAACCGACCACCGGCCTGCATTTCGCCGATATCGAGTTGCTGCTCAAGGTGCTGCACCAGTTGCGCGATGCCGGCAATACCATCGTCGTCATCGAACACAATCTGGATGTCATCAAGACCGCTGACTGGATCATCGACATGGGCCCCGAAGGCGGCGGCGGTGGCGGCCGGGTGGTGGTGGCGGGTACGCCTGAAGTTGTGGCGATGCACGAGGGCAGCCACACCGGGCGCTTCCTGGCGCCGATTCTCAGGCGCTGAGCCCGCGCTGCAACCGGCCCGCCGGCAAGGCCGGGCCATTTCGACTACCGTTCACCCCCTTGCCGAGGACAACACGCGATGACCACGATCCAGTATTACTTTGCCCCGCAGTCGCCGTGGACCTACCTCGGCCACCTGCGCTTTTGGGACATTGCCAGGCAGCATGGCGCGCGCATCGAAGTGCTGCCGGTTGACCTGGGCGGCAAGGTCTTTCCGGTCTCGGGCGGGCAGCCGCTGGGCAAGCGGGCGCCGCAGCGGCAGGCTTATCGACTGGTCGAATTGCAGCGCTTTGCGGAGCACCTGCACGCGCCGCTGAACCTGCAACCGAAATATTTTCCGGTGGCCGGCGACGATGCCGCGCGCTTGATCGTCGCGGTCGAGATGCACGATGGTGCCGATGCCGCGATGCACGCTACCGACGCGGTGCTGCGCGCGGTATGGGTCGAGGAGCGCAATATCGCCGACGAGAATACCCTGGCCACGTTGCTGCGCGAGCGCGAACTGCCGGCGCGGCGGCTCGAAGATGCGCATTCGCAGGCCGTGCAGGAGCGCTACGAAACCAACACCGGGCGGGCCATCGACGCGGGGGTCTTCGGTGCGCCGAGCTATGTCATCGACGGCGAAATTTTCTGGGGCCAGGATCGGCTCGACTTCGTCGAACGCAAGCTCTAAATGGCCGCCCTCAGCTTCCCGCCCGAACTGCTGCTCAAGGCGCAGGGCCGCGGGCTGGGCCTCAAGGCCGCCATCTTCGACGTCGATGGCGTGCTCACCGACGGGCAGCTCTTCATCGGCGAAAACGGCGAATCGTTCAAGGCTTTTTCAGCCCTCGACGGCCACGGCCTGAAGCTGTTGGCCCAGGGCGGCATCACCCCGCTGGTGCTCACCGGCCGCGACTCGCCGGCCGTGCGCCGGCGCGTCGCCGACCTTGGCCTGCCGCACGCGGTTTACGGTGCCCAGGACAAGCTGGCCGCCGCCGGCGCGCTGCTGCAATCCTTGAACCTCGATTGGCAAGATCTCGCCGTGATGGGCGACGACTGGCCCGACTTGCCCTTGATGAGCCGCGCCGCCTTCGCCTGCGCGCCGGCCAACGCCCACGCCGAGGTGCGAGCCATGGCCCACCATGTCACCACGGCGCGCGGCGGCGACGGCGCCGCCCGCGAATGCTGCGACCTGCTGCTGATGGCCGCCGGGCGATACGCGCGATTGCTGCAAGGCCACCTGACCACGCTCGACGCCGTCTAGGGGCTCTACCGGTGGACATCGACAGCCTGCTGCAACCCCTGGACCCGCCGGCGCCGCGCGCCACGCCGCCGCGCCCGCGCCAGCCCTGGCACTGGCGCCTGGGCCAATGGCTGTCGGCCTACCTGCCGCTGTTGCTGATGGCGCTGCTGGCGCTGGGCACCTGGTGGCTGGTGCAAAACACGCCGCGGCCCGAGATGCCGCACGAACTGGCCGCACCGCGCCACGAGCCCGACTACACGATGCAGGGCTTCACGCTGCAGCGCTTCGGCGCCGACGGCCGCCTGCGTGTGTCGGTGCAGGGCGCGCAGATGCGCCACTACCCCGACACCGACACGCTCGAGATCGACGGCGTGACGATTCGTGCGCTCTCGCCCGACGGCAGCGTCACGCACGCGACGGCCCGCCGCGCCCTGACCAACGGCGATGCCAGCGAAGTGCAATTGCTCGGTGGCGCGCAGGTGGTGCGCACAGGCTCGAGCGACGGGCTGCGGGTCGAATTCGAGAGCGAGTTCCTGCATGCGTTCCTGAACGCCGAGCGCCTGCGTTCGCACCTGCCGGTGCGCCTGCGCCAGGGCACGAGCGAGCTGCGTATCGGCGCCATCGACTACGACAACCTCACGCGCAGCGCCAAATTCGGTGCACCGGTGCGCGCGCGCCTGGACCAGCCGCGGCGATGACTTCTTCGCCGTTGGTCTTCATTACCGGAGCGTCGAGCGGTATCGGCCAGGCCCTGGCCGCGCGCTACGCGCAGGCCGGCTGGCGCCTGGCCCTGGTGGCGCGGCGCACCGGCCAGGTCGAGGCCTGGGCCCATGCACAACAACTCGCGCCCGAGCGCTGGGCGGTCTATGCCGCCGACGTGCAGGATATCGACAGCATCGTCGCCGCCGGACAGCGCTGCCTCGTCGAGTTCGGCCTGCCCGACGTGGTGATCGCCAACGCCGGCATCAGCATCGGCATGGACACCGCGGAGCGCGCCGATCTCGACGTGATGCGCGAAACCTTCGCCGTCAACAACACCGGCCTGGCCGCGACCTTTCACCCCTTCGTGGCCGCGATGCGCGCCCGCCGCGCCGGCACCCTGGTCGGCATCGCCAGCGTGGCCGCCATCCGCGGCCTGCCCGGCCACGGCGCCTACTGCGCCAGCAAGGCCGGGGTGGTGGCGTATTGCGAAAGCCTGCGCGGCGAATGCCGCGACGCCGGCGTGCGCGTGGTCACCCTGGTACCGGGCTACATCGCCACGCCGCTGACGGCCGGCAACCGCTATGCGATGCCGTTTCTGATGCCGCCGGCCGAGTTCGCCGAGCATGCGTTTCGCGCCATCGCGCGTGGCACCAGCTACCGCGTGATCCCGTGGCAGATGGGCTTCGTCGTCAAACTCATGCGCCTGCTGCCCAATCCGCTGTTCGATCGCCTGTTCGCCGGCCGCGGGCGCAAGAAAAGGCGCAGCGTGTAGCCTCGCGATTCGCAAGGGCGCCCTGAAAAAAGGGCCCCGGTGTCACCACCGGGGCCCTTTCTTGTTCGAGCAGACTGGGTTCAGTAGCCGCCGCGGCCACCGCCGCCGCCGCCGTAGCCGCCGCCACCGCTGCGGCCACCGCCACCGCCGTAGCCGCCGCCACCGCCGCTGCGACCACCGCCGCCGCCGCCGTAGCCGCCGCCACCGCTGCCACCACCGCCGTAGCCGCCACCACCGCCGCTGCGACCACCACCGCCGCCGCCGCCGAAGCCGCCCGGACGCTCTTCGCGCGGGCGGGCCTCATTGACGACCAGCGGACGGCCGTCGAGGGCCTGACCGTTCATGCCACTGATGGCGGCTTGCGCCTCGGCGTCCGAGCCCATCTCGACGAAGCCGAAGCCCTTCGAGCGGCCGGTTTCCCGATCCATCATGACCTTGGCCGAAGTGACAGTACCGAACTGTCCGAATGCCGCTTGCAGCGACTCATCACGCACGCTGTAGGCCAGGTTGCCCACATAAAGCTTGTTTCCCATCGGGGAGCCCCTTTCAATCACCGTAAAACCATGTGGAGCTTCAACCCGTCGTGAACCATTCAAGCGAAGGTGCCGCATCCAGACACAGAGGGCGGATTATCGAAGAACTGGCCGCAAAGCCGCATGCTCGCTGGAAAAATTGTTGTTTTCTGTTCCCTGGCCACCCCAGCGACACCCGGGTTGGCCCTGGCTGAACCCCGAAAGTCGCGGCACCTTGCGCAGCCGCTCGCCGTATCGCGGATGCGCCGACCTTGATGTGGGCCAAGTGGGCGGCGCAAGGGTTGCACAAATCAGACGACAGGCGGCAACCTGCAAACCTTGACAGGTCCGCCGCGGACTTTGCATCGATAGACTCGACGCGATGCGCCCCATCCCGCCCGACGCCCGACGCCCGACGCCCGACGCCCGATGCCCGATGCCCGATGCCCGATGCCCGATGCCCCGCGGTACGCCCCGAAGCCGGTGAGCACCAAGGGTCAGCGCGGTGGCGTGACGCCGCGTTGGCCGGCGGCTTTCGGCGCAGCCGCAGCCATTGCCGCCTTGGTGCTGCTCGCTGCGGCGCCGTTGTGGTGGCGCCGTGGCACCAGCAGCACCGACTGGCTGGCCGCCGCGGCGGCCGCGGCCCTGGGCGCGGTCGCCTTCGTGCTGCTGCGCCGGATGGTTCGCGAGTCGCGTCAGAGCGCCGTCGCGCTCGACCAGTTTTCGCAGCGCCTGCGCCAGGGCGATGTCGGCGGCGCCTTGCGCGCCGTGCGCGCCGACAGTGAACAGGCGCCGCCGAGCGGCGGCGATGCGTGGCCCGCGACATCGCGTTTTGGCAGCATCGGCCGCGAAGTCCAGAGCGTGCTGGGCGAGCGCGAGCGGCGCTGGCATGCGCGCATGCGCCTGTCGGCCGACTGGCACTGGGAAACCGACGCCGAGTTGCGCTTCAGTTGGGTTTCGCGCGACCTGGCCTCGCTGGTCAAGCTCGGCGTGCAGCCGCGCGACCTGATCGGCCGGCGCATCGACGCCGTGCCGGTATTCGAGCCGCCGGAAGACGGCTGGGGCGCACTGGTCGAACGCATGGCCCATCACAAAGCCCTGCGCGACCTGGTGCTCGAAGTGCGTCGCCCCGGTCGCCTCTCGGTATGGGTCGCGCTCAATGGCCGCGCCCATCGCGACGAGGCCGGCGCGTTTGCCGGCTACGAGGGTGTGGGCCGCGATATCACCGAACAACGCCTGGCCTATGTCAAGTTGACCGAAAGCGAACGCCGCCACGCGCTGATGGCCGAATTGTCGGTCGATTGGTACTGGCAGACCGACGCCGAGCACCGCATCGACCAGTTCGGCCCGGTGGCGCGCGACCTGCTGGGTGACCGTGCGACCGAAGCGCTCGGCCAGACGCGCTGGGAATTGCACCCCGACGGCGTCAGCGACGCCGAATGGGCCGCGCACCGCGCCGACCTCGATGCGCGCCGCCCGTTCCGCGGCTTCGAGTACGCCATCCGCCGGACCGGTCACAGCCTGCGCTGGATTTCGATCGGCGGGCAGCCGCGCTTCAATGCGCGCGGCGAGTTCGTCGGCTACCACGGCGTCGGCCGCGACATCACGCTGCGCAAGCGCGCCGAGCGCGTGCTGCTCAACCGCAACCAGGCCCTCGAGCACCAGGTCGCCGAGCGCACCGCCGATCTGGAGCAAAGCAACCGCGACCTCGAAGCCTTTTCGCGCCAGTTGGCGCACGAGCTGCGCACGCCGATCGGCCAGATCGCCGGCCTGGCCGATCTGCTCAAGAGCCGGGCCTGGGAACGCCTGGGCGAAGACGAGCGCGAATGGCTGCGCCTGCAGGGCCAGGCCGCGCGCGAGATGTCGCACACCGTGACCGCGCTGCTCGAGCTGGCGCGTTCGGCATCCACTGCGCTGCTGCTCGAAGCGGTCGATCTGACGGCCCTGGCGCAGGCCGTGATCGAGGATCTGCCGTGGATCGAGCGCCAGTCACCGGTCGAATGGGTCATCGAGCCCGGCCTGCGCGCGCACTGCAGCGCCGCGCTGGTGCGGGTGGCGCTGACCAACCTGCTCGGCAACGCCGCCAAATTCACCCGCGACGTCGCGGCGCCGCGCGTCGAATTCAGCCGCCATGCCGACAGCAGTGGCGACAACGTCGGCGAGAGCGACTTCGTCATCGGCGACAACGGCGCCGGCTTCGACGCCGAGTGCGCCGCCACGCTGTTCCAGCCCTTCGTGCGCCTGCACCGCAGCGATCAGTTCCAGGGCACCGGCCTGGGCCTGTCGATCGTGCGCCGCATCGTCGAGCGTCACGGCGGCAGCATCGCAGCCATCGGCGTGCCCGGCCGCGGTGCGCGCTTCGTCTTTCGCCTGGCTCCGGCGCGCACCGAGGAGCCGGCGCTGTCGGACAGCACGCAGGAGGCCGGTCTCAGCGACGCCGCGGCCTAGGGCCCGGCGCGGCCGGCCTGAAGGGCGCAGCGACAATCGCCGCCATGCCCGCCGAGCTGGCCTCCGAACTGTTGTCGATCGCGCTGGCCGCCGGCCTGGCCGGTTTTGTCGATGCCATTGTTGGCGGTGGCGGCCTGGTTCTGCTGCCGGCCCTGTTCGCGGTCTATCCGACGGCCGCCCCGGCAACCCTGCTGGGCACCAACAAGGGCGGCGCCGTCTGGGGCACGGCCTGGGCCACGGCGCAGTATGCGCGCCGCGTCACGCTGCGCTGGCACGCCTTGCTGCCGGCCATGGCCGCAGCCCTCGCCGGCAGCTTTGCCGGGGCCTGGGCGGTGACGACGGTCAATGCCCAGGGCCTCAAACGCGGCTTGCCCTTGGTGCTGGCCGCGATGCTGGCCTACACCCTGGCGCGCAAGGAACTCGGGCGCCATCACGCCCCGCGCTGGCAGGGCGGTCGTGAAGCCACGGTCGCCGCAGCGCTGGCGGCCGGGCTCGGCTTCTACGACGGGTTTTTCGGCCCCGGCACCGGCAGCCTGTTCGTCTTCGCCTTCGTGCGTTGGCTCGGCTACGATTTTCTCAACGCCAGCGCCAGTGCCAAGCTGCTCAACACGGCGACGAATGCCGCCGCATTGCTGCTGTTCGCCTGGAAGGGCCACGTCTGGTGGCATCTGGCGCTGTTGATCGCGCTGGCCAATGTCGGCGGCAGCCTGCTCGGTATTCGCCTGGCGCTGCGGCACGGCGCGGGTTTTGTGCGCGGCGTATTTATCGTCGTCGTCGGCGCACTGATCGTGAAAGCCGGCTACGACGCCTTCGCTGGCGGGTTGTGAAGCGCCGGGGCTGCCTGCCGTGCCTGCGGTGCAGCGGCCGCTCGACGATGCCAGTTAGGGGTCGCCGTCGAAGGCACCTTTGGGAAAGCCCGCTGTGCGCGCGGCTGCGTCGGCGCTAGGCTGCACGCTTTACAGCCCCTGCAAAGGAAGTCCCGATGAGCGCCATTGCCCCCGAATCGCTGGCCCTGCAGCGCCTGTACCACTGGGAAAAGACGACCCCCGCGCGGGTGGTTTTCACGCAGCCCTTCGAAGGTGCCGCCAAAGGCAGCGGCCAGATCCGCACCTGGACCTGGCAGCAGGCGCTGGACGAAACCCGGCGCATGGCCACGCATTTGCAGGGCCTGGGCCTGCCCCCCGGCAGCAAGATCGCGCTGATCTCGAAGAACTGCGCTCATTGGCTGATGATCGACTGGGCCATCTGGATGGCCGGCCATGTCTCGGTGCCGCTGTACCCGACGCTGGCCGCCGAGACCATTCGCCAGATCCTCGAGCACAGCGAATCCAGGCTGCTGTTCGTCGGCAAGCTCGACGGCTGGGACGGCATGAAGGCCGGCGTGCCGGCCGGGATGCCGTGCATCGGCACCGCGCTTTCGCCGAAGAACGATTTTCCGAACTGGGAAGAGATCGTCGCCAAAACCGCGCCGCTGGCCGGCCACCCGGTGCGCCCGGCCGACGAGCTGTGCACGATCATGTACACCTCGGGCACGACGGGCATGCCCAAGGGCGTGATGCACAGCTTCGGCGGTTTCGCCTGGAGTATTGCGGCGGGCCTGAAACGCGTGCCGCTCGACAGCAACTCGCGCATGCTGTCGTACCTGCCGCTGTCGCACATTGTCGAGCGCATGCTGGTCGAGCACGGCCTGCTGGCCACCGGGATGCAGCTGTTCTTCGCCGAGTCGCTCGAGACTTTCACCATCGACCTGCAGCGCGCCAGGCCGACCGTATTTTTCTCGGTACCGCGGCTGTGGGTGAAATTCCAGCAGGGCATCAACCACAAGATGCCGCCGGCCAAGCTCAACCGGCTGCTGAAGATTCCGATCCTCGGCGGCCTGGTGCGCAAGAAGATCCTGAAGGCGCTGGGCCTGGATCAATGCGTCTTCGCCGCCGGCGGCGCGGCGCCGATGCCCCCCGACCTGATGCGCTGGTACGACAAGCTCGGCCTCGACCTGGTCGAGGGCTACGGCATGACCGAGAACTTTGCCATCTCGCATGCCACGCTGCCGGGCAAGCAGCGCCCGGGCACGGTCGGCCTGCCCTACGACGGCGTGCAAAGCCGCATCGACCCGGCCAACGGCGAAATCCAGATGAAAAGCCCCGGCCTGATGCTCGGCTACTACAAGGAGCCGGGCCTGACCCAGGCGGCCTATACCGAAGACGGCTGGCTGCACACCGGCGACAAGGGCCAGCTCGACGCCGAAGGCAACCTGAAGATCACCGGCCGCGTGAAGGATCTGTTCAAAACCAGCAAGGGCAAATATGTCGCCCCCGCGCCGATCGAAGACCGCCTGGTGATGCACGAAGCCGTCGAGGCCTGCGCCGTCACCGGCGCCAACCTCGGCCAGCCGCTGGGCATCGTGATGCTGAATGCCGAGGGCATCAAGCAGGCCGCCGACGGCGAAGGCCGCAAGGCGCTCGAAGCCTCGTTGGCCGAGCACATGAAAGGCATCAACGACAAGCTCGACCCGCACGAGCAGCTCGACTGCCTGGTGCTGGTGACGACGCCGTGGACGGTGGACAACGGCTTCATCACCCCGACCTTCAAGATCAAGCGCAATCGCATCGAGGAGGTCTATGCGGTGAGTTACGAGAAGTGGGTGGGGGCGCGGAAGAAGGTGATTTGGGCGCAGTGAGGGGGCATCGCTGCAAGCCCGATCGTCGAGCACCAGGGGAAATCAGAGACCCGTCGCTGACCCGTCATTGCTCTCCTGGTTCGGCGCCTTCGGCGGCCCTCACCCCGGCCCTCTCCCAGAGGGAGAGGGAGCCGAGGCGAGAAAGCGCGCAAGATTTTTCGCCGCCGTCGCCCGCACCTTGTTGCGCAGCATCGGGCTCCAGCCCAGCAGCAGGCCCGGCGTGCCCAGGGCCTGGCGTGCCCAGCGCCAGAAATCGAAGCGGTCGCGCTGGCGCAGGATCAGGCCCTGCGCATCGAACTCGAACTCGGCGTCGATGATGTTGTGCACCATGCGGCCGGTGGCCGAGAAGCGGTAGGTCGGCTCCCAATGCGCGCTGCGCTCGGTGACCTGGCTCAGCTCGAGCTTCCAGACATCGCGGCCCTTGGCCTGGATGGCCCCGCAGAGCATGGCCCACATGCCGCCGATCTGCGCCCGGCCCTGCAGGGAGAAAGCCTCGTCGTCGAAGACGGCGCCCTGGGCATAGCAGGCGGCCATCGCCGCGGCATCGAGGCGCTCGAATGCGGCGTAGAGCCGCTCAATGGTGGTCCGGCTCATAGGGTGCTCCTCATTGCCACGCAACCGCGGCCATATCGTTGGCGAAGATCGGCGAACTCGACCATAGCCCTTTCAAGCCTTTCTTCGACAAGCGCGGCGCGGACGGTATTCATTGGGCGGGCTTCAAGGGCGGCTGGCGGATTCAGCGTGCATGCTGCCACACGGCCTGAGGCACGGCGGCCAACAGCCGCTGCGTATAGGGATGCGCCGCTGCGCGCAGCACCTGGGCCTGCACCGAGACATCGAGCGCGCCGACCGGCTCCGATCAGCCGATCTGGCACCCGATCGGGTGCAGCGGGTTCAGCGCCGTCATCGGCTCCTGGAAAACCATCGCGATGCGGTCGCCGCGCAACGCGCACAGCCTCATGAGTAAATGTGGCTTTGCCACTTTACTCATACCCCCTCGGGGGGCGGACGACGTATGTCGTCGGCCTGGGGGCGCTCTCTGTGCGAGATCAAAGCGCTGGCGTGGCGAGCGGCCCGCCACGGCCGACGCCCAGGGCCAACAAGGCGTCGCGCAGCGCCACGGGCAGCGGCGTCGCCGGCAATTCACCCACCTGCGCCTGCAACGCGGCGCCGTCGAGTTGGTGCGGCACGCGCCACAGATAACTCATGCGGGCCAGCTCGCGCCATAGCGGATAGACCAGGCCCAGCGTGCGCATGAGGCCCCACGGCATGGTGCCATGCCGCCAGTCGCCCGCGGGCCGCAAGCCGAGCACTGCCGCGGCCTGCTCGATGGCGTCGAGGAGTTGCGCGCCGGTCAGCGTGTGGCCGCTGAAATGCAGGCGCTGGAACGCCGCAGGCCCGCTGCGTTGCGCCGCGACCGCGACGAAGGCGCGCGCCAGATCGGGCAGGTAGGCCCAGGCATGCGGCAGGTCGAGCGGACCCGGATAAACCAGCTTGCCGCGCGCGAGATCCTTGACGATGGCCTGATCGAACCAGGTGCCCGTGCCGCTGCCGAAAAAGTCGCCGGCGCGGATGACCACGCTGTCCAGGCCGCTCGCGGCGCACGTGCGCATCTCGTCTTCGAGTTGGCTGCGCAGGCGGCCCTTGGCGGTGGTCGGGCGTTGCGGCGTGTCCTCGACCAGGCTGCTTGGCATGCCCGCGCCGAAATTGTAGATATTGCCCGGCAGCATGAAGCGCGCACGCAGGCGCTCGGCCACGGCCAGGCCCAGGCGTGCCAGCGGCAGCAGCTCGCGGTCCCAGCGCGTATAGGCCGGGTTGACGGCATGGACGACGGTGCATGCGCCGCCCGCGGCGCGGGCCAACGCTTCGGTATCAGTCAGCTCGATGGCCAGGTGTTGCGCGCCGGGTGGCAGCGACGCCGGCACGCGGCGGGCTTGCGCCAGCACGCTCCAGCCGGCGGCGGCGAAGGCCCGCGCGGCGGCCGCGCCGAGGTGGCCGTTGGCGCCGAGGATCAGCACGCGGGGGGTCGGGGTCAGGCTCATCGGCAGGCTCGGGGGGGGTCGATGGCCGGCAGTGTGGGCGCCGCGCAGCCATCCGGCAATCGCCTATCAGTGCAAGCCAGCTATACATTTATGCATGATCACGCCGGACTTCGACTGGGCCCTGGTGCGCAGCTTCCTGGCCGTGCTCGACGCCGGCAGCCTGATGGGCGCGGCGCGGCGCATCGGGGCACGCCAGCCGACGCTGTCGCGGCATATCGCCGAGCTGGAGGCGCAGCTCGGTGCGCCGCTGTTCGAGCGCACCGGCCGCGGCGTGACACCGACGGCGATGGCGCTGGCCATCGCCGACGCCGCGCGCCGGATGCAGGACAGCGCCGACAGCTTGAGCCGCTCGCTGACGCGCGAGCGCGCGGCCGCCACGGGCAGCGTGCGCATCAGCACCAGCCAGGTCGCGGCAAGCTGGCTGCTGCCCGATGTGCTGGCGCGCTTTGCCATCGAGGAGCCGGGGATCCAGATCGAACTGGTGGCCTCGAACGAGTTGAGCAACCTGCTGCGCCGCGAGGCCGATATCGCGCTGCGCATGCTGCGCCCGGTGCAGGCCTCGCTGGTGGCGCGCAAATTGGGCGAGATCCGCATCGTCGCCTGCGCGCACGAGCGCTACCTCGAACGCGCCGGCACACCGAGGAAACCCGCTGATCTCCTGGCGCACCGGCTGGTCGGCTACGACCGCGACGAGACCATCCTGCGCGGCTTCGCGCAAATGGGCTTGCCGATCGCGCGCGAGCGGTTCGCGCTGCGCACCGACGACCAGGTGGCCTATGCGCAGCTCGTGGCCGCCGGCGCCGGCATCGGCTTTCTCGCGCAGTACACGCTGCGGCATTGGCCCGGTGTGCACCCGCTGCTGCCGATGCTGGCGATCGCGCCGCTGCCCTGCTGGCTGGCGGTGCACCGCGAAATCCGCGCCAGCCGCGTCGTGCGGCGGGTCTATGACTATCTGGCCGAGGCGATCCCCGCCGAGCTCGGCGCCAGCAGATCCAGATAGGCCCCGGCCTTGGTGCTACGCGTCCCCGAGCGCGCCGTAGCGCGACCCGAACTCCTCGCCAATCTCCTTGCCGCGGGCATTGGTGATGGCGAGCTGTGCGGTCTTCAGCACCTCGATCAGGTCGTGAACGGTGCTCGCCTGGTGCACCGTCTCGATCAGCGAGCCGGCCGTCGGGCCCAACGCGCGCCGCAATGAACGTTCGATCTGGGCGCGCTGCTGGTCGGTCGCGGCTTCGTCCTGCGGTCGCGAAGCGACGTCGAAGCGGCTGGGCATGCGCGAGGCCTTGAAGACCGAATCGGCCGCCGCTGCGGGCGCAGCGGCCGGGTGTGCAGCGCTCGATGAGCGCCGCTTGGGCGCGGGCGTTGACGCGATGTAGCCCTCGTCGAGCAGCCAGCGCAGGGCCTCGGGCGTGGCATTGGCCAGCATCCGTTGCAATTCGGCCGCGCTGCGCCTGCCGTCAACCAGCAGCAGCACCATGCGCAGGCGCTGGGGTATCTGGCGTTGCGAGCCGTCGATCTCGGCCTGGCCCTTGTCGGTTTTTTTGAAATACATGCCAGTGTCGCTTGTTGCGCCCTTTGCGCACGGCCCCAGCTTAACAAACGCCTGGCCGTTGGAGCACGGCCGCCATCGCCGCGGCCACGGCCTCGACGTTCTTCGTATTCAAGCCCGCCACGCACATGCGCCCCGAGCGCAGCAGATAGACCGCATGCTCTTCGCGCAGACGATCGACCTGCGCAGCGCTCAGGCCGGTATAGCTGAACATGCCGCGCTGGCTGAGGAAGTAGCCGAAGTCGCGGCCGGGCAATTGGGCGGCGAGCACGCCGTGCAGGCGCTGGCGCATGGCCAGGATACGCTGGCGCATGGCGGCCACGTCGGCCACCCACGACGCCCGCAGCGCCGGTTCGCTGAGCACATGGCTGACGATGCCGGCGGCGTGGATCGCCGGGCTCGAATAGTTGCGGCGCACGGTGGCCTTGAGTTGGCCGAGCACGAGTTCGGCTTCGGCACGGTCGCTGCACACCACGCTCAGCGCACCGGCGCGCTCGCCATACACGCTCATACTCTTGGAAAACGAATTGGTGACCAGGAACGTGAGGCCGGCCGAGGCCAGCAGGCGGATCGCGAAGGCGTCCTCCTCGATACCGTCGCCATAGCCCTGGTAGGCGATATCGAGGTAGGGCAGCAGCCGGCGCTCGCGCAGCAGCGGCAGCAATTGCTGCCACTGCGCAGGCGTGAGATCGACGCCGGTCGGGTTGTGGCAGCAGGCGTGCAGCAGCACGATACTTTGCGCCGGCAGCGTGCGCAGCGTGGTCAGCATGGCGTCGAAATTCAGGCCGCCTGTCTGGCTGTCGTAATACGGATAGGTCTGCACCGCGAGGCCGGCGCCTTCGAACATCGCACGGTGGTTGTCCCAGCTCGGGTCGCTGACCCAGACCGCGCTGCCGGGCAGCCAGCGCGCGAGGAAATCGGCGCCGACCTTCAGGCCGCCCGAGGAGCCGATGGTCTGCAGGGTGGCGATGCGCGCGCCGGTCACCGCCTCGTGGCCGGCGCCGAACAGCAGCGCCTGCACCGCCGTGCGCATCGCGCCCGAGCCTTCGATCGGCAGGTAGGGCTTGGGCCCCGCGGCGGCGAGCATCTGCGCCTCGGCGGCGTGCACGCAGCCAAGCACCGGGATGCAGCCCTCGTCGTCGAAATAGATACCGATCGACAGGTTGACCTTGTGCGCCCGCGGGTCGGCGTGAAAGGCCTCGTTGAGGCTCAGGATCGGGTCGCCCGCATAGGGCTCGAGGTGCTGGAACATGCGCGGCCGGGCCTCTCCGTCTCAGGGCGTCTTGCCTGCCAGCGCCGCTTCGATATCGCGGCGCAGGCTTAGTGGTTCGTCGTTGGGCGCATAGCGCTTGATGACCTGGCCGTCGCGGCCGACCAGGAATTTGGTGAAATTCCACTTCACCGCCTCGCTGCCCAGCAGCCCCGGCGCCGCGCCCTTCAGCCACTGCCACAGCGGCTCGGCGCTGGCGCCGTTGACATCGACCTTGGCCATCATCGGAAAACTCACCCCGTAGTTCATTTCGCAGAACGAGGCGATCTCGTCGTTGCTGCCCGGATCCTGCGCGCCGAACTGGTTACTCGGGAAACCGACGACGACCAGACCGCGCTCGGCGTAGTCTTCCCAGAGTTGCTCCAGGCCCTTGAACTGCGGCGTGAAGCCGCAGGCGCTGGCGGTATTGACGATGAGAAAGACCTGGCCGCGCCGGGCTGCAAAATCGGCGCGCTGGCCGGCGATCGAAACCGCGGAAAAATCGTAGATCGAGCGCTTGGGCATGGTCGGTCTTCCTGCTGGGCCGGTCGCCCATCCTAGCGCCTGGCGCCGCGGTTCTAGGGGACTGTGGGCGTTGACGTGCTGGCGGCGGCCGGGGAACATGCGCGACGTGAACCTGACTTCGATTTCATGAGTTCGGCATTGGCGCCTGCGGCGCAGCGGGTCGCGCTGCTCGGCTTCGGCGATTTCGAGCGCAGCGCCCTGGTGTCCTACATCCGCCTGTCGGGCTCGCGCGTGCCGGCCTATGCCGAGGCCGTGTCGCTGGCCGACGCCGACTACCTGATCGCCGATGCCGACCATGCCGGCACGCTCGACGCCGTGCTCGGCGCCGAGCGCGTGGCCGATACCGTCTTCATCGGCTCGCTGGCGCCCGACGGCGCGCTGGCCTGGATGATGCGGCCGATCGACCCACTGCAGGTCTTTCGGGAAATCGATGCCACGGTGGCGCTGCGTCGAGCGCAGGCGCAGGCCGCGCCCAGCGCCGGTTCGCCCCCGCCGACGCTCAGCGACGAAGTGACTCAGGCCCCCGCACCGCCCCAGCGGCCCGCCGCGCGAGCGCCGGCCAATCGCGGCACCGCGCGGCGCGCGGGCGATGTGAGTGCGCCGGTCGAGGCCCTGCTGGTCGATGACAGCGAGATCGCACTGCGCTTTCTCGAACGCCAGCTGCAGGATCTGGGCCTGCGCACCGAGACCGCCAGCCACAGCCAGCGCGCCCTCGAGTTGCTGGCGCAGCGCCGCTTCGACGTGATCTTCCTGGATGTGGATCTGGGCCCGCACAGCGAGCTCGACGGCCTGGCCCTGTGCCAGCGCATCAAGCAGCAGCACCGGCTGCCTGCGACGGCCGAGGCCCCGGTGGTGGTGATGGTGTCGGCCCACGCGGCCAGCACCGACCGCGTGCGCGGCAGCTTTGCCGGCTGCGACGCCTACCTCGGCAAACCGCTCGACGACGATGCCCTGCGGCGCAGCCTGCGCACGCTGGGCCTGCGCCTGTCGGCGCCGGCCGACGCCGGCAACAGCCGCCCCGGTGCGCTGAGCAGCCGGCCGGCGCCGCTGGACCGCTCCCGCTGACCACGACACGGTTCGCATCAACCAGCCTCGTTCGCGTGCCGGTGCGCCGCCAGCAGCGCGGCGCCGACGATCGCCGTGCCGCCGATGGCCAGGCGTGCATCGAGGGTGCCGGCGCCCAACGCCAGGGCCGAACCGCTGGCAAACAGCACTTCGGTGAGCATGATCACCGCGGTGGCGTTGGCCGGCAATCGCGTGGCGCCATATTGCAGCGCCAGGTTGCCGGCCAGGAACAATGCGGCCAGCAGCAGCGCGCCGATCGTCCAGCCGGGCGCCGTCGGCGGCAGTGCCGGCACGACGCCGGCGGGTGTGAGCAGCGCGATCAACAGCCCCGCCACCAGCACGCCGCCGACGAACATGGCCAGTGCGCGCGCACCCTCGGAGCGCGCCGCTTCGCGCCGCAGCATCACATTGTTGAGGGCGAAGGAAAAGCCGCCGAGCACGCCGAGCCCCTCGGCCAGCGTGCGCGGCAGCGGCAGCCCGCCGCCGGGCGGCCAGAGGATGACCATCGCTCCGGCCAGGGCCAGCGCCACGCGCAGCAGAGCCGCCGCCGTCAGCCGCTCGTTCAGCAACAGCCACGCCAGCAGCACGACCCACAGCGGCATCAGATAAAACAGCAGCACGATGCGCAGCACATCGCCGATCGTGACGGCCCAGTTGAATGCGGCATTGGTGCTGCCCGAGGCCAGCACCAAAAGCCACAACGCCGGGTGGCTGAACAGCTCGCGCCAGGCCGCCGGCCGCGCCAGCGTGATGACCGCCACCGCAACGGTATAGATCAGCACGGTGGCCCACAGCGGGTGCAGGCCAGCGCCTTCGAGCTGGCGCAACGGCCACCACGACAGACCCCAGACGAAGGCGTTGAAAGTCAGGGCCAGGGCCGGCCCGAGGCGGGCCTCGCGAGTCATCGAGGCATTGTGGGGCCAGTGTCTAGGGATGGCCGCGCGCCCGGCCGGCCGCTAGGCTTGGCCCCCCAAGCCGCCTGCGGCGGCCCGGCGCGGGCTAGGAGTCTGGGCGGCAGACGCTACGAAGCCCGGCCGATGATGGCAACTCAGC
>CADEDE010000021.1:0-26786 GCA_902825995.1 uncultured Burkholderiales bacterium
GTTTTGGGTCGGCACAACCCTCATAAGTGGCTCAGTTTTCGGTCGGCGCCAACAGGCCGTGCCAGGCACGCTTCGCTTGCTGCCTGCCGACGCGCGGCTCGCCGCCCTGGCGCGCGACTACGCGCAGATGCGCGCCATGTTCATCACTGCGCCGCCCGAGTTCGAGGTTGTGATGGCCCGCCTTGCCGAGGCTGAGCGCACGTTGAACGCGTCCCGCGCCAATGAATCACCGTGACGCGAACCATGGCACCCAGGATGAGCAGCATTCGCCCCAAAACTGGCACCAGACTGGCACCAGCTCGAAAGCGACTCCTGAATGTTAGTAATCGCTATCAAAAAACACCAGTAAATCTGGTAGGCCGTGTTGGACTTGAACCAACGACCAAAGGATTATGAGTCCTCTGCTCTAACCAACTGAGCTAACGGCCCGAGCGGGCGATTCTAGGGACAGCCCGGGTTTGGCTTCAGGCAGGCGGCAGTTGCAGCGCCTGCCCGCCGCCGAAACTGCCCTGTTGCGGCGCATCACCGCCACGCTCGACGCGGATCGCGCAGTACTTGAATTCGGGGATCTTCGCAAACGGATCGAGCGCGGCATTGGTCAGCTTGTTGATCGCCGCCTCGTAGTAGCAGAAGGGCACGAACACCACGCCGCGCGGCGTGCCGTCGTCGGTACGGGCAAAGAGCGAGACCTCACCGCGGCGCGACGCGAGCGTCACCACGTCACCCGGCCGGGCGCCCATCGCCGACAGGTCGAGCGGGTGGATCAGCGCCGTCGGGTCGGGCTCGATGGCGTCGAGCACGGCGGCGCGGCGGGTCATGCTGCCGGTGTGCCAGTGCTCCAACTGGCGGCCGGTGATCAGCACCATCGGGTACTCGGCGTCGGGCCGCTCGTTGGCCGGAATGATGTCGGCGGGCACGAAGCGCGCCTTGCCGCCTTCGCGCGGGAAGCGGTCGGTGAAAACCACCGACTGGCCCGGGTCGCCTTCCTTCTCGCAGGGATAGGTGACGGCATGCTCGCGCTCCAGGCGCTCCCAGGTGATGCCGGCGATGCTGGGCATGGTGTGGCGCATCTCGTCGAAGACTTCCGACACGTGGTCGTAGTGCCAGCCGCAGCCGAGCTGGTTGGCGATCTGCAGGGTGATCCACAGGTCTTGCCGCGCGTCGCCCGGCGGCGCTATGGCCTGGCGGCCCATCTGGACCAGGCGGTCGGTATTGGTGAACGTGCCGGTCTTTTCGGGGAAGGCGCTGGCCGGCAGGATCACGTCGGCCAGGTAGGCGGTTTCGGTGAGGAAGATGTCTTGCACCACCAGGTGCTCGAGCGCGGCGAGCGACTCGCGCGCGTGGTTCGCATCGGGGTCGGACATGGCCGGGTTTTCGCCCTGCACAACCATGCCGCGGACGCTGCCCTGCTTGATGGCGTGCATGACCTCGACCACGGTCAGGCCGACCTCGGCGTCGAGCGTGCCGGGTGCGAGCTTCCACGCCGCCTCGAAGCGCGCGCGCGTGGCCGGGTTCGAGACATGCTGGTAGTCGGGCAGCATCATCGGGATCAGGCCCGCATCCGACGCGCCCTGCACGTTGTTCTGGCCGCGCAGCGGATGCAGGCCGGTACCGGGACGGCCGATCTGGCCGGTCATCAACGCCAGGGCGATCAGGCAGCGCGCGTTGTCGGTGCCGTGCACATGCTGGCTGATGCCCATGCCCCACAGGATCATCGAGGCCTTGCTCTTGGCATACAGCCGCGCCACATAGCGCAGGGTCTCGGCATCGATGCCGCAGATCGGGGCCATCGCCTCGGGCGTGTAGCCCTCGACGTTCTGGCGCAACTCGTCATAGCCGATCGTGCGGCCGGCGATGAAGGCCTCGTCGACCAGGCCCTCGCTGACGATGACATTCATCATCGCGTTCAACATCGCCACGTCGGTGTCGGGCTTGAACTGCAGGAAGCGGTGCGCCAGGCGCGCCAGGTCGGAGCGCCGCGGGTCGAGCACGATCAGCTTGGTGCCGTTGCGGACCGCGTTCTTGATGAAGGTGGCGGCCACCGGGTGGTTCACGGTCGGATTCGCGCCGATCAGGAACACGACCTCGGCCTGGGTCACGTCCATCACCGGGTTGCTCACCGCGCCCGAGCCGATGCCTTCGAGCAAGGCCACCACGGACGAGGCGTGGCACAGCCGCGTGCAGTGGTCGACGTTGTTGCTGCCGAAGCCGGTGCGCACCAGCTTCTGGAACAGGTAGGCCTCTTCGTTGCTGCCTTTGGCCGAACCGAAACCGGCCAGCGACTTCTTTCCGTGCCGGTCACGGATGGCTTTGAGGCCACCGCCGGCGAAGGCGATGGCTTCGTCCCAGCTCGCTTCGCGGAAGATGTCCATCACCCGCGTCGGGTCCATCGTGAAGTCATCGCCCGTCATGACACTTTTCGGCGGCGCGTCGGTGCGGCGGATCAGCGGCTTGGTCAGGCGCTGCGGGTGGTGCACATAGTCGAAACCGTAGCGGCCCTTCACGCACAGGCGGCCCTGGTTGGCCGGGCCGTTACGGCCCTCGATGTAGAGGATCCGGTTGTCCTTGACCTGGTAGGTGAGTTGGCAGCCGACGCCACAGAAGGGGCACAGCGACTCGACCTGTTTGTCGGGCACCGTGAGCGCGACCTCGCGCGCGGGCATCAGCGCGCCGGTGGGGCAGGCCTGCACGCATTCGCCGCAAGCCACGCAGGTCGAGGCGCCCATCGCATCGTCCATGTCGAAAACGATCTTCGCCTGCTCGCCTCTGAACGCCAGGCCAATCACGTCATTGACCTGTTCGTCGCGGCAGGCGCGCAGGCAGCGTGTGCACTGGATGCAGGCGTCCAGGTTGACCGCAATCGCGGGGTGCGATACATCCGCCGACGGCTGCGCGCGCGCCGCAAAGCGCGGTTTGCCAACGCCGAGTTTGTCGGCCCACTGATCGACCTCGTTGTGCCGCGTGTATTCGCGCTCGGGCATGTCGGCCAGCAACAGCTCGAGCACCATCTTCTGCGACTTGACGGCGCGTTCGCTGTCGGTCGTGACCGTCATGCCCTGGCTCGGATGGCGGCAGCATGACGGTGCCAGCACACGCTCGCCGCCGATCTCGACCACGCAGGCGCGGCAGTTGCCGACTTCTTCGAGGCCGGGCCTGTAGCAAAGGTGCGGGATCGCGATTCCTTCGCGCTGGGCGATTTCGATGATCGTCTCGTCGGCGCCGCCGGTCACCACGCGGCCGTTGAGCTCGAAGCTGACCATTGCGCCGCTCATCAGCGGTACCGGCGGGCTCATCAGGCAAGCTCCTGCGGGAAATATTTGATCACGCAATCGACCGGGTTCGGCGCGGCCTGGCCCAGGCCACAGATCGAGGCCTCGCGCATCACCTGCGACAAATCGGCCAGCAGCGGCAAATCCCACTTCGGCTGGTCGATCAGCGCCGAGGCTTTGGCGGTGCCACTGCGGCAAGGCGTGCATTGGCCGCAGGATTCATGCGCGAAGAATCGCATCATGTTGCGGGCGGCAACGGTGGCGGTGTCCTGGTCCGAGAGCACGATCACCGCAGCGGAACCGATGAAGCAACCGTAGGGCTGCAAGGTATCGAAGTCGAGCGGGATATCGCCCAGCGTCGCCGGCAGGATGCCGCCCGAGGCGCCGCCCGGCAGGTAGGCGTAGAAGGCATGACCGTCCGACATGCCGCCACAGAATTCGTCGATCAATTCGCGGATCGTGATGCCGGCCGGCGCGAGCTTGACGCCCGGGCTCTTGACACGGCCCGAGACCGAAAACGAACGCAGTCCCTGGCGGCCATTGCGGCCGTGCGAGGTGAACCACGCACCGCCCTTTTCCAGGATCTCGCGCACCCAGTACAGGGTCTCGAAGTTGTGCTCCAGGGTCGGGCGGCCGAACAAACCGACTTGCGCCACATAGGGCGGGCGCAGACGCGGCATGCCGCGCTTGCCTTCGATCGATTCGATCATCGCCGACTCTTCGCCGCAGATATAGGCGCCGGCGCCGCGGCGCAGGATCACGTCGGGCAGGCCAGGGTGCGGCGGCGCGGCGCGCAGCTTCGCCAGTTCGGCTTCGAGCATGGCGCGGCAGCCGTGGTATTCGTCGCGCAGGTAGATGTAGATGCGCGCGATGCCGACGGCCCAGGCCGCGATCAGCATGCCTTCGAGAAAGCGGTGCGGGTCGCGCTCCAGATAGACGCGGTCCTTGAAGGTGCCCGGCTCGCCCTCGTCGATATTCACCGCCATCAGGCGCGGCGCAGCTTCACCGCGAACGATGCGCCACTTGCGCCCGGCCGGAAAGCCCGCGCCGCCCAGGCCGCGCAGGCCCGAATCCTCCATCGTCTTGATGACGCTCTGGACTTCACGCTCGCCCGCGATGCACTGCTGGAGCAGGCGGTAGCCGCCCTGCGCTTCGTAGGCGGCGCGGTCGATGAAGCCTGCGGGCGCGTGGATCCTGGTGCCGGCCTTCACGGTGGCCGCGACTTCGTCGGCCGTCGCGTTCGGCACCGGTCGCTGGCCGACAACGACCGCTGGCGCCTGCTCGCAACGCCCGATGCACGGCGCAGCGATCACGCGCACTTCCTTGCCGAGCATCTTGGGCAAGCGCGCCAGCAATTCCTGCGCACCGGCCATCTCGCACGCCAGGCCGTCGCAAACACGCACCGTGAGCGGTGCCGGTATCGCCTGCCCCTCCTTGACCACATCGAAGCGGTGATAGAAGGTCGCAACCTCATACACCTCCGTCTGCGCCAGCCCCATCTCGCATGCCAGGGCCGCGAGGTGGCGGGCGCCGAGGTGACCGCAGTGGTCCTGCAGGCGATGCAGGTGCTCGATCAACTGGTCGCGCGCCCGCGACGCATGGCCCAGCAGGGCGCGCACTTCATCGAGCGCGGCAGGATCGACCGCACGCCCCTTCGGCGCCTCGCGCTTGCGTTGGCGAGCAGCGTCGGCGGCGAATAGGGGGATGGTTCTGGCGTTCATCGAACGATTCTCGACCCGCCTAGGGTGCGTCGATGCGCCGGTCGTAGCGCTTTTCCCGGTCACTGGCCGGCAGCGAAAAGCGCCTGTTACGCAGCTGGCCCTCCCAGCCACAGGCCATCGAACGGCAGCGGTAGCGGCGTACCGGCGTGAACAGGCTGAGGAGTCGGTCGAGCCAGCGGCGCGCGATGCGATCGACTGCGGCACCGCACTCGGGGCAGGTGGGCCGGTTGGTTGCCGTCACGCCGGTCATGGGCTTGTTTTGCACCAGGTTTTCCTCGCCACCATCGTCGGGCCGCGGCGCGGCGCCATGCAAGCGCATGTCAGCGTGGCGCCGACAAGGCGTTGCTGACCAGGCGCGAAGTGATATCGACAATCTGGATCATGCGCTCGTAGGCCATGCGCGTGGGCCCGATCACGGCCAGCGTGCCGACCACCTGGCCATCGACTTCGTAGGGGGCGCTGACCACCGACAGCGCCTCGAACGGCACCACGCGGCTCTCGCCGCCGATGTAGATGCGCACCCCTTCGGCGCGGCTGCTCACGTCCAGCAGGCGCATCAACTGCGTCTTCTGCTCGAACAGATCGAACAGCTTGCGCAGCGAGCCCATGTCGTTGCCGAAATCCTGCACGGAAAGCAGGTTGCGCTCGCCGCTGACCACCACCTGCTCGGTGGCTTCGGTCATCGCTTCGGTGCCGGCCTGCACCGCGGCCTGCATCAGCGCCGCAATCTCGCCGCGCAGGGCCTCGACTTCGTGCTGCAGGCGATCGCGCACCGCGTCGAGCGTCAGGCCGGCGTAGTGGCTGTTGAGGTGCTGGCTGGCTTCGACCAGCTCGACCTGCGGATGGTCGCGCGCGGTCATGATCACCCGGTTTTGCACATCGCCTTCGGGCGACACCAGGATCAGCAGCACGCGCCGCTCACCCAGGCGCAGGAACTCGATGTGATGGAACACACCGGCTTTCTTCGGCGCCGTGACCACGCCGACAAAGTTCGACAGGCTGGACAGCAAGTGCGCCGCATTGGCGATCACGCGCTGCGGCTGGTCGGGCTGCAGCTGGCTGCACACCGCGGACATTTCCGGCGCTGCATTTTCAAAGTCGAGTGGGCGCGCCGTCAGCATCGTATCGACGAACAGCCGGTAGCCGCGCGCGGTGGGCACGCGCCCGGCGCTGGTGTGCGGGCTGGCGATCAGGCCCAGATCTTCCAGGTCGGCCATCACGTTGCGGATCGTCGCCGGGCTGAGTTCGAGGCCGGAGGCTTTGGACAGCGTGCGCGAGCCCACCGGCTGGCCGTCGGCGATATAGCGCTCGACCAACGCTTTAAGCAGGGTTTTGGCTCGCTCGTCCATGGCTTCGAAAATCATTGTAGGCCGCGCCCCTATGGTGTAATTCTCGCCCTATGTCCAAGCGCTTCCGTCATGTGGCGATCGTCGGCAAGCATCAGGCGCAGGGCATGCGCGAGTTGCTCGACGCCCTGGCGCGTTTCCTGGTGCGCGAGGGCCTGGATGTGTCGTTCGAGCGCGCCACCGCCAACAACACCGGCCTCACCGGCTACGGCGCACTCTCCACCGCCGAGATCGGCGCGTTATGCGATCTGGCGGTGGTGGTGGGCGGCGACGGCACCATGCTCGCCATTGCGCGCGAACTGGCGCGCAACAACATCCCGCTGATCGGCATCAACCAGGGCCGGCTGGGCTTTATCACCGACATACCGGTCGGCCAGTTCCGCGAAGCGCTGGCGCCGATGATCGCCGGCGACCACGAAGAAGAGCACCGCTCGATGCTCGAAGGCGGCGTCTGGCGCGACGGCGCGTGCATCTTCGAGGGCCTGTCGATGAACGACGTGGTGGTCAGCCGTGGCGCCACGGCCAGCATGGTCGAGTTGAAAATCGACATCGGCGACGAGTTCGTCGCCAACCTGCGTGCCGACGGCCTGATCGTGGCCTCGCCGACGGGATCCACGGCCTACGCGCTGTCGGCCGGCGGGCCGATCCTGCATCCCGGCATCGCCGCCTGGGTGCTGGTGCCGATCGCTTCGCACACCCTGTCCAACCGGCCGATCGTGCTGCCCGATGCCGGCGAGATCCGCATCGAAATCGTCGCCGCCCGCGATGCCTCGGCCAACTTCGACATGCAGAGCCTGGCCAGCCTGCTGCGCGGCGACCAGGTGCGCGTGCGCCGCTCGGAGCACAAGGTGCGCTTTCTGCACCCGCGCGGCTGGAGTTATTACGCCACGCTGCGGCGCAAACTTCGTTGGCACGAAGGGGTGGTTTGATGCTCAGGCGCCTGGCGCTGCGCGATTTCGTCATCGTCCCGGCACTCGAAGTCGAGTTCAGTGCCGGCTTCACCGTGCTCAGTGGTGAAACCGGCGCCGGCAAGTCGATCCTGATCGACGCCGTACAGCTCGCGCTTGGCGGCCGTGGCGATGTCGGCGTGGTGCGCGAAGGTGCCCGGCGTGCCGAGATCGCGGCCGAGTTCGACACGCCGCCGACGCTGGCCGCTTGGCTCGAAGAAGGTGGCTTCGATGCCGCCGACAGCCTGCTGCTGCGGCGCACGATCGACAGCCAGGGCAAGAGCCGGGCCTGGATCAACGGCAGCCCGGCAACGATCGCGCAATTGCACGAGACCGCCGGGCACCTGCTCGAAGTCCACGGCCAACATGCTTGGCAAAGCCTGACGCGGCCGGCCGCCGTGCGCGAGCTGCTCGATGCGCAGGCCGGTGTCGATGTGCGCCCGCTGGCCGCACTGTGGTCGCAGTGGCGGGCGGCAAACGTGGCCCTCGACCGAGCGCGCAGCCACAGCGCCGATATCGAACGCGAACACGAACGGCTGGCGTGGCAGGTCGGCGAAATCGAGCGCCTGGCGCCGGCCGACGGCGAGTGGGACGCGTTGAACGCGGAGCATCAGCGCCTGGCCCATGCCCAGGCGCTGATCGACGCCGCGCGCAACGCGCTCGAAGCCCTGTCCGCGGCCGACAACAATGCCGCGGCGATGGTCCAAAACGCGAGCGACGCGCTGGCCGACGTGGCCCGCTTCGACGCCCGCCTGGCCCCCGTGCTCGAAGTGGTACAAGACGCACAGGCACAGTTGCAGGACGCGGCCCACACGCTGTCGGGCTACCTGCAACACACCGACATCGACCCCGAGCGCCTGGCCGCGCTCGATGCGCGGCTGGCGGCCTGGATCAGCCTGGCTCGCCGCTACCGCCGGGCGCCCGTTGACCTGTCCAGCCAACTCAAGCAATGGCAGGACGAATTGCGCCAGCTCGCCGCCGCCACCGACACCGCAGCACTCGAACATGCACTGCAGGGTGCCGAACAGGCCTGGCGCGCCGAGGCCGCCCGTGTCAGCGCGGCGCGCCTGCGCGCGGCACCCAAGCTCGCCGACGCAGTCACGCAAGCCATGCAGCATCTCGGCATGGCCGGCGGGCGCTTCGAGGTTGCGCTCGAGGCGCAGGCCGTACCGCAATCCTGCGGCCTCGAAGCAGTCGAATTGCGCGTGGCCGGGCATGCCGGCAGTACGCCGCGCGCCCTGGCCAAGGTCGCGTCCGGGGGCGAGTTGTCGCGCCTTGCATTGGCCATTGCAGTGACCACCGCCCGCGACAACGCCGGCGGCGCCGGCACCCTGATCTTCGACGAGATCGACGCCGGCATCGGCGGTGCCGTGGCCGACACCGTCGGTCGCCTGATGAAGCAACTCGGCCGCGAGCGCCAGGTGCTGGCGGTCACGCACCTGGCCCAGGTGGCCGCCTGCGCCGACCAGCACCTGATCGTCAGTAAATCGATGAGCGGCGGCCACGCCGCCAGCGACGTGCGGCCGGTGTACAGCGAAGCGCGCGTCGCCGAAGTCGCCCGCATGCTCGGCGGCGAGCGCCTGGCTACCAGCCTGGCGCATGCGCAGCAGTTGATCGAACACGCCACCACCGCCATGCCGGCAACGGCTGCGCCCGGCAAACCGCGCCGCAGCCGCGCCTGACGAAGATGACGAATACCGCCACCGCCACCGCCACCGCCGCCGCCGCTGCTGCAGCCGGCGCCGAACACAGGGTCGTACTGGTCACCGGCATCTCGGGCTCGGGCAAATCGGTGGCCCTGCACGCACTCGAAGACGCCGGCTATTTCTGCGTCGATAACCTGCCGCCCGAACTGCTGCGCGACTTTCTGCGCCTCGAGCGCCTGCGCAGCGGCGGCATCCGCCGCGTCGCGATCGCCGTCGATGTGCGCAGCGCCGGATCGCTGCCGCACCTGCTGCCGCTGATCGACGAACTGCGCAGCGAAGGCGTGGCGATTGAATCGTTCTTCCTCGACGCCGGCACCGACGCGCTGGTACGGCGGTTTTCCGAAACGCGGCGGCCGCACCCGCTCAGCGCCGAGGCCGGCGGCGGCGGCGATGCGCAGCATGCACTGATCGAGGCCATCGAGCTCGAGCGCGAATTGCTGGCCGAGCTGCGCGAAGTCTCCACCGTCATCGACACCAGCCAGCTGCGCCCGGCACAACTGCGCCTGTGGTTGCGCCAGGCGGTCGGTGCGCCACGCACCGGCCTGACCCTGGTGTTCGAGTCTTTCGCCTTCAAGTATGGCGTGCCGCTGGACGCCGACTATGTCTTCGACCTGCGCATGCTGCCCAACCCGCACTACATCCGCGAGTTGCGCCCGCTCAACGGCCGCGACGCGGCGGTGGCGGCCTACCTGGCCGCGCAGCCCGAAGTCGGCGAAATGCTGGCACAGATCGAAGCCTTTCTGGCGCGCTGGCTCGACGCCTTCATCGACGACCAGCGCAGCTATCTCACGGTGGCTGTCGGCTGCACCGGCGGCCAGCACCGCTCGGTCTATGCCGCCGAGCAATTGGCCGCGCGCTTCGCAGCGCGCGGGGCCACGCTGGTGCGCCATCGCGAGCAGGACGCGCGCGAGCGATGGCTGAAGTAACGGCTGGGCGCGGGCCGGCGCCGTTCGAGCTGGCGCTGTTCCCGCTGCAAAGCGTGCTCTTCCCCGGTGCGCTGCTGCCGCTCAAGGTCTTCGAGGCGCGCTATCTCGACCTCGTCGGCCGCTGCCTGCGCGAGCGTGCGTTCTTCGGGGTGGTCTGCCTGCGCCAGGGCTCGGATGTCAGCCGCGACGGCGTGCGCTTCGAACGCGAGGGCGTGCTCGCACGCATCGACGCTGTCGATGCCGAGCAGGCCGGCATCCTGCAACTGCGCTGCACCGGCACGCAGCGCTTCGCGATCGACGGCCAGGCGCGCCAGCAGAACGACGGCCTGTGGCTGGCCGATGTGACCGGCCGGCCCGACGACGAGGTGTTGGTACCCGAGGACGCCCTGCGGCCCACCGTGAAAGCCCTGGCCAATGCCATCGGCGCGCTGCGCACGCAGGGCAGCACGCCTTTCATCGAACCCTACCGTTTCGACGATGCGGGCTGGGTCGCCAACCGCTGGTGCGAGATCCTGCCGATCTCGCTGGCCGCCAAGCAGCGCCTGATGGTGCTGCCCGAGCCGCAGCTTCGGCTGCGCCTGGTGGACGAATACCTGCGCGGCCAGGGCGTGGTCTAGCCCGCACCGGGCCGCCGGGCGACGCCGCAGGCGTCTTGGAGGCCGGGCTACGTCGATGCCAGCAGCCTGCGCACGGGCGCCGGCAAGCCGAGTTGCAGCGCCTGCTCGATCGTGAACCAGCGTCCTGCCGGCAGTTCGGCGTCGAGCGCGGCACGTCGGGCGGCCGAGAGTCGCCGCGGCAGTTGCTGCCGCCACGGTTGCAGGTGCCAGTCGAAATGGGTCAACGAGTGATCGACCGGGGCCAGGCCTTCACCGTGGCCAGGCCAGGCGGCCGCCAGCGCCTGCAACTGGTCGAGCGAGTCGTACAGCGCCAGACTCCACAGCCCGGCCCACACCCCATGCGACGGGCGCTGGACCAGCCACACGCGATCGCCGTCGCTGAGCCACAGCATCGCGTTGCTGCGTTGCCTGCGCTCGAGCTTGCGCGTCTTGACCGGATAGCGTTCGGGCGCGCCTTCGCGGCGTGCGACACACAGCGCATGCAACGGGCACGCATTGCACTGCGGCCGGCGCACGCTGCACCGCGTGGCGCCCAGATCCATCAGACCTTGGGTGTAGGCCTCGATACCGCTTGCAGGCAGCAGCGCCTCGGCGCGCTGCCACAGCGTGCGTTCGGCGGCGACGACAGCCAGGTCGTCGCCGTAGCCGATGGCACGCGTCAACACGCGCTTGACGTTGCCGTCCAGGATCGCGGCGCGTTCGCCAAAGCAAAAGACCGCGATCGCCGCAGCCGTCGAGCGGCCGATGCCGGGCAACTCGGCCAGCGCCGCGGCGCTGCGCGGAAACTCGCCGCCATGCGCCCCGACCACCGACTGCGCGCATCGGTGCAGGTTGCGCGCACGGCTGTAGTAGCCCAAGCCGCTCCACAGGGCAAGCACATCGTCCAGCGGCGCGGCGGCCAGCGAACGGACATCGCCAAAGCGGGCCAGGAAGCGCGGGTAGTAGTTGAGCACCGTCGCCACCTGCGTCTGCTGCAGCATGATTTCCGACAGCCACACGCGGTAGGGGTCGCGGCTGCCTTGCCAGGGCAGGTTGTGGCGCCCGTGCCGTTGCTGCCAGGCGATGAGCTTCGCAGCCAGCTCACCCACCCGATGAGAACCTGTTCGGTTCACCCAGCGGCAGTGCGCGACGCAACCACCGACAGCGTCGGCGTGGCGCGCTGCGGCACGCCGGCGTCGGCCGCCGGCGCGGTGGCCGACCCAGCCTCGACCAGCGCCGCCGTGAAGCCGCGCACGCGCGTAGCCAGGTGCTGCCAACGCGCGTCTTGCGATTCGAGGTCACCGATGCGGTGGTCGAGGTCGCCGGCCGCGGCCTGGATGCGTTCGAGCCCGTCACGCCGACGCTTGAAGCCGCGGCGGCGCTCGCGCAGTTGCGAATCGACCTGGTTGGAGGCCGACTTGTGCCACAACTCGACTTCGCCGCTGGCGTTCTCGAAGGCCATGCGCAGCTTGGACAGCAGCATGCGGCGAAATTGCTCCATGAAGCGCGGCTCGGCCAGGCGCAGCGCCTGCGACAGCCCGAGATACTGCGCGTAGCTGCGCTCGATCAACTCCAGTTCGCGGTCGCAGCGGTCGAGCGAAGGCAGCCGGGTCAGCGACAGCGCAAACCCAAATTCGCTGTTGAGCCGGCCAAAGCTGGCCTGCAGCATGTCGTGGATTTCCTGGCCGCGGCGACGCGCCAGCACGATGCGCTCGCGCAGGCGCTGGCACAGGGCGAGGAAGGCCTTCTTCGCGCCCAGGTTGAACAAGGTGGCACTGGCTTGGCGCTGCATCTGCGCCACCTCGTCGCGCAATTCGTCGCTGGACAGGCCGACCAGCAGCTCGCGCAGCATGCGCGCATGCACGCCGCGCAGCGCCACCAGGCGTTCGGTGCAGCGCTCGAAATCGTGCATCTCGCGATCGACACGTTCGATCATCACCTGCACCTTGCCGCTGTTCTTGCCGCGCAGGCCGCGCAGCTCGAGCATCTGCTCGGCGATCTGGCGGCGCTGGTCGGTCAGCCGGCGCGAAGCCTGCTGCTCGACGCCCTGCGCGGTGTCGGCCACCAGGCGTTCGATCACCTCGCGGCGGCGCGGCAGCAACTGCGTGGCCATGGCGTCTTCCAGTGCCGGCAGGCGGCTGGCTTCGAGCGCGCCGGCATCGCCGTCGATGCGCCCTGCCAGCGCCTGGCGCGCCGACAGCGGATAGACGCGTTCGCGCTCGACTTCGAGCGTCACCGCCGTGTTGCGGCACTGCTGCTCGATCTGCTCGCGCACGGCATCTTCCGACAGCAGCGGGTCGGCCAGCGCATCGATCTTGTTCAGCACCACAAAGCGTGTCATCGACTGGCCGCCCAGGTGGTCGCGCCAGACCGCCAGGTCCGATTTGGTGACCCCCGTGTCGGCGCCGAGGATGAAAACCACCGCATGCGCCGCCGGCAACAGCGACAAGGTGAGTTCCGGCTCGGCACCGATGGCATTCAAGCCCGGCGTGTCGAGCACCACCAGGCCGCGCTTCAACAGCGGGTGCGGGTAGTTGATGGCGGCGTGGCGCCAGGCCGGCACCTCGACCAGGCCTTCGGCCAGCAGCGGCGGGTTGTCGTCGGGCGCATCGTCGTGCCAGAAACCGAGCGCACGCGCGGCGGCGACGCTGACGGCCCGGGTGCGCATGACTTCGGTCAGGGCCTCGGCCAGGCGCTCGGGGGAGTCGGCGTCCAGGCGGATGCGGGTCCACAGCTCGGGCCGCTCGCGCAACTCGGCCAGCGACTGGGCTTCGAGCCGGGTGTCGATCGGCAACAGCGCCAGCAGCGCGGGTGTGTTGGGTTCGTAGCCCAGTTCGACCGGGCACATCGTGGTCCGGCCCGGCGTGGCCGGCAGGATGCGCCGCCCGGTGTCGGCAAAGAAGATGGCGTTGATCAGCTCCGACTTGCCGCGCGAGAACTCGGCCACGAAGGCCAGGCACAGGCGGTCCGAAGCCAGGCGTTCGCGCAGTGCCGCGAGCTTGCGCTCGCTGGCATCGTCGAGCAGGTCATGGTCGAGCAGGAAGCGCGACAAATCCGCCGCCTGGCGGTCGAGGCCGCGGCGCCATACGGCAAGGGCGTCGAGTTGACCGGCGAGGGAGAGTTCCATGCAGGACGGCTGCGGGTGCGATCGAACCACGCCAAGCTGGCGCCGCGGCATCCTAGCGCAAGGGCCCGCACCGCCGCAGCCAGCGATACATCTGCTGACAGCGCCTGGCAACAGCTCGTGCAGCTTGTCGCGCAAGGGCCGGCCGCAGCGGTCTTCGCATCAGCGTTTCTGGCAGGCCGGGCAAAAGAAGGTCGAGCGCTGGGCCTGCACGATGCGCCGCAGCGCCGTGCCGCAGCGCTCGCAGGGCAGGCCCGCGCGGCCATAGACGCGGGCTTCGAGCTGGTAGGCGCCGTCGCTGCCGTGCGCATCGCGAAAGTCGCGCAATGAGGAGCCGCCGAGTTCGAGCGCACGCGCGAGCGTCGCGCGAACGCAGGCCAGCAAGCGCTCCGCGCGCGGGCGCGACAGCTTGTGGCAGCGCGTGCGCGGGTCGATGCCGGCTGCGAACAGCGCCTCGCAGGCGTAGATGTTGCCGGCGCCAACGACGATGTCGCCCGCCAGCAGGGCCGTTTTCACAGCCGTGCGGCGCAATTGCAGCGCGGCGTGAAAACGGGCCGGCGTCAAGGCTTCGTCGAATGGCTCCGCACCCAGCCGCGACAGCAAAGTGGCGGCCGGTGGCGCATCCAGGGCCGGTGACCAAACCACGGCGCCAAAGCGCCGCGGGTCGGTCAGGCGCAACACACCGCGGGTGGTCACGAGGTCGAAATGATCGTGCTTGGCCGGCGGCGCGAGCGCGCCGGTTTCGGTAAAGGCCAGCGAGCCGGACATGCCCAGGTGCATCAACAAGCCACCCACGCCTTCAGTGCCGGGCGGCTCGGCGCGCACCAACGGCAACCACAGGTATTTGCCGCGCCGCGTGGCCAGACCGACGCGGCGGCCAACCAATGCCGCCGGCCGGCATCCCAGCGGCCAGCGCAAGGGCGCACCGAGGCGAACGCCGAGCACCTGCGCGCCGGCGATGCGCTCGGCAAAGCTGCGGCGCGTGACTTCCACCTCGGGCAATTCGGGCATGGCCACAATGATAGGAGACCGCGCGTTGAACGCCGGCACGGCGCGAGACTCCTAGAATGAACCGAATCGCGAAGGACACCGATGCCTGACCACGCCGCCCACCGTCATCGCGCCCGGCTCGCCCGGCGATCGCTCGCGCTGGCCGCAGCGGCACTCGCGACCGCGGCTACCCTGGCACAGGCGCCCGGCACGCCAGGCACCGTCGCGCCGAATACAGTGACTGAGCTGGCGCGTTCGGCCCTCGACGCTCCGCTCTTCTACCAACTGCTGATCGGCGAGATCGAATTGCGCAATGGCCAAGCGGGCAACGCCCACGCCGTGCTGCTCGACGCAGCACGGCGTACGCGCGACGAGTCGCTGTTCAAGCGCAGCGTCGATGTCGCGCTGCAGGCACGCGCCGGTGACCAGGCACTGGCCGCCGCCCGCGCCTGGCGGCAGACGCTGCCGCAGTCGTCGGAGGCGCTGCGCTACGAACTTCAGTTGCTGGCAGCACTGAATCGCAGCGCCGAAGTCGCCGAGCCTTTGAAGCTGCTGCTGGCGCGCACACCCGAAACCGAGCGCGCAGCGCTGATCGCCACCCTGCCGCGCCTGTTCCAGCGCGCGGGCGACAGACGCCAGGCGGCCGTGTTGATCGAGGATCTGCTTCAACCCTACACGCAAGCGGCGCATGCGCCAGCCACGCGCACCGCAGCGCACGTGGCCAGTGGCCGCGCATGGTGGCTGGCGGGCGATGCGCCGCGCGCGTTGCAGCAGGCCGAGCGGGCCCAGGCACAAGACCCGTCGGCGACCGGCCCGGTGCTGTTGGCGCTGGACCTGCTGACCACGGCGCCCGGCGCGCAAAGCCTGGTCGCCAACCACCTGCAGCGACCCGGCGCCGACGTGGCCGTGCAATTGGCCTATGTGCGTGCGCTGAGCGGTGCGCAACGCTATGTGGATGCAATCGCGCAGCTGACGATCGTCACCCGCGACAGGCCCGAGCTGGCCGCACCGTGGCTCACCCTGGGTGCCCTGCAGCTCGAGTTGCGCCAATCGCGCGACGCCGAAAGCTCGCTGCAACGCTTTCTTGGCGCACGCGCTGCGGCGGCGTCGGTCAGGCCGGTCGCCGCGCCCGACAGCGACGACGATGAGGACGACAGCAGCCGCGGCAACGACGGCGGCCAGACCCAGGCCTGGCTGATGCTCGCGCAAGCTGCCGACCAGCGCGGCGACGCCAAGGCCGCCAACGCCTGGCTCGACAAGATCGACAACCCGCAGCGCGCGCTCGAAGTGCAAACCCGCCGCGCGATGCTGCTGGCGCGCCAGGGCAAATTGCGCGATGCACGGCTGCTGGTGCAGCAGGTGCCCGAGCGGCGCCCCGAAGACGCCCGCGCCAAGCTGTTGGCCGAAAGCCAGGTGCTGCGCGAAGTCAAGCGCTGGAACGACGCGCACGCCGTGCTGGTGGCCGCCAGCGAGCGTTTCCCTGGCGATGCCGATCTTTTGTACGAGCAGGCCATGATGGCCGAGAAGTTGCTGCGCATCGACGAAATGGAACGCGTGCTGCGCAAGGTCATCGAGATCAAGCCCGACCACCACCATGCCTACAACGCCCTGGGCTACTCGCTGGCCGATCGCAGCCAGCGCCTGCCCGAGGCCCAGGCGCTGATCAAGAAAGCGCTCGATCTCGCGCCCGGCGACCCCTTCATCACCGACAGCCTGGGCTGGGTCGAGTTTCGCCTCGGCAACCGCGACGAAGCCCTGCGCCTGCTGCGCCAGGCCTACGCGTCGCGACCCGACAGCGAAATCGCCGCCCATCTGGGTGAAGTGTTGTGGATCGGCGGCGCCCGCGACGAAGCGCGCCGCGTCTGGCGCGATGGCCGCGAGCGCGATGCGGCCAACGAGGTCTTGCGCGAAACGTTGACGCGGCTTCAGGTCAAGTTGTGATCCGTTTGGAGCTCCTGGCCGGCGCGCTGGCGCTGGCCCTGCTGGCGGCCTGCGCCACCACCCCGCGCCCCGCGCCCGAACTCACCGGCCGCCTGGCGCTGCGCATCGAAGCGCATGAAGGGGCCCCGGCGCGCAGCCTGAGCACGCAATTCGAGTTGCGCGGCGACGCCCAGGCCGGCTCTCTGCAACTGACCACGCCGCTGGGCAGCACGGCAGCCCAGGCGCGCTGGCGGCCGGGCTTGGCGGAGCTCATCACCAGCGAGGGCACGCGCCGCTTTGCCGATCTCGACGCCCTCGCTGAGAACCTGCTTGGCGAGTCGTTGCCACTGGCCGCGCTGGCCGAATGGCTGCGCGGCCGGCCCTGGCCCGGCGCGCCGAGTGCGGCCCGCGACAACGGCTTCGAGCAGCTCGGCTGGCACATCGATCTGTCTCGCCTTGCCGAAGGCTGGGTGCTGGCCGGACGCGACCGTGCGCCGGCGTTGTCGGTACGGGCACGCCTGGAGAAGCCAGAATGACTTTGAGGGCGCTGCATGACGTGCCGGCGCCGGCCAAGCTGAACCTGTTCCTGCATGTGGTCGGCCGGCGCGCCGACGGCTACCACCTGCTGCAGTCGGTCTTCGTGCTGATCGACTGGGCCGATACGCTGCACTTCGAGCGCCGCGCCGACGGCTGCCTGCAGCGCCACGACCTCGGCACCGCACTGCCGGCCGACGACCTGAGCCTCGCCGCAGCGCGGCGCCTTCAAGCCGAAAGCGGCAGCACACTCGGCGCCGACATCTCGATCGACAAGCGCGTACCCTGGGCCGCCGGCCTGGGCGGCGGCAGTTCCGACGC
Source organism: uncultured Burkholderiales bacterium (assembly GCA_902825995.1). Taxonomy (GTDB): domain Bacteria; phylum Pseudomonadota; class Gammaproteobacteria; order Burkholderiales; family Burkholderiaceae_C; genus CADEEN01. The sequence goes on from CADEDE010000021.1 coordinate 17,401, forward strand.
GGCCAGCACCTTGCTGGCCCTGAACCGGCTTTGGGGCCTGGGCTGGTCGCGCGAAAGGCTGATGGAACTGGCGCTGAGAATCGGCGCCGACGTGCCCTTCTTCATCGGTGGTCACAACGCCTTTGTCGAAGGCATCGGCGAGCAACTCACACCGATCGCCGTACCGCGGCAATGGTTTGCCGTCGTCAAGCCTGGCGCCGGGCTTGCCACACAGGACATCTTCAAGCACCCAGCCTTGGTCCGCGATACGCCCGCTGCTATACTTTCAGGCTTTCTTGCAGACGCCGCAAAACTCGCCTATTCCGCAAATGAATCGGCAAACGAGGGGGCTCGGGTGAAGACCCCGGCTTATGGCCGAAACGACCTCCAGCCGCCCGCCGAAGACTGTTGCCCCGAGGTGGCCCAGGCCGCCCAATGGATCGCCAAACACTTCGGCAACAGCCGCATGACGGGCTCGGGTAGCGCGGTGTTTGCAAGAAACGGCATGGACGACCAGCCTTTGGTGACATGGCCGGCGGAAGCACTTTCGCCGGGCTGGGTCGGTCGGATGTGCCGCAGCCTGGACCGGCACCCGCTGCGGGACTGGGCCGGCTGAATCGGTTTTAGGATGGTGGCGCGAGCCCCCATCCTGTGTAGGGGAGTCGCCAAGTTGGTTAAGGCATCGGATTTTGATTCCGACATGCGAGGGTTCGAGTCCTTCCTCCCCTGCCAGATCTTCTTCGTCGCGATCCAAAGCCCTGACCCGACCGCTGCCCTCGAAAGCCACCGCCGTGCTGTTCAACACCATGCTGTTCACCGGCAATGCCAACCGGGAATTGGCCCAGGAAATCGCCTCGAACCTGGGTGTCGAGTTGGGCAAGGCCTCGGTCGGCCGCTTCTCGGACGGCGAAGTCACGGTCGAGCTGCACCAGAACGTGCGCGCCCGCGATGTTTTCGTGATGCAGTCCACCTGCGCACCGACCAACGAGAACGTGATGGAGTTGCTGATCATGGTCGATGCCCTGAAGCGCGCCAGCGCTCGCCGCATCACCGCGGTGATTCCGTACTACGGCTATTCCCGCCAAGACCGCCGGCCGCGCAGCAAGCGGGTGCCGATCAGCGCCAAGGTCGTGGCCAACCTGCTCGAGACGGTGGGCGTCGAGCGCGTGCTGACGATGGATTTGCACGCCGACCAGATCCAGGGCTTCTTCGATATCCCGGTGGACAATATCTATGCCTCGCCGGTGCTGCTGTCGGACCTGAAAAGCAAGAACTATCGCGATCTGATCGTGGTCTCGCCCGATGTCGGCGGCGTGGTGCGCGCGCGGGCCCTGGCCAAACAACTGGGTTGCGACCTGGCCATCATCGACAAGCGCCGCTCGGCCGCCAACGTGTCCGAGGTGATGCATGTGATCGGCGAGATCGAAAGCCGCAACTGCGTGATCATGGATGACATGATCGACACCGCCGGCACCCTGGTCAAAGCCGCCGACGTGCTGAAGGAACGCGGCGCAAAGAACATCTATGCCTATTGCACGCATGCCGTGTTTTCGGGCACGGCGATCGAGCGCATCCAGTCCTCGGCGCTCGACGAGGTGGTGATCTGCAATACGATCCCGCTCTCCGATGCGGCGAAAGCCTGCAAGAAGGTGCGCCAGTTGTCGGTGGCCTTCTTGTTCGCAGAGACGATCCGGCGCATTTCGGACGGTGAATCGGTGGCGTCGTTGTTCGCCGAACAAAATAGCAATTTTTGAGGGACAGCGGGCTCCCTGCGGGAGCCCTTGTCTTGTGTGGTCCTTGGTTGGACCTTTACCCGGAGCCCTGGTCGCGGGGCTCTCACTTTGGAGTGAAAACCATGAAATTCGTCGCCTTCGAGCGTACGTTGCAGGGGACCGGAGCGAGCCGCCGCCTGCGCCTGACCAACAAGGTGCCAGGCATCGTCTATGGGGCCGGAGCGCCGGCGATGATCGAGCTCGATCACAACGCGCTGTATTTCGCGTTGAAGAAGGAGGCCTTCCACTCGTCGCTGCTCGAAATGGAACTGGCTGGCAAGATACAAAAAGTGCTGCTGCGCGACTTCCAGATGCACGCCTGGAAGCAGATCGTGCTGCATGTCGATTTCCAGCGGGTTGACGAAACCACCCGCATCACGAAGAAAGTGCCGCTGCACTTCGTCAACGAAGAAAATTCGCCGGCCGTCAAGACCGACAAATGCCTGGTCGCGCACGTCGTCACCGAAGTCGAAATCCAGTGCCTGGCCGCACAGTTGCCCGAGTTCCTGACCGTCGATCTGGGCAACCTGGTCAAGGGCCAGTCGCTGCACGTCAGCGACCTGGTGCTCGGTGAAGGCGTCAAGGTCGTCACCCACGGCAAGAAGAACCCGGTGATCGCGGCCGTGACCGTGCCCAAGGAAGAGGTTGAAGAAGCCGCTCCGGCGCCCGTGATCGCCGCCGCGCCGGCCGACAACAAGAAGGCCAAGAAGACCGAGAAGCAAAACAAGAAGTGATCGTCTCGCACCGACACTCGGGGCCCCGCGGCAGCGGGGCCCTTTCTTTTGCGCGACGCATTTATCATCGCGTCAACATGACGATTCGATTGCTGGTCGGCCTGGGCAACCCGGGCCCCGAGTACGGCGCCACGCGGCACAACGCCGGCTTCTGGTGGATCGATGCGGCGGCCGCCAAGCTCGGTGCGCGGCTGGCATTCGAACGCAGCTACCACGGCCTGGTCGCGCGCGTAAACCGGCCGGGCCGCGAGCCTTTGTGGTTGATCGAGCCCCAGACCTTCATGAACCTGTCGGGCAAGTCGGTGGCGGCGCTGGTGCGGTTTTTCAAGATCGCGCCCGAGGAGATCCTGGTTGCGCACGACGAACTCGATCTGCTGCCCGGCCAGGTGAAGTTGAAGCAAGGCGGCAGCCATGCCGGCCACAACGGGCTGAAAGATATCGTCGCGCAACTCGGCAGTGCCGACTTCTGGCGCTTGCGCCTGGGCATTGGCCACCCGGGCGTCAGGACCGAGGTCATCGACTACGTATTGAAGAAACCGTCGCCGGAACACCGCCAGGCGATCGAGCATTGCATCGCTCGCACACTCGACGTGCTCGACCTGCTGCTGACCGGCGACATGGGGCGCGCAACGATGAAGATCCATGCCAAACCGTCACGACCGAAACCGGCGCCGACGCTCGCGCCCACACAGGAGGGAAAAATGCCATGACGAACTGCCGCCTGGGCACATTGATCGCTGCGCTGCTGTTGGCCGCCAGCGCTGCCGGCACCGCATCGCAGAAAGTTTTTCGCTGCGGGCCGGATGGCCGCGTCTATTCGCAAACGCCTTGCAAGGACGGCTACGAGGTCAATGCCGACGACCAGCGCAGCGCCGAGCAGCGCAAGGCCGCGGAAGATGCCGTCAAGCGCGAGGAAAAACTCGCCGACAAGATGACGCGCGAGCGTCAGGCCAAGGAGGCCGCGGCGGCCAAACAGGGCGCAAGCGTGATCGTCAACCCGGCGGCGGCCAAGCCGGCGGCGTCAGCGGCGTCGGCCACGGCAACCAAGAAGAAGCGCAAACCCAAGCCGCCGGCTCAAGCCTGAGCGACACCCGCCACCGGTGCGGCGGGCTGCTGCAAGCGCCGGTATTTGGCCCACAGCGTTGCCTTCGATTCCACATGCTGCGGGTGCAGCGGGATGCAGGCTACCGGGCAGACCTGCACGCATTGCGGTGCGTCGAAATGGCCGACGCACTCGGTGCAGCGCGAGGGCTCGATCCGGTAGTAGTCGGGGCCCATCGAGATGGCCTGGTTCGGGCACTCGGGCTCGCAGACATCGCAGTTGATGCACTCGTCGGTGATCGTCAACGCCACAGCGTCATTCCTTGGGCGCGGCGGCCACGCGCTCCTTCAACTTTTCGAGCACCAAAGGGGCCACGAATTTGGAAACATCGCCGCCCAGCGTGGCGATCTCGCGCACGAAGGTGCCGCTGATGTACTGGTACTGGTCGCTCGGCGTCAGGAACAGGGTTTCGACCTCGGGCATCAACTGGCGGTTCATGCCGGCCATCTGAAACTCGTATTCGAAATCGCTCACTGCGCGCAGGCCGCGCACCACCACCTTGCCGCGGTGGCCGACCACGAAATCGCGCAACAGGCCGCGAAAGGCCTGCACCTCGACATTGCCATGCGGGGCGGCCAGGGTGCGTGCAATATCCAGGCGTTCGTCGATGCTGAACAGCGTGCGCTTGTGGTGGCCCACGGCCACCGCCACGATCAAGCGCTCGAACAGGCGGCTGGCGCGCGCGATGAGATCCTGGTGCCCAAGCGTCATCGGATCGAAAGTGCCGGGATAGACGGCAGTCAGGCGGGTCACAGAGGTCATGGCATCCATGGGCTGGCGCAGCGGCGACAGTTTAGCCTTGCTCACGCACAAACAGATGCGCGTGTACGGCCCCGGCACGCAGGTAGCGGTGGCGCGTGAAGCCGAGCGGTGCAAGCATAAATTCACGCGGTGCTTCGAGGTAGATGAAGCCGCCCGGCACCGCGGTCGGCGCGGCAGCGGCCAGCGCGGCGTCGAAGACGTTGGCGTCGAACGGCGGATCGAGCAGCACCAGATCGAAGCGCGCCGGCGCACAGCGCGCCAGCCAGGCCAGCGCGTCGGTCGCGATCACCTGCACGGCGCCGGCCTGCAGCCGCGCCTTCACGGCGGCCAGGCTATGCACGAGCGCCGCATCGGACTCCAGCAGCAGCACCTCGGCCGCACCGCGCGACGCGGTTTCGAAGCCGAGTGCGCCGCTGCCGGCAAACGCGTCGAGCACGCGCCAGCCCGTGAGATCCTGGCCGAGCCAGTTGAACAGGGTCTCGCGCACCCGGTCGGGCGTCGGCCGCAGGCCGGGTCTGTTAGCCACCGGCAACTTGCTGCGCTTCCATTGCCCGCCAATGATGCGGACTTCGTGCGTCACAACCTGACCGGGATGCCGTCGCGCGCCAGCAGCGCCTTGGCCTGGCCGACGGTGAATTCGCCGTAGTGGAAGATGCTGGCGGCCAGCACCGCATCGGCGCCGCCGAGGCGAATGCCGTCGCTCAGATGTTCCAGCGCACCGACGCCGCCCGAAGCGATCACCGGCACCGGCACCGCATCACTGACGGCGCGCGTGAGGGCAAGGTCGAAGCCGATCTTGGTGCCGTCGCGGTCCATGCTGGTGAGCAGGATTTCGCCGGCTCCGAATTCGGCCATGCGTGCAGCCCAGGCCACCGCATCCAGGCCGGTGTCCTTGCGTCCGCCGTGGGTATAGACGTGCCAACCACCGCTGCTCTGGCGCTTGGCATCGATGGCGACCACGATGCACTGCGCGCCGTATTTGTCGCTGGCCTCGCGGATCAACTCGGGCCGCGCCACGGCCGCCGAGTTGAAGCTGACCTTGTCGGCGCCGGCGTTGAGCAGCCGCCGCACATCGGCCACGCTGCGCACGCCGCCACCGACGGTGAGCGGGATAAAGACCTGCGAGGCCACCGCTTCGATGATCGGCAGGATCAGGTCGCGGCCGTCGCTGGTGGCCGTGATGTCGAGAAAGGTCAGTTCGTCGGCGCCCTGTTCGTTGTAGCGCGCGGCGATCTCCACCGGATCGCCGGCATCGCGCAATTCGACAAAATTGACGCCCTTGACGACCCGACCGCCGGTGACGTCGAGGCAGGGAATGATGCGTTTGGCGAGCATGGCTCCAGTTCAGGAATGGCTGTCAGGTGCGCGGCAGGCGTACCGGCGCGGCCCGCTGCGGTTTGCAGCCGCGGCGGTGGCCCAGGCGGGCTTCGATGGCGGCCATGTCATGCGCGACATCACCGCTGAGGCGAATGAAGGAATCGATGCCGACACGGCGCTCGGCGTAGTCGAAGAAGGCCAGCGCCAGCGGCACATCGGCCCGCAACGCCGTCTGGTAGAAGCCGCTGCGCCAACTCTCGCGGTAGCTGCGCGTACCTTCGGGCGACAGCGCCAGCCACAGGAAGCCGCCATGCCGCCGCGCCGCGACCAGGCGCGCGACCATCTCCGCCACCGCCCCGTGCGGGCTATTGCGGTCCACCGGCACACCACCGATCCAGCGCAGCCAGCGGCCGAACAGCGGCAGCTTGAACAACGAGTCCTTGCCCCAGAAGGCAAGCGGGATGCCGATGCTCCACTTGGCGAAGACGCCGATGACGAAATCCCAGTTCGAGGTGTGCGGATAGACGATCAGCACGCCCTGCCGGGCTGGCAGGCCGTCGAACATGACGCGCCAACCGGCCAGGCGCAAGACGCCCCGCGCCACCGAACTGCCGTGCAGTTGAACCGGACGCTCGGCCAACGCGGCAACGTCGGTCATCGCGGCTGCAACCCCCGGTGCCCGATATCGCTTCGATGCTGCCCACCCTCGAAGTGGATCGGCGCCAATGCCGCATACGCGCGCTGCTGCGCCGCCTTGACCGAATCGCCGAGCGCAGTGACACACAGTACGCGACCACCGCTGGTCACCAGCGTGCCATCCGCTCGGCGCTCGGTGCCGGCGTGGAAGACGATCGCATCCTCGGTTGGCGCAGGCAGGCCGCCGATCGCATCGCCGTTGCGCACCGCACCCGGGTAGCCGTGCGCGGCCATCACCACGCCGAGCGCAATGCGGCGATCCCATTGCAGCTCGATGCTGTCGAGCGTGGGTTGGTCGCCGGTCGCAGTGGCCGCCATCAGCACGTCGAACAGGTCGGACTTCAGGCGCATCAGCAGCACCTGCGCTTCGGGGTCGCCCAGGCGGGCGTTGAATTCGACGACGCGCGGGTTGCCGGCGGCGTCGATCATCAGCCCGGCGTAGAGAAAGCCGCTGAACGGCTGGCCGTCGGCGGCCATGCCGGCGATGGTCGGCAGCACGATTTCGTGCATCGCGCGCGCATGCACATTCGGCGTGACCACCGGCGCAGGCGAGTAGGCGCCCATGCCGCCGGTGTTGGGGCCGGTATCGCCGTCGCCGATGCGCTTGTGGTCCTGGCTGGTGGCCAGCGGCAGCACGCGCTGGCCATCGCTGACGACGATGAAGCTGGCCTCTTCGCCGACCATGAAGTCTTCGATGACCACGCGAGCGCCGGTCTTGCCGTCGAGCATGAAGTCGATCGCAGCATGCGCTTCATCCGCCGTCATCGCCACCACCACGCCCTTGCCCGCCGCCAGGCCGTCGGCCTTGATCACGATCGGTGCGCCGTGGCGATTGACGTGGTCGTGCGCCGCCGCGGCGTCGGTGAAACTGGCGTACAGCGCGGTCGGGATGCCGTGGCGCTGCATGAAATCCTTGGCGAAGGCCTTCGAGCTTTCGAGCTGCGCGGCGGCGCGGGTGGGCCCGAAGATGCGCAATCCGTGGGCACGGAACAGATCGACGACGCCGGCCGCCAGCGGCGCTTCGGGGCCGACAATCGTGAGCACGATTTTCTCGGCCACTGCAAAGTCGGCCAGCGCGCCGATATCGGTGAGCGGCACATTGCGCAGGGCCGGATCGAGCGCGGTGCCGCCATTGCCGGGCGCGACATAGACCCGTTGCACCTTGGGCGATTGCGCCAGCTTCCAGGCCAGCGCATGCTCGCGACCGCCGCCGCCGATGACGAGTACCTTCACTCGGCCATCTCCGCGTTGTGATAAACGTCCTGCACGTCGTCGAGTTCCTCGATCGCGTCGAGCAGCTTTTGCATGCGCTGCGCATCCTCGCCCGTCAACTCGATCGGGTTCTCGGCGCGCATCGTCACCTCGGCGATCTCGGCCTTCAGGCCTGCAGCTTCGAGCGCGTTTTTCACGGCCTCGAATGCCGTGGACGGGGTCAGCACTTCGATCGAGCCGTCGTCGCCGGCGATCACATCTTCGGCGCCGGCCTCCAGGGCCACTTCCATGACCTTGTCTTCGCTGGCGCCGGGGGCGAAGACGAGTTGCCCGCAATGCTTGAACTGGAAGGCCACCGAACCTTCGCTGCCCATATTGCCGCCGTATTTGCTGAAGGCGTGGCGCACTTCGGCCACCGTGCGCACGCGGTTGTCGGTCATGCAGTCAACAATGATCGCGGCGCCGCCGATGCCGTAACCTTCATAGCGGATTTCCTCGTAATTCACACCCTCGAGGTTGCCGGTGGCCTTGTCGATATTGCGCTTGACGGTCTCCACCGGCAGGTTGACGGCCTTGGCCTTCTCGATCGCCAGGCGCAGGCGCGGGTTGGCCGAAACGTCACCGCCGCCCAGGCGCGCGGCGACCATGATTTCGCGAATCACCCGGGTCCAGGCCTTGCCGCGCTTTTCGTCCTGGCGGCCCTTGCGGTGCTGGATATTGGCCCATTTGGAATGACCGGCCATGCGGAGATGCTCCTGAGCATGCAGTGTATGAAGGGCGCAATTTTAAGGTGCGCCCTTCATGCGGCCCGGGCCAGCCCGGATCGCGGGCTCAGTTCGAGGCGCTGTACTTGTTGCCGTTGGCCTTGAAGCGTGCCACGGCGTTCTTCAGCTCGGTAAATTCCTCGCAAGGCAGGAAACAGGCTTTGTCGAGCGCGGCCAGGCGCTGCTCGGCGCGTGCCAGATCGCCGAGTTGCAGGAACAGCTCGCCCGAATATTCGAGTGCGCCGCGGTGCTTGGGATCCAGTTGCAGGGCCGCGCCGTAGTAGCGCTCGGCAGCGGCCAGATCGGGCGTGCGCGCCTTGCGCTGGCTGTAACCCATCAGGTTGTTCCAGTCGGCGCTGGACTTGTCATTGACGCGCTTGAGTTCGTCGATGGCGCCAGCCCACTTTTTCTCGGCAATCAGCGCGCGCGCCGCGCCGAGTGTGTCGGGCGCCTCCACGCTCGCGCTCGAGGTGTCGGCGGACTGCGCAGCGTTGAAGAGCAACGCGCAAACGCTGGCGGCGAAGAGACGAGTTGATGTGAGAGGCACGATGTCGCTCCTTGGCATTCTCGGCCCTCGATTGTGACGCGCCGCGAGTCGATAGACTTCGGCGATCTGGAAACACTTTGCGGGAGCCGCCGATGGCCGATCCGATCCTGGTTGCCCAACATGGCAGCACCGAATGCCAGCTCCTGCCTGGCCTGGCCAACCGCCACGGCCTGATCACCGGCGCCACCGGCACGGGCAAAACCATCACCCTGCAAACCCTGGCCGAAAGCTTCTCCAGGATCGGCGTACCGGTCTTCATGGCCGACGTCAAGGGCGACCTGACCGGCATCGCGCAGAAAGGCTCATTGCCGGAGAAGGTGGCAAAAATCGTCGCCGAGCGCGGCCTGCCCGCGCCCGTGCCCGCGGCCTGCCCGGCGACGCTTTGGGACGTGTTCGGCGAACAGGGCCACCCAGTGCGCGCGACGGTGTCCGACATGGGCCCGCTGCTGCTGGCGCGCATGCTGGCCCTGAATGAAACCCAGGCCGGGGTGGTCAACCCAG
>CADEDE010000021.1:26796-41637 GCA_902825995.1 uncultured Burkholderiales bacterium
CGACGACCATGGCCTCGCGCTGCTCGACCTGAAGGACCTGCGCGCGATGCTGCAACACGTGGGCGACAACGCCAAGGACTTCACCACGGAGTACGGCAATGTCAGCGCGGCCAGTGTCGGTGCGATCCAGCGCGGGCTGATGCAGATCGAAGCGCAGGGTGGCGACAAATTCTTCGGCGAGCCAATGCTGTCGATCGACGACTTTATGCAGACCGTCGATGGCCAGGGCGTCGTCAATATCCTCACCGCCGACCAGCTGATGACCGCGCCGCGCCTGTATGCGACCTTCCTCTTGTGGATGCTCTCGGAGCTGTTCGAGCAATTGCCCGAAATCGGCGACCCCGAGAAGCCGAAACTGGTTTTCTTTTTCGACGAAGCGCACCTGCTCTTCACCGATGCGCCCAAGGCCCTGATCGAGCGCATCGAACTGGTCGTTCGCCTGGTGCGCAGCAAGGGCGTGGGGGTTTATTTCGTGACGCAGAACCCGCTCGATGTGCCCGACGCCGTGCTGGCGCAACTGGGCAACCGGGTCCAGCATGCGCTGCGGGCCTTCACCCCACGCGACCAGAAGGCGGTCAAGGCAGCGGCCAGCACCATGCGCGCGAATCCCGGGCTGGATGTCGAAACCGCGATCACCGAGCTGGCCGTCGGCGAGGCGCTGGTGAGTTTTCTCGACAGCAAGGGCCGCCCGAGCGTGACCGAGCGCGTCTTCGTGCTGCCGCCGGGTAGCCAGATCGGGCCGATCACGCCCGAGCAACGCAAGATCCTGATCGCCGGCTCGCTGGTTGCCGGGGTCTATGAAAAGACGGTCGATCGCGAATCGGCCTACGAGAAACTGAAGGGCCGCGGGGTCGCCTCGGCCGACGCTGCGCAATCGATGCAGCCGGAGATGGCCGGCAAGGGCGCGCCAGCGGCGCAGGCATCCGGCGGCGGCCTGATGGGCGGCCTGGGCAGCATCCTGTTCGGCAGCACCGGGCCGCGCGGCGGCAAGCGCGAAGGCCTGGCCGAATCGGCCGCGCGCAGCGCCGTGCGCAGCGTCGGCTCTGCCGTCGGCCGCGAGATCATCCGCGGCGTGCTCGGCTCGCTGCTCGGCGGCGGGCGGCGGCGGCGGTGAAGCCAGTCGCCATGCAACTCGCGATCTGGCTGCTCGTTGTTGTGACCGCCCCCTTGGTAGCGGCGCGCTTCGGTGTCTTCTCCGGGCGCCAACCCGACCATCTCGGCGTGCGCGATGGCCGGCTCGAACCGCCGTCGAAAACGCCCAACAGCGTCAGCAGCCAGGCGACACTCTGGCCCGGGCATTCACAGCGCGAATACGCGACGATCGCGCCACTGGCGTTGCTGGGCGACGGGCCGGCCACGATCGCGCGGCTGGGACAGATCATCGAAAGCATGGCCGGCGCGCGCATCGTCGAGCGCCGGCCCGACTATCTCTACGCGCAGTTCACGACCCCGCTGATGCACTTTGTCGATGACACCGAATTCTGGTTCGACCCCGCGGCCGGCGCGATCCAGGTGCGCTCGGCCGCGCGCGTCGGGCGTCGAGATTTCGGCGTCAACCGCGCGCGCATCGAAGCCATCCGCACGCGCCTGGCCGCGAGTTGAGTCGCTCAGCGCCCGTAGCGCACCATCACCGGCTCGCCACGGTGGCGGTGTTCCTGGCGCCACTGGCGATGACCGTGGCCGGGTGCCCAAGCGGGCGCGTAGGCCACGCGCTGCGGCACGTAATACGGCTGCGGCAGATAGATCGCCGGCGCGGGTTGGTAGTAAACCGGCTCGGCATAAACCACCGCAGCAGGCTGGTAGTAAACCGGCGCAGTTTGATAGACCGGTGCATTGGAAAATACGGTGCCGATGCTCACGCCCGGCTGCAGCGGTGCATTGATGCCGATGGACCAGTACACGTCGCGCGCTTGCGCGCCCGCGGCGGCCAGAACCAGGGTGGCGGCGACCAAAGCTGTTTTGGCGATCACAAAGCTCTCCTTTGTCGTTGCAGACCCAGGCGATACGCCCGAGACCCGTATCCAGCAACGCAGCGGCGGTGGCGGCGGTGCACAGGGGTCAGGGCCTTGGGTGCAAGGGGCCGTAACGGTGCTGGGGCGATCGATAGAATCGAATCATCCCTCCCGCCCACCCTGCATGTCCGCTGCCAAAGACGACCCGAACCCGAAGCCGAGCCACTTCCTGCGTGCCGTGATCGAGCGCGACCTCGAGGCCGGCGTCTATGCCGGCCGGCATTTCGCCGGCACCCCGGGCGATGCAGCGCACCACGCGGCGGGGCCGCTGGACCCGGCCCGCATCCGCACGCGCTTTCCGCCCGAACCCAATGGCTACCTGCACATCGGCCACGCCAAGAGCATCTGCCTCAACTTCGGCCTGGCACGCGATTACGGCGGCGTGTGCCATCTGCGCTTCGACGATACCAACCCGGAAAAGGAAGAGCAGGAATATGTCGATGCGATCCTCGATGCGGTGAAGTGGCTGGGCTTCGACTGGGAATCAAACGGCACCTCGCACCTCTACTACGCCAGCGACTATTTCGACTTCATGCACCGCGCCGCGGTGGCCTTGATCGAAGCCGGCCTGGCCTATGTCGATGAGCAAAGCGCGGAGCAGATGCGCGCCGCGCGCGGCGACTTCATCACCCCCGGCAGCGACAGCCCGTATCGCTCGCGCACGCCGGCCGAGAACCGGGCGCGCTTTGCAGCGATGCGCGCCGGCGAACTCGCCGACGGCGCGGCCGTGCTGCGCGCCAGGATCGACATGGCCAGCCCGAATATCAACCTGCGCGACCCGGCCCTGTACCGCATCAAGCGCGCCACGCACCACAACACCGGCGACGCCTGGTGCATCTACCCGATGTACACCTTCGCGCATCCGATCGAGGACGCGCTGGAGAACATCACCCACAGCATCTGCACGCTCGAGTTCGAAGACCAGCGGCCGTTCTACGACTGGCTGCTCGACCATCTGTGCGAACTCGGCCTGCTGGCGCAGCCGCGGCCGCACCAGTACGAATTCGCGCGGCTCAACGTCACCTACATCGTCACCAGCAAGAGAAAGCTGCGCCAACTCGTCGATGAGGGCATCGTCGGCGGCTGGGACGACCCGCGCCTGCCGACCATCGCCGGCCTGCGCCGGCGCGGCTATACGCCCGCCAGCATCCGCCTGCTGGCCGAGCGCACCGGCGCCAGCAAGGCGGGCGGCTGGACCGACTGCGCAAGCCTGGATATTGCGCTGCGCGACGACCTCGAAGGCCAGGCCGTGCGGGCTATGGCGGTGATCGAGCCGCTGAAATTGGAGTTGGTGAACTGGGCCGAGGTCTTCGGCGATGCGGCGAGCGTTGCCTGCGCTGCCCCGGCGCATCCGCAGCGCCCCGAGCTCGGCCAGCGCAATTTCGGCCTCGGCCCCCTGCTCTGGATCGAGCGCGGAGATTTCGCCGAAGTCCCGCCCAAGGGCTTTTTTCGCCTCTTCCCGGGCAACCGGGTGCGCCTCAAATACGGCGCAATCGTTGAATGCATCGGTTGCAGCAAGGATGCTGCCGGCAACGTCAGCGCCGTGCAGGCCCGCGTGCTGCCCGATACGCGCAGCGGCACGCCGGGCGCCGATGCGATCAAGGTCAAGGGCACGATCACCTGGGTCGCCGCGCACGATGCGCTGCCGGCCGAACTGCGCCTGTACGACCGCCTGTTCACCGAAGAGCAGCCCGATGCCGGCGGCAAGGATTTCAAGGCCGCGCTGAACCCGCAAAGCGTGCGCGTGGCGCAAGGCTTCATCGAGCCCTCGCTCGCCGCTGCCGCTGCCGAAACCCACGTGCAATTGGAGCGCCACGGCTATTTCGTCACCGATCGCATCGACCACCGGTGCGAGCGGCCGGTGTTCAACCGCATCGCCGGATTGAAAGACAAGCGCAGTTGAGCCCCGATGGGCGGGAGATGAAGATGACCCGAACCCGCGGCGCGATTCGCGCCTTCGCCGTGGGCCTTTCGACACTGGCGGTGGCGGCCTGCGCCGCCACGCCGGTGGTCACCGCCAGCGGCCTGCGCTACAGCGAAAAACAGGCCGGCAAAGGCGCCACGCCAGCGGCCACCGATACGGTGCGCGTGCATTACCGCGGCAGCTTCCCCGACGGCCGCGAATTCGACAGCTCGATCGTCCGCGGCAAGCCGGCCGAGTTCCCGCTCAACCGCGTCATCAAATGCTGGACCGAAGGCGTGCAGATGATGAAGGTCGGCGGCAAGGCGCAACTGATCTGCCCGCCGGCCATCGCCTACGGCGAGCGCGGCACGCCGGGCGGGCCGATTCCGCCCAGCGCCACCCTGCATTTCGAGATCGAGTTGCTGGGCATCGTCAAACCCTGACGCGCCGACGCCGCGCACCATGAAAAACGCCCCGCGATGCGGGGCGTTCTCGTTTTGCGATGAGCGGCTTACTTCTTCGCGGCCGATGCGGCGGCTTCGGGCTTCTTGGCCGACTTCTTGTCGGCCTTGTCGGCCTTGGCTTCCTTGGCTTCCTTGGCTTTGGCGGCCTTGTCTTCCTTGGCTGCCGGCGCGGCGGCCATCGGCTTGTCAGCCGGCTTGGCTTCGACCTTGGCGGCGACCGGGGCCACCGCGGGCGCCGCAGCTGCAGGCTTGGCGTCGGCCTTGGCGGCCGCGGGCGCAGCGGGTGCGGCGGCAGCCGCCGGCTTGTCGTCCTTCTTGGCGGCGGGCGCAGCGCCCTTGAAGGGGGCGTTGCCGACCGTCAGGCCATCGGCCGAGAATTTGGCGGCATTGCCTTCACCGACGCCTTTGACGCGGTCGATGAAATCGGTCCAGTCCTTGAACGCGCCCTTCTTGCGCTCGTCAAGAATCTTGCCCGCGATACCCGGGCCGACGCCCTTGATCGCTTCGAGTTCGGCCTGGGTGGCCTTGTTGACATCGGTGGCGGCGAATGCGGCAGCGGCAAACAGGCTGACCAATGCAGCCAAGACGATCTTGAACATTGGGAGTCTCCTCGGGGGTTTGTGAAGCTGTGCCTCTGTCGAGCACAGCGGCCGCACTGTAACGGCAAGCGGCGGCTTGGGTTGACTCACGGCCTGGAGCGACGCAGTCGCGCCGCCGCCGATACCCCGGCCTGCGCGGCAGCACCGGCCACCAGGCCGACCAGCCCGTCGGCCACCCACTGGGCGAGCCTGTGCAGGGCGCCACTCCAGTGCGCGCTGGCGTCCGCGATGAAGTGCTGCAAAGACGGCAGGCCATGCACAAGGATGCCGCCACCGACCAGGAACATCGCCGCCGTACCCACCACGGTAAGCGCCTTCATCAGCCACGGCGCCGCGCGCAGGATGCCGCGCCCGAAGGCGGCGGCCACCGCGCCGCGCCGCGACAGCCAAAGACCGAAGTCGTCGAGCTTGACGATCCCGGCGACGAAACCATAGACGCCCACGGTCATGATCAGTGCGATGCCCGACAGCACCGCGACCTGGCTCGCCAGCGGCGCGCCGGCCACCGTACCCAACGTGATGGCGATGATCTCGGCCGAAAGCACGAAATCGGTGCGCACGGCGCCCTTGATCTTGTCGCGCTCGAATGCCGCCATATCGACCTGCGGATCGGCCAGGGCCTGGGTCAGCGCGGCGTGGTGGGCTTGGTCTTCTTCCACGCGGCGAGCGAAAAACTTGTGAGCCAGTTTTTCGAAACCCTCGAAGCACAGGAACAGGCCGCCGATCATCAGCACCGGCGTCACCGCCCGCGGCGCCAGCGCGCTGATGGCCAGCGCCGCGGGCACCAGGATCGCCTTGTTGAGCAGCGAGCCCCGGGCCACGGCCCAGACCACCGGCAGTTCGCGTTCGGCACGCACGCCGGCCACCTGCCGGGCGTTGAGCGCCAGGTCATCGCCCAGCACGCCGGCCGTTTTCCGGGTCGCGACCTTGGTCAAGACAGCGACGTCGTCGAGCACGGTGGCGATATCGTCGATCAGGGCAAGCAGGTTGCTGACGGCCATCGGCGTTGCAGGCGGCTGGGTTGGGCGCGGCAGCTTAGCAGCCGCCCGCGGCCCTGTTGCCGGCAGTGGCAACAGCTGCTTACCGAGTTGCAGCCCGAAGGGCGCGAAGAATTCGACAATTCGCGCTGCCGCGTGCGGTCGCGGGCTTGACCGCAGCGGCTTTGCCGCCCTAGCCTCGCCGAAAAGCGATCAACAGCCTTCACGCCGCCCGCCAGCGCGCGCCATGCCATGAGCCTGCTCGAACCCACTGCCGCTGTCACTCTGTTGCTTGCCGTGGCCCTGCTACTGTCGGCGCTGTGGCTGCGCCGCCGCCATGCCATGCCGCGGCCGGTCGCGCCCGACCCGTCGCTGGATACGGTGCAAGCTTGGCCGCCGCAGGCCGTGCGCGTGATGACACTGGGCGAACGCCAGGCCTTTGAAGTTCTGCGCCGCGCCCTGCCCGGCCATGTCGTGCTGGCCCAGGTGCCGCTGTCGCGCTTCATCAGTGTGCCGACCCGATTTCCCTATGCGCAATGGCTGCAGCGTGCCGGCCGCCTGGGGGTCGATCTGCTGGTCTGCGATTTCAGCTCGCGTGCCGTGGCCGCCATCGAAATTCGCACCGCCGACGAATCGGCGCGCAGCGCCAAGCGCCATCAGCGCCTGGTCGAAATCCTGCGCGCCGCCGGCGTGACGGTGCATGAATGGAACGAAAACGAGCTGCCCAGCGTGCAGGAGGCCCGTGCGCTGTTCTTCACCAAAGCCGGCAGTGGTGCCGCCGAGGCAGCGGCCGTCACGCGCGGCGGGCGCACGCTGCTTCCGGTGGCCGAGATCCAGGAGATGCTGGCCAACGGCGACGCCACCGACTACGGCCAGCTCGAGCCGGTGCCTTCGGGCTTCTTCGAGGATCTGGATCCACGCCTGGCTCGCCAGGCGGCGTAGCCGACAACCCCAAAACGCCTCCGGCATCGCCCCCCGGAACCGGCGCGGGCCGCCGTCCTGCTGTAAGGTCACGCTCGACGCGCCGACCCACGCGCACCGGCATTCAATGCCTTGCAAAGGACTCCGACATGACCCGTCGCCAATGGCTTGGCCTGTTGTCCAGCCTCGGTTTATCCAGCCTTTCGAGCCGCGCCGCACAGGCGGCGCCGGCTGACACCAAAACCGCACTGCCGCGCATCGAACCGCTCTTGCTCACCAATGCGCAGTGGCGCCAGCGCCTGACGCCCGCGCAGTACGACGTGCTGCGCGAGGAGGGCACCGAGCGCCCCGGCAGCAGCCCGTTGAACACTGAAAAGCGCAAGGGTACCTACCACTGCGCCGGCTGCGGCCTGGCGTTGTTTGCGAGCAGCACCAAGTACGACAGTGGCACCGGTTGGCCGAGCTTTTTCGACACCCTGCCCAGCGCCGTGCAGACCAAGCGCGACTTTCATCTCGTGCTGCCGCGCACCGAATACCACTGCGCGCGCTGCGGCGGCCACCACGGCCATATCTTCAATGACGGGCCCAAGCCGACCGGCCTGCGCTACTGCAACAACGGCGTGGCCCTGAAGTTCGTGCCGGAGGCGGCATGAAAGCCATCCGCGGCTGGACCGCCGGCGCCCTGATCGCCGTCATCGCCGTGGGCATCGTCACCGTCGTCGCGGTGGGTAGCCCGCGTGCGCAGGCCAACACGGCCACCGGCCCCGCGCCGGCCGGCTTGGCCAAAGCCATCTTTGCCGGCGGCTGCTTCTGGTGCGTCGAGTCCGATTTCGACAAGGTGCCCGGCGTCGTCAGCACCACCTCGGGCTATACCGGCGGCAAGCTCGCCAACCCGAGCTACGAACAGGTCTCGGCCCAATCCAGCGGCCATGCCGAAGCCGTCGAAATCGTCTATGACCCCAGGCGCGTGAGCTACGAGCAACTGCTCGAGTATTTCTGGCGCACCATCGATCCGACCACCAAGGATAGCCAGTTCTGCGACTCGGGCTCGCCCTACCGCACCGCGGTGTTTGCGCTGGATGCACAACAACTGGCGGCAGCCCGAGCCTCGCTCGTGAAGCTCGGGAAGAACAAGCCGTTCAAGGCGCCGGTGGTCACGGAGATCGCGCTGGCCGGCCCGTTCTACGCCGCCGAGGACTACCACCAAGACTATTACAAGAAGAATCCGCTGCGCTACAAGTACTACCGCACATCCTGTGGCCGCGAGGCACGCATCCTGGAACTCTGGGGCAGCCTGCCCGTGGCACCCGGCACAGCCAAATAGAACCCAGCGCGCCTACACTGGGCGCCATGATCGGACTGCCTGCCGCACTTTTCATCGCCACGGCGGCGCATGCGGCCGTGGCGGCCGCCGCCTCGGGCCCGGCGCTAACGCCTGGAACCTCGCAACGCGGCATGGCCGTGGCGGCCTGCGAGCACGCTGTGCACTCGACGCTGCGCGATACGCGTGGCGCTGCCGCCGCCCCGACTTTCAATGCGGCACCGATGGCCGTGCCCGGCGCCGCCGACGCGACCGAGATCACCCTGCGTGGCGCCGGCCGCGTGCGCACGGCCACCGGCGTGCGGCCCTTCAGTTTCAGCTGCAGCTATGACCTCGCCACCGGTGCGGTATCCGGCGTGGTCGTGCGCGACGCCGCCGCCGCGCCAGCGCCGGTCGCGAAAGCGGTCGAACCGGACCTGAACCACATCTCGCCCACGGCCTGCGAATCGGCGACCGCCGCGGCGCTGAAGCGGCGCTGGCCCAACGTGGCGCAAATTCATTTCAACGCCGATATGCGCCAGCTGAGCCAGGATACCGATGGCATCGCCAGCCTGCGCGGCCAGGGCAGCGCGACACCGACCGTGCGCGATCCCAGCCGGCACTTCAGCTACGACTGCGCCATCGACGCCCGCAACGGGCGCGTCATCAGGCTGCTGCTCGGTGACTGAGCCAGCCCTCGCCCTGCGCTGGCGCAACGAGGTGTGATGCGGCGCAGGCGCACCGCGAACTTATTCACGTGCGCTTACAGCCGCCATGCATCAGACTGGCCGCAGGCTTTGAGGGATACGGCTGCGACGTCGCAGGTCGCGCCGGAAAAACGGCGTTGTGCCGCCCTCTGGCGACTCAAAACTTCCCGCCGGCGTCCGAAAACCCACCCATCATGCGTGAAGCGTCCGACAAGCTATGCGTGCGCCACGCGGCGGCGCCGCTGTCGCGGCGTGCAGGGCAAGGCTTCACGCTGGTCGAGTTGATGCTGGTGGTGGGTGTGATCGGCGTGCTGGCCTTGCTTGCCTTCCCCAAGTACGCCGACTACAAGGAGCGCGTGCGCGTCAACCGGGCGCGGCAGGACATCATCACGATGGCGGCCGCGATCAACTTGTATTGGCAGGATGCGCGCGACTTTCCGGCCAGCCTTGCAGCGATCGGACTGGGCCACCGGCTCGACCCCTGGGGCCGGCCCTACCAGTACCTGAATCTGCAAGGCGGCCACAACAACGGCCAGGCCCGCAAGGACCATTCGCTGGTACCGATCAATACCGATTTCGACCTCTACAGCATGGGCCCCGACGGCAGATCGGCACCACCGCTGACGGCGCAGCACAGCCGCGACGATATCGTGCGCGCCAACAACGGCCAGTTCGTCGGCGTGGCGTCAGCCTATTGAGCGCGCGGGCCGGCACCTGTTCCATGAAGCTCGACGGTGCCTTCCTGCGCAGCAAAGTCGGCCGCCGCATGTTCTTCGGGCTGCTCGCCGCAGCCGCCGTTCCGATCGCCTTTTTCGGCATCTCGAGCTATCGCGCACTGAACGACTACGCGGCCACGCAGGTGCAAAACCAGTTGAACGCAGCGACCAAATATGCCGCGCTGGACACCTTGAATCGCTTGATCCTGGCGCGCACCATGCTCGGCGTGATGGCCGACCGGGGCGCGCCCGATGCAACGAGCGGCGAGGTGCAAGGTGGGGGTCGCGCGCTGGCCGAGCTGGCCGTGTTGTCGCGCAGCGGCGAGTGGTTGTCGGGCAGCCGTCGCTTGGCCCAACTGTGGCGATCCGGTCAGGTCGCAGGCGAGGCCGCACCGCCCGGGCTGTGGTGGCCGCGGACCGATGCCGCTGCGTCGGCTCGTGCGCCCGTGGTCGTGACCCGCGTCGCCGCCAACGGCAGGCTCTGGCTCGGCGAGGTCGATGGCAACTACCTGTTCGACGCGCTGTCGGCCGACATGGTCGGCGGCACGGTCTGTATCTTCGACCAGCAGGGCCATGCCCTGTCGTGTCCGGGTGCGGCGCTGGACGAAGCGCGACGGCGGCTACGGGACGGCAGCGGCTTCGACCGCGGCGAGTCGGCCCAGTGGAATCTCTTTCTCCGCTCCGAATTCGGCGTCGAGGATTGGATCCTGGTAAACCTCGCCGAGACGCACCACGCCGCCGATGCATCGCAGTCGGTCGCCAAATCGGCGCTACAGGTCGCGCTGGCAACCCTGTTGATCGTGACCCTGCTCAGCCTGGTGCAGATTCGCCGCACAACGGTGCCGCTCGAACGCCTGATCAGCGGCACGCGACGCCTGATCGGGCGCGACTTTTCGGCGCGCGTGGCGATCGATCGAGACGACGAATTCGGCGAACTGGCCGACGCCTTCAACCAGATGGCCGCGCAGATCGGCCGCCAGATCGATGCCCTGCAGGTGCGATCGACCATCGACGCCGAGATCCTCGACCGGCTCGACGTTGCGCAGGTGATGCAACGTGTGCTGCAACGCCTGGAAGCCGTGATCCCGGACGCGCAAGTCGGGATCGTCGAGATCGACGCTGCGAACGGCGATGCGTCGATCCTTCATCGGCGCGGTTCGATCTCGCACGTGCCTGGCATCGGTGCCCCGTCTGCAAGCAGCGACGCCGACAGCGACGGCTGGCACACATGGCGTGGCAGCGATCGACGCCCGCCGTGGCTGCACTGGCTGGCGCTTGCGAATGCGGCGCAAGTGCAGACGCTAAACGTCATGGCCCACGGCAGCTTGCTGGCCTGGATCACGATCGCCTGGCCGGCGCCCACGCAGCTCGATGACGAGACCCTGCGCGAAGTGCGCGAGCTTGGCGACCGGGTCGGCGTGACCCTGACGGCGGCACAGCACGAGCGGCAACTGGTTGAAGGCGCCACCACCGACAACCTGACGGCCCTGCTCAATCGCACCGGCCTCGCCGATGCCGTCGGCGATCGCATCCAGGCCCGCGCTGGCAGCGAGCTCGAGCCGTTGAACCTGCTCTTCATCGATCTGGACCGATTCAAGGACGTCAACGACCATCTGGGGCATCAGGCCGGCGACGAGTTGCTGTGCGTGATCGCCCGGCGCCTCGCGGACTGCGCACCGCCAGGCAGCCTGCTGGCCCGACCTGGCGGCGACGAGTTCGTGCTGGCCATACCGGGCGCCAGCGAACACGCGACGGCCGTTGCCGCGCAGATTTGCACCTCGCTGGCCGCGCCCGTGCCGCTGCGCGGCCAGATCGTGTCGGTTGGGGCCAGCATCGGCATCGCCCGCCACCCGGAGCACGGCCTGACGCTCATCGACCTGCTGCGGCGCGCCGACATGGCGATGTACCAGGCCAAGGCCGGCGGTCGTGGCCGATACCAGTGGTTCGAGCCCGCGCTCGATGCACGACAGTCCGATCGCATGGCGCTGCTGCAGGATTTGCAGCAGGCCTTGGTGCGCGGCCAGTTCGAGCTGCAGTACCAACCGCGCGTCAGCGCCCTCACTTTGCAGATCTGCTCGGTCGAGGCTCTGCTGCGCTGGCGTCACCCGACGCGCGGCCTGGTTGCGCCGAATCTATTTATTGACTTGCTGGAAGAGACGGGACAGATCGAGTCGGTCGGCCAATGGGTGTTGGCGACGGCCTGCCGGCAGCTCAAGCGCTGGCGCGCCGGCGGCGTGGTGCTCGACCGCGTTGCGGTCAACGTGTCGCCGCGGCAGATTCAGGCAGCGCGCTACGCAGAGCAGGTGTTGGAGACGGTGGCCGCAGCGCAGTTGGCTGCCAGCGACGTCGAGGTCGAGGTCACCGAGGGCCTGTTCGTAAGCCACAGCCAGCCTGCAAACGATAGGCTGCAGCGTCTGCGCGACGCCGGCATGCGCGTCGCCATCGACGATTTCGGCACCGGTTATTCATCGCTGTCGTACCTGCACCGCCTGCCGTTCGACGTGCTCAAGATCGACCGCAGCTTCGTCAGCGAACTGGGTGTCACGGCCGACGCCGAGGGTGTCACGCACGCCATCGTCGCGCTGGCGCGTGCGCTGAAAAAACACATCGTTGCCGAAGGCGTCGAGACGCAACAGCAAGCGCGCCACCTGCGCGACCTCGGCTGCGACGAATTCCAGGGCTACTTCTATTCACGCCCGCTGGATCCAGTGGCGCTGGCCACGTGGGTAGCCGCGCAGCACGCCGAGCGGGCGCTCGAATGCGAAAGCGCGGCCTGATCGGCGCCGATTTTCAGTCAGCGGCGAAGCAATAGAACAGCCCGGCGCCGCCGGTCGATTTGAGCGCATCCTGACTGCAGCCACGTGTGTTGTGCGACGAATTCCACGATACCGACCAGGCGTCGGCGGCCAGGCCAGAGCGGTCATGGTGACCGGTCATCGCAGAACCCTCGCCGCTCTTCTTCCATTCGCCACAGCTCATCTCGGGCATGCCGGGCGCAGAGGAAAACGCCGTGCCGTCGGCGCGCGAACCGGTCAGGATATCGTGCATGTTCGGCACATCGCCACGCCCGTTGACCACAGCGCCCTTCTCGGTCAGCGCCGTTTGCTTGCTCAGGTTGTTGTTGCCGTGAAGCTGGTCCACGTTGCTGGCGATCAGCGCGCCCTTGGCGTTGAACCAGGGGCCCTTGCCGATGCGGTCGCGCGCATTGACGACCGGGGTGGTCGAGGTCCAGCCGGTGCTGAGGTAGGCGCGCCAGGTGCGGCTTCCGGCCCCTGCGCCAGCAGCGAGCTTCTGGCAATGCGCGTCGGCACCCGCCAGACCGCCCAGGTCGGCGCCGTTGCCGGGCCCGGCGCTCGTCAGGAAAAAGCCCATCGGCCCGGTCGGTGGCGCCGTGGCGCAGGACGCCAGCAAAGCAGCCGCCGCGACGGCTTTCAAGGTCAGGGCGAAAAGTTGGGGGCGACGGTGCATGTGCGGACTCCGGGTTGACGACCGCAGGATTACGCACCGCCGCGGCGCATTCTTCCTCAGGATTTTCCCGGGCGCGGCTTTCGCGCCGGCGTGGCCGGCACCCCGCCCTTCACGCGCGGCGGCAGGCCGGTATGCTGGGTCAACAGGCGGCCCTTGGCGGCAACAACGCTCGTCGAATTCTTGCGCCGCGCGCTCAGGTAGCTGCCGTCGGTGGCGGGCTGGAAACTCGGGATCAATTGCCGCTTGCCGTTGCCGATCAAATCGGCGCGGCCCAGGCGTTTCAGCGCCTCGCGCAACAGCGGCCAGTGGTTGGCATCGTGGTAGCGCAGGAAGGCCTTGTGCAGGCGGCGGCGCTTCTCGCCGCGCACGGTATCGACCTTTTCAGCGCGGCCGGCGATGCGGCTGATGCCCTTCAAGGGATTCAGATCGGTGTGATACATCGCCGTGGCCGTGGCCATCGGGCTCGGATAAAAGGTCTGCACCTGGTCGGCCTTGAAGCCATTCTTCTTCAACCAAAGCGCCAAGTTCATCATGTCTTCATCGGTGGTGCCCGGGTGCGCAGCGATGAAATACGGGATCAGGTACTGTTTCTTGCCGGCCTCGGCGCTGTACTGGTCGAATAGTTGTTTGAAGCGGTCGTAGCTGCCGATGCCCGGCTTCATCATCTTGCTCAGTGGCCCGCCCTCGGTGTGCTCGGGCGCGATCTTCAGATAGCCGCCGACATGGTGCGTGACCAGCTCCTTCACGTACTCGGGGCTCTGGAGCGCCAGGTCGTAGCGCAGGCCCGAGCTGATCAGCACCTTCTTCACGCCGCGCAAAGATCGCGCGCGGCGGTAGAGCTTGACCAGCGGCCCGTGGTCGGTATTCAGGTTCGGGCAGATGCCCGGATAGACGCAGCTCGGCTTGCGACACGCGGCCTCGATAACTGTCGTCTTGCAGCCGATGCGCCACATATTCGCGGTCGGGCCGCCGAGGTCGCTGATGACGCCGGTGAAGCCCTTGACCTTGTCGCGGATAGCCTCGATCTCGCCAATGATCGAATCTTCGCTGCGGCTCTGGATGATGCGGCCCTCGTGCTCGGTGATCGAGCAGAAGCTGCAGCCGCCGAAACAGCCGCGCATGATATTGACGCTGAAGCGGATCATTTCCCAGGCCGGGATTTTTGTGGCGCCGTCGTGGCCGCCGCCCGCGTCGGCATAACTCGGATGCGGTGAGCGCGCATAGGGCAAATCAAAGATCTGGTCCATTTCCGCGGTCGAGAGCGGAATCGGCGGCGGGTTGATCCACACGTCTCTTTCGCCGTGGCGCTGCACCAGTGCGCGCGCATTGCCGGGGTTGGTTTCGAGGTGCAGTACGCGACTGGCGTGGGCGTAGAGCACCTTGTCGCTCTTGACCTGCTCGTAGGCCGGCAGGCGGATGACGGTCCTGTCGCGCGGCGGCATCTGCACCGCGCCGGTCTTGCGCGACACCGGCATCACGATCACCGCGGTCGACGGTGGCGCGGCGCCCTCCTCCTTCGCGCAGGACTGGCCCTGCGACGCGGCGGCCTCGAGGGTCGTCAAATACGGGCTGATGTGGTCGTCGATGCGGCCCGGCAGATCGACCTGGCTCGAATCGATCTCGAAGAATCCCTCTGGCGCCGTCCGCACCATGAAGGCCGTGCCACGCACATCGGTGATATTGGCCACCGGCTCGCGCTTGGCCAGGCGGTGCGCGATCTCGACGATCGCCCGCTCGGCATTGCCGTACAGCAGCAGGTCGGCCTTGCTGTCGA
>CADEDE010000022.1 GCA_902825995.1 uncultured Burkholderiales bacterium
CCGTGGCGGTGCGGAGCATAGCAGGATGAGTCATACTAAGTTAGCTCTTATGCCCTCAAGGGGGCACCGCTGGCGGACCGGCAAAGCCGGATCCGCGGCGGTCGCTTGGCAATCAATCCAGCGCCTGCACCGCGGACCCCGTACTGGCCCGAGACCTACAGCCGCCGGTGCGCCAACGCCGGCAACTGCTGGCGCACGGACGCCAGGCGCTTCCTATCGACCTCGGCCAGCACCACGCCCTCGCCCTCGGGCCGCGCCGCGAGCACCTCGCCCCAGGGATCGACAACCATGCTGTGGCCCCAGGTGCGGCGGCCGTTCTCGTGCATGCCGCCTTGTGCGGGCGCGATCACATAGCACTGGTTTTCGACTGCCCGCGCACGCAGCAGCAATTCCCAATGCGCGCGGCCGGTCGTATAGGTGAAGGCAGAAGGCACGCTGAGCAGGTCGCAGGGCGGCGTGCACAGCGCGCGGTACAGCTCGGGGAAACGCAAGTCGTAGCAGATCGACAGACCCACCCGCAGCGGCCCGGCCTGCACTGCGACGGGCTCGCTGCCGGCTTCGAGCACACGCGCTTCGTCGTAGCTCTCGCGGCCGTTATCGAAGCGGAAGAGATGGATCTTGTCGTAGCGCGCGGCGAATGTTCCGTCGGGCGCATAGACGCAGCAGGCGTTGCGCGCATGGCCCGGTCTGGAGGCCCGCATCGGCAGCGTGCCCCCGATCAGCCACAGACCGTGCTGCCTGGCCTGCGCAGCCAAAAAGGCCTGGATCGGGCCAGCGCCCGGCATTTCGGCAAGCGCCAGCTTGTCATCGTCGCGCCGGCCCATCAGGCAGAAATATTCCGGCAGCGCGGCCAGTTCGGCGCCCGCTCGCGCCGCCTCGGCGATCAGCCGTGCGGCGGTTTCGAGGTTGCGGTCGAGATCCGTTGTCGAAACAGTTTGCAGGGCGGCGATCTTCATGCGGGATGTTCTCATTAGCGCGGCGCCGAAGCCGCCGGCGACGGGTCGAGATCGGGCAGCGGCGCATCGAATTTGCGCTCGACGCGTTCGACCTTCGGGTCGGCCCACGAACCCTGCACGCGGAACTCTCGGGTGCTGACCGCCATCAGCGGGCGGCGCAGGAACAACTGGGCCAGAAAGCTGCCCAGGCCGACCGCGGGATTGATCACCGCATAGGCCAGCGAGGCCGTGCCGGCGTTGATTTCGGGCACCACCAGCACACGCAGGTTTTGCGTCTCGCGCCCGATGTCGGCGCTGCCTTCCATCAGCACCGCCGCCTGCACCCCGCGCATGCGCAGGTTGTTGGTGCTGGCCACGCCGTCGTCGATGCTCACATCGCCGGTGACGTTGTCGAAGACAAAGCCCTCCTGGAATACGTCGCGAAAATCGAGCAACAGCCGCCGCGGCAGCGCCTGCAGATTCAGCACCGACAGCAAGCGCGCTGCGCCGGGCCCGGCCTTGAGGAATTGGCCGGCGTCCAGCGCCAGGTTGATGCGGCCGTCGAGGCTGGGTACATGCAGCGACAGCGGCGATCCGGCCCACGAAAGCTGGCCGTTCATGCGGCCCTTGCCGCCGCGCATGGCGCCGCCGAACCCCAGGCGTTCGAGCGCCGCACCACTGTCGGCGAGCTCGAGCTTGAAGTCCATCACCATGCGCTGGCGGCCCGCGCCGCTGCCCGGCTGCCACCGGCCGGTGCCGCTGAGTTGCGCCGCCGGGTTGCTGACCGCAAAACGGCTCATGCGCCACTCGCGCCCACCACCCTCGGCAGCGAGGTTGGCGGCTTCGATTTCGACGCGGCCGAATTTCTTGCCGCGCAACTCGAAATCGTCGATCACGATATCCAGCGCCGGCACGCTGGCCGGGGCCTGCACGAGCAGGTTCTCGACCGAATCGGCGTCGGCTGGAGGCAGCGCGAGCCGTGCCAGGCGGGCGTGGATGCGGCCCGGGTTGGCTGGCCCCTGGCCAGCGCGGTATTCGATGTAGCCACCGAGCTGGTCGGCATCCAGGCTGCCGCGCCAGGTGGCGTCGGTGCTGTCCTGGCTCACGCCCGCCACCAATCTTGTCAGCGTGCGCCCGCCGGAGCTGAGCGTCTGGGCCCGCAGCGCCACGGTACGCGGCAGGTAGCCGCCGTCAACGGCGGCAGCCGTGTCAGGCTGGGCGCCCTGCAGGCGCTCAGCGACGGCTTGCCAGGCATCGCCGTCGATCGCCGCCAGGTTGAGCGTCGCATGCACGCCGCGCTCGGGCAGCGGTGGCAACGCATCGAGCACGGCCATCGCGCCGCGCTGGACCTGTGGCGTATCGCGCGACAGCTCGCGTTGGTACTGAGCCTGGACCACACTGCCGAGTTCGACGCGCAGCGTATCGCGCGCAGGTTCACCGCTGGCGCTGTAGGCCAGGCGCGATTCGACGCGCAGCGGCCAAGCCATGTCGGCGCTCTTTTTCAGCGGCGCGGGCAGGTCGATGGCCAGCCCCGTCAGCGGGCTGGTCAGGCTGAATTCGGTGTGGCCGCGGACGATGCCCAAGCCCAGGCGGTACGGCGTCTGGCCGCTCAGGCTGGCGGCCAGGCGCGACACGGCGCCCAACTCGGGCGCGCGGCGCAGCGCCTCGCTGCTGACGATACCCTGCGCCGCAAAGCGCAGGCTGCCATCGGGCTGCGCGCCGCCGTCAAAGCTGGCCTCGCCGCCGAGCACGCGGGCGCTGCCGCCGGTGATCGAAAAGCCCTTCTGGGTGAAATCGACCCGTGCCCTGGCGCCGGCCAGCAGCGGTGTGGCCGCCGACAAGCGCAGATCGTTGCCTGCCAGCTGCACGCGGCCCTGCACTGCGGTGCGCGCGACTTCATTGATCGGGATTTCGAGCTTGAGGTTCAGCTCGGCGTTGCCCGTGGCACTGGCCGCGCGCAAGGCATGGCCGGTCCAGTCACCGACCGGTGTGGCTTCGACGTAGCGCAACAAGTCGTTGAGAGGGCCGCGGCCCTGGCCTTCGATGCGCAGCACCGGTTGCGCCAGATCGCGGATGGCGCCGTTGACCTGCGTCAGCTCGACGCCGAACATGCGCCCATTGGCGTTGCGGATTTCCATGGCATTGCGGTCGAACACCAGTTCGCCGCCGACCCGCGTGAAAGCCGGCCACGGCGAGACCCCGTCGGGCCCGCTCGGCACATAGGCCAGGGTCACGTCGTCGGCGCGGGCGCTGATGCGAAATTCACCGCCGGCAGCAGCGGCATTCGCAGCATTGGCCGAGGCCGCCGCAGCGAACGGAAAATCCCACAGGTCGCCTTTGACCTTGAAGCTGGCGCCGGCCACGCGGCCACCGAGCACCGCACGCTGCACATAGCGGCGTGCAGATTCATGAACCCCCAGCGGCAGGTAGCGCGCGACTGCCGCAGCGCGGCCGCGCGACAGGCTACCCGCCAGTTCGAGCCGGCCCGGCAGACGCGCGCCGCGGCCGTGCGCACTGCCGGCGCCGCCCGCGCCCGTTTGCCAGCGCACGACACTCAACTCGCCCTGTGCGTCGGCATTGGCAAATCGCGTATCGGCGAGCGTAAGCTCCACGGCGGGCGGCGCGCCGGTCGCGGCGCGGATGCGCCAGGCCAACTGGGTCGAGAAACTGTCGAAGCCGATTTCGGCCTGCTCGAAGATGCCGGGCAAGACCAGCGCACCCTTGTTGAGCACCAGCTTGGCCTTGCCGCCAGTTTCGCTGGCGTCGATCTCGACCGCCGCATTGCGCCAGCCGGGCCGGCCGACGCCGCTGGGTTCTGTTGACGGCGCCGCGGCAATCGCCAAACCGGCGACGCTGGCCTTGACCTGGTAGTGCGACGGGGCGTCGAGGGCGCCGTCCCAACGCGCGCGCAGACCGCTGACTTGTCCGCTCGGCGCCAGTTCGCTCAGCAACCTGGCCAGTGCCACACCGAGTGGCACGCGCGCGGCCACCTGAGCCACCGCGCCCAGGTCGAACCGGTCGGCATTGAGCTCGCCGCCACTGAACGCTGCTGCCTGTGCCGATGCGCCGTCGGCCTGTCGCAGCGCCAGCGAGAAGTTGCTGCGCGGCCAGGCCACGCCGTCGGCGGTGGTGAAATTCAGGCCCTCGGCCGCCAGCTTCAATTGGTTGGCCTTGCGTTCGGCGCTGATGCGGCCCTGCAACTGCGAGAAGGCCAGCGGCTGCACGTTCGCGGCCAGCCGCAACGCCACCGACCGCAGTGCGATATCGGCCGTGGCCGCCCGTGCCTGGCCCTGGCGCACGTCGATCCAGGCGCGCAGGGCCCCCTCGCCCTCGGTCACCTCGAAGGGCAGCGTGACATGGCGGCGCAATTCGGCGACATCGGTGCGCGGCAGTGCAGCGAACAAGCTGCCATCCCAGCGCCGCCAGTCGCCGCTGGCGGCCAGCAGCGTTTGCGTGAAGCGCCCCTGCACGCTGAAGCGCTCGCCCCAGGCCGCGGGCGGCGTGGCATCGAGGCGGATATCGTGACGGCGCAGGCCGTTACGCACGACCAGATCGACCTGTTCGAGTTCGAGGGCCGGCGCATCGCGCTGTTCATCGACCCAGCGCAGGCGGCCGTTGCGCACGACAAATTCGTGTTGCGAGAAGAACCAGTCGGCGGCGCCGCTGTCGGCGTCAGTGCCGCTGGGCGGGATTTCGATGCCGGCGACAAAGAAGCGGCCGACCCGGTCGCGGCGCACCTCGAGCGCGGCGCCGTCGATGTGCAATTGCTCGAAGCGCAACTCGAGCGCCAGCAGCGAGCGCGCCGACAGCGCGGCGCTGACCTTGGGCAGGCGCAGGGCTTCGCGTTGCTGGCGGTCTTGCAGCACCACGTCGGCGAGTTCCAACGCCGGCATCCAGCCGCCGGAGCGCACACGGACGGCCCCGATGGCCACCGGTACGCCGAGCGCCTGGCTGGCGCGGGCCTCGATCTGCGGGCGCCATTGTTCGATGCGAGGCAAAATGCCCCAATGCAGCGTCAGCCATGCCAGCAACAATAAGCTCCAGGCGCCGAACAAGGCGCCGAACGCAATGCGCCACAACCAGCGCAGCGCAGGGCGTCGGCGCCGCTCGACAAAGGCGGCAGCAGGGGCGTTGGCGGACACGGAGGACACAGTGGGAGCGATGAGCGGCAAGACAACCGGCGGCGGCGGACGCTGCCGCTCATTGCAACGGCTGCGAGCGCACAACGGCCGACAGTGCTGCGTGGCGGGCCGGGTCAATCTAGCACAGGCTCACTGACAGACCGCCGTGGCTGCCATCGGTTCAGCAGACGCTTCGATCGGCACCGCAGCCGCCGGGCACAGCCGCTTCGTGCAGCGCGTGCGCCGGCGCCATGCCGCCGAGTTGGCGCTGCTGCCAGCCGGGTTGCCCGATGCAACGGCCATCACGGCCCTGGTGGCACGGGTGCAGGCCGATGGCCGCACCCTGCCGGCGGCATTGCGCGTGGCGCGGCAATTGGTACTCGAGCGACTGGCGGTGCTGGACATCGAACACAACGCTTCGTTGCAAGACGTGACGGCCGCCATGACCGCACTGGCCGAGGTGGCGCTGGAGATCGCCCTGGCGCAGGCCCTGGCCGACGCCGACGCGCGCCACGGCACGCCACTCGATGCCCAGGGCCAACGGATCGAGTTCTGGATCGTCGGCATGGGCAAGCTCGGCGCACGCGAGTTGAATGTGTCGTCGGACATCGACTTGGTCTATGTCTATGAAGACGACGGCCAGACCGCTGGCCCTGTGGTCGTCTCGGCCCATGAGTACTTCTCGAAAGTCGCCCGTGGCCTGTACGCGCTGATCGGCGACAGCACCGACGAGGGCTTCGTCTTTCGCGTCGATCTGGCCCTGCGGCCGAATGGCAACTCGGGCCCGCCGGTCGTCAGCCTGGCGGCGCTCGAAGAATATTTCCAGGTCCAGGGCCGCGAGTGGGAGCGATTTGCCTGGTTGAAGAGCCGCGTTGTTGCGCCCCGCGCGGCCGTGACCAGCGGCCGCGCGCTGGCGCTGCGCTCGCTGGTCACGCCCTTCGTCTATCGTCGCTACCTCGACTACGGCATCTTCGAAGGCCTGCGCCAGTTGCACACGAAAATCCGCGAAGAAGCGCAGCGCCGAGCCGCCGGCCGGCCCGAACGCAGCAACGATGTGAAGCTGTCGCGCGGCGGCATCCGGGAAATCGAGTTCATCGTGCAGTTGCTGCTGGTGGTGCGCGGCGGCCAGTTCCCCGAGATCCGCACGCGCTCGACCTTGCGTGGCCTGCAACGGCTGGCCGCGCGCGGGCTGATGAAACCGGCCGCGGCCGAGGCACTGAGCGAGGCCTATACCTTCCTGCGCCGCGTCGAGCACCGCATCCAGTACCTGGACGACCAGCAGACGCATTTGCTGCCGGGCGCCGATAGTGATCTCGGCTGGATCGCGCAATCGCTGGGCCTGGCGTGCAATGCCGATGCCTGCGAGTTGCTCGACGCCCTAGGGCGCACGCGTGAATTGGTGGCCACCGAATTCGACGCCCTGCTGCACGACGGCCAGGCCGTGCGGGTCGGTAGCAATGGCAACGGCAATGGCCCGAATGGCCATTGCAAGACCTGCGGCGCCGGGCCGCTGCCCATCGACGACGAAACCTTTCTCGAGCGCCTGCCCGCCACGCTGGCCGATCGCACGCGCGCCTGGGCAGCGCAGCCGCGCGTGCAGTCGCTGCGCGATACCAGCAAGCAGCGCCTGGCAAGGCTGGTGCAACGCGCGGCCGAAGGCGTCGAAGCTGGACGCTGCAGCGCCGATGCGGCGCTGCGCTTCATCGACTGGATGGAGCCGCTGTTGCGCCGCGAGAGTTATCTGGCCTTGCTGGTCGAGCGGCCCGAAGTCCAGCGACGCCTGTTGGGCCTGTTGGGCCTGGCGCGCTGGCCGATGCGCTACCTGATGCAACACCCCGGCGTGATCGACGAACTGGCTGACGCGCGCCTGCTGCACGACCGCTTCGATCGCCAGGCCTTCATCGCCGAGATGGATGAGCGCCACGCGGCCTGGCAGCGCTCGGGCGAAGCCGGCGAAGAGGCCCTGCAGGACACCCTGCGCCGCGCCCACCACGCCGAGGTCTTTCGCACCCTGGTACGCGATGTCGAGGGCCACATCACGGTCGAGCAGGTGGCTGACGATTTGTCGGCGCTGGCCGATGCGGTGCTCGACTGCACGCTGCGCTGGGCCTGGATGCACCTGCGCCAGCGCCACCGCGAAACGCCGCAGTTCGCGGTCATCGCCTACGGCAAGCTCGGGGGCAAGGAACTCGGCTATGGCAGCGACCTGGATGTCGTCTTCCTGTTCGACGACCGCGATGAACCCGACGCCGACAAGGCCGTCGAGGTTTATGGCGCTTTCGTGCGCAAACTGATCACCTGGCTGACGCTGCGCACCGCCGCCGGCGAGCTGTTCGACATCGACACCGCGCTGCGGCCCAACGGCAACTCGGGCCTGCTGGTGACCTCGATCGCCGCCTTCGAGTCCTACCAGCGCGGTCGCGGCAGCAATACCGCCTGGACCTGGGAGCACCAGGCCCTGACGCGCGCGCGCTGCTGCGCCGGCACGCCCGCCTTGGCCGAGCGCTTCGAGAGCGTGCGCCGCGAGGTACTGGCGGCGCCACGCGACCTGGCCGCGCTGCGCCAGGAAGTGCAGACCATGCGCGACAAGGTGCGCGCGGCGCGGCCGGTCAAGGCCGGCCTGTTCGACGTCAAGCACAGCGCCGGCGGCATGATGGACGCCGAGTTTGCGGTGCAAACCCTGGTGCTCGCGCACGCCGCGACGCATCCCGCACTGCAAGACAATGTCGGCAATATCGCGCTGCTGCAGCGCGCCGAGGCTTGCGGCCTGTTGCCGGCCGGCCTTGGCGAGGCCGCTGGCAACGCCTACCGCGAGCTACGCCGCGCCCAGCATCGGGCCCGGCTGGACGAACAGCCAACGCAGTTCCCGGCCGACACCCTCGCCACCGAGCGCGACGCCGTGCTCGCGCTGTGGCGCGCGGTGTTCGGGGCCTGATGCGCGTCGCCGGCGTGCGGCCCGCACCCCGCGCCTGGGCGAGCGTGGCGATTGCGCTGGCGCTGGGCGCGTTGGCCCTGTGGTTTGCCCCGCGCGAGACATTCGACTGGCAGCCGGGGCTGGCCGTCACGCAGCCCTGGCGGCTTTGGACCGCAGCGCTGGTGCACCTGAGCCCGCTGCACCTGCAAGCCAACCTGCTCGGCTGCGCGGTGGTAGCGGCCTTCGGTACGATCGCCGGCGTGCCTCGACGTGCCGCCTGGGCCTGGCTGGCGGCGTGGCCGCTGACGCACGCCGCGCTGGCCTTGCAGCCACGGCTGCTGCACTACGGCGGCTTGTCAGGCTTGCTACACGCCGGCGTTGCTGTCGCCGCATTGCACATCGCATGGCAGGCGCCGCGACAGCATCGTTTTATCGGCCTGGCCGTACTGGTGGGCTTGGGCGCCAAACTGGCATTTGAGCAGGCCTGGATCGGACCAACGCAAGCGGTCGCTGGCTGGGACATCCGCATTGCGCCGCTGGCCCACCTGACCGGTGCGGCGGCCGGATTGCTGTGCGGTACGGGCGCGCTATGGATCGATGGCGGTCGCCCTGCGACCGGTTCATGAACAAGCCCACCAAGCTCGCGCTCGATACGCGTCGGGCCCGCCTGGATGCCCTCGCCATCGGCTGTACTGAACAATCTCATGCATCGAAAGGATAAGACATGACCCTCACCCTGTACGGATTTGCATTGTCGAACTACGTCAACAAGGTCAAGCTGGTATTGCTCGAGAAGGGCCTGTCCTTCACCGAAGAGCGCGTTGCCCCGGGCCACCAGCCCGACGACCTGCTGGCGGCCTCGCCGCTGGGCAAGGTGCCGTTCCTGCGCACCGAGAACGGCACGCTGTGCGAGAGCAGTGCGATCGTCGAGTACCTCGAAGCGCTGGCGCCAACGCCGGCCCTGCTGCCGACCGACCTCTGGGCCGCAGCCAAGGTGCGCGAGCTGGCGGTGTTCATCGACCTGCACCTGGAGCTCGCGGCGCGCGAGCTATACCCGCAGGCCTTTTTTGGCGGCACGATCGGCGATTCGCAAAAGGCGCGGGTGCGCAAGCTGCTCGACAAGAACATTGTCGGCTTCAAGCGCTTGGCCGTGTTTTCCCCCTACGTCGCCGGCAAGACCTTCACGATCGCCGACTGCGCCGCCTACGTCACATTGCCGCTGGTGGCACTGTCGAGCAAGATCATCTACGGCGAAGACCTGCTCGCTGCACACGGCATTGACTGGAAAGGCTACGGCAAACTGATCGGCCAACGCCCCTCGGCACAACGCGTCGATGCCGATCGCAAGGCTGATCAGGAGCGCTCGATCGCCGCGGCCCGGGCCAAATCCTAGGCCGTCGTCGGCGCTTGCGGCGGCCCCAGCGAGCGCAGCAATTCCTTGCGGTCGCGATTCAACTCCTGCACGCTGGCAAAGCTGCGCTCCATCAGCAGGCTCATGTTGTGCAGGATGCGCTCGACGACCTTGTTTTCCCACACGGGGTCGAACTGGATCTGCTTGTCCAGCCACTGCTCGAGCCAAGCCGGGTCGGGCAGGCGTGATTGGATGGTGTCGCGCGGGAACATCTCGGTGGCCGGCAGCGCCGCCCACTCGGTGATCGCGTTCATCTTGACGGTTTGCGCCTGCTCTTGGCTGAGAAGCGCAGCGTCAAAGCTGTGCCATGGGATGTCGCGCTCCATGTTCCAGCGAACCGATTCGAGCTGCTTGAAAAGTTCGGGGTAGAGCACCGCGAGTCCTTGCTGGGGGTGCTTGGATTCTATGGAGAGCGCCAGCCATCGGTGTCTGCACGCTCAGTGACGTGCCGTGGCAGCCATCGAGGGGCGCACCGGCTGCGGACCATCGCGGCTGAAGAAACACCTCGTTGCAACGTCAACCAGGGAACTCCGCACGACCACAAAGGTCTGTGCAAAGGTATGGTTTTCATTGCTGCGCAGCCTGCCAGCCTGTCTGGCTGCAATCTCTGAGCGCTTCTCCTCCTCCCTCCCTCCCCCCTTCGCTCCGGGGCGCCACGCGGCAATCTTTTCACCCAGGGGTACCGCTTGCCGCGGTACCCCTTTTGTTTGTCATCGGTGGCGCATTGCGCCGGGTCAAGGTTGCACCCGGTATCAGCGTTGGCCTTCGGTCAGCGTGTCGAGTTGAAAGCGCCCACTCTTGTCCACCAGCCAGATGTCGGTGTACTTCACCGTACCCATTTTCGCCAGCGGCGCCGGGAACGGGCTGGCCTTCTTGATCATCTCTACCGCCCAGGGACCGACCTCGGCCGCTGCCGGTTGGCGCACGACGCGCACACCTTGCACTTCGCCACCCGCGCCGATTTCGGTTTCGATGATTGCCACGCCATACAACAGCGGCGGCATCTTGCCTTTGTGGATCTGTCTCTTGTACGCGGCGTAGAGGTGCCGCGCGCCATCCTTGCGGTATTCGCGCTCGGTCTTGGCTCCTGATGGCTGCTTGACGGCGCCAGCAACGACCGGCGTGGTTTTGAACTGCGCCAGTGCAGGGCCGCAGGCCAACAGCCCGGCCAGGGCCAGCGCGCTAAAAAGGCAGGTGCGGTGCATAGGCATGGCGGCCAGTCTAGGCACGGTCTCGCCCGCAGGGGCGTGCGCTTCTCCACGCCTGTGGAGGCGTTCGTTTCGTTACTGCCGCCGCGCGATCAGCGCAGCCAGCCCTTGCGGCGGAAATAGAAGATCGGCACCGCCACCGAGGCCAACATCACCGCGATCGAAAACGGGTAGCCAAAACGCCACTCGAGCTCGGGCATGTACCTGAAGTTCATGCCGTAGAGGCTGGCGATCAAAGTCGGCGGCAGCAGTGCAACGCTGGCCACCGAGAAGATCTTGATGATCTTGTTCTGGTTGATGTTGATGAAGCCGACCGTGGCGTCGAGCAGGAAGTTGATCTTGTCGAACAAGAACGCGGTGTGACTGTCCAGCGAGTCGATGTCGCGCAGGATCTGCCGCGCTTCTTCAAACTGCTCGGCGTTAAGCATGCGGCTGCGCATCATGAAGCTGACCGCACGCCGGATGTCCATCACATTGCGGCGGATGCGCCCGTTCAGATCCTCTTCCTTGGCGATCGCCGCCAACGCAGCGCCGGCGGCCTTGTCATCGACATCCTGCTTGAGCACGCCCGCGCCAACCGCTTCGAGCGCATCGTAGATGCCCTCGAGCGCATCGGCGCTGTACTCGGCGTCGGCGTCGTAGAGTTTGAGCAGCACGTCCTTGGCGTCCTCGATCAGCGCCGGGATGCGTCGCGCGCGCAGGCGCAGCAGGCGAAATACCGGCAGGTCTTCGGCATGCACCGAAAACAGCACCTGCCGGTAGAGGATGAAGGCGGCGCGCACGTTGCGCGGCGTCACGTCGTCGTCGATCAGGAAGTCGGAGCGGATGTGCAGCTCGCCGTTGTCTTCCTCGTAAAAGCGCGCCGACTCTTCGAGGTCGTCATCGACGATGTCGTCGGGGATGGCGATGCCAAAGCGCGCGTCAACCCAGGCCTTTTCGTCGGCCGTCGGCGACTCCAGATCGACCCACACCGGACGCACCTGGACCAGCGCGTCGGCGCTGTCGATTTCTTCCTGGACCAGCCGGCCGTTGACCAGCGTGAAGACGTTGAGCATGGGACGCGGCTCCAGCGCACGGCGGCGCGCAGCGGGGCGGGGGTGTGGCGGGTCGATGCACCGTCTCACCCCGGGGCACTACAGCCGCAGCGGCGGCCGTGTGAGGCTGGAGCGGACGGTCACCGAGGGTGACTCTGGTCCAAACTTGTCTCCGTACAAAGACGATCGATTATGGCACCGTACAAGAGACACGAACGGTGTCAAGATAATCCGCATGCGCTGGTCGCCAACTGTCACCATTGCGGCACGAAAAGAGCCACACGCAAGGTCGCCGATGTCTTGTCATGCCACGCTGTCGGCGGCACACTGAATCTGTTCTGTCCGTGCCGAAATTCCGCCCTCCCCGCCTTTGAGGCCCTGCACGCAGTACCCCCACCCCCAGCGCATTCCTGCAACGCTTTCAACCCTTCCCAAAGGAGGATCTGATGAACTTGACGATCAGCGGACACCATCTCGAAGTCACCCCGGCCCTGCGTGAGTACGTGCTGACCAAGCTGGACCGCGTGACCCGGCATTTCGACCAGGTCGTTGATGTGAATGTGCTCCTGACTGTCGAGAAGCAAAAAGAGAAGGAACGCAGGCAAAAGGCCGAGGTGACCCTGCATGTGAAGGGCCGCGATATTTATGTCGAGCATGCGAGCGAAGACCTCTACGCCGCGATCGACACCCTGATGGACAAGCTCGACCGCCAGGTCATGCGCCACAAAGATCGCCTGCAAAACCATCATCACGACTCACAAAAACGAACAGATGCAAGCGCTTGACGGAAAGTAAGTAATTGCCTTCAAGCGGCCTGCGGGCCGCTTTTTTGCATCGGCCGAACGCTTGGCGTGCGGCAGCGCAGCAAATCCGCAACAACTGAAGACCGGCATCGGTGACAAAGTCCGTGCGTCAAGGGTCGATTCCTATAATTCGACGCCCTGTCACAGTTCCCGCAGTCAGCCGCCGGAGGTTCCGTGCGTTGTGCGATGCGGAAGGAACACCACGATGAACCGACTCGCCACCATCCTGCCCGTTTCCAACGTCATGCTTGACGTCGATTCGACGAGCAAGAAGCGCGCTTTCGAGCGGGCCGGCGTGCTGTTCGAAAACCAGCATTCGATCGCCCGCGCCACGGTGTCGGACAACCTGTTCGCCCGCGAACGCCTGGGCTCGACCGGCCTGGGCCACGGCGTGGCCATTCCGCACGGCCGCATCAAGGGTCTGAAGAACCCGCTGGCCGCTGTGCTGCGCGTCCAGCAGCCGATCGCTTTCGATGCGCCCGATGACGAGCCGGTTTCGCTGCTGATCTTCCTGCTCGTGCCCGAAGCGGCGACGCAGCGGCATCTGGACATCCTCTCCGAAATTGCCGAAATGCTGTCGGACCGCACGTTGCGCGAACGCCTGAAGGCCGAACCCGTGGCCGCGGCATTGCACAAGCTGATCGCCGATTGGGAGCCGCTGAAGTCGGTCGCGTGACCACAGTGTCGGGCTCTTGCGCATGAAGCCCAGCTCCATCAGCGCCGAAGCACTGTTCGAAGAGCACCGGCAGGCCTTGCACTGGGAGTGGGTGGCCGGTCACGCCCACCCCGAGCGACGCTTCGACGACACCGCGGTGCGCGAGGCCCGTTCGGCAGCCGACCTGATCGGCTACCTGAACTATATCCACCCGTACCGGGTCCAGATCGTCGGCCGGCGCGAAGTGGCCTACCTCAGCGAAGGCAGCGACGAAGACATCGAGCGCCGCGTCGCGCGCATCGTCGGGCTCGAGCCACCGGTGGTCATCGTGGCCGACGACCAAACACCGCCGAACCGGCTGGTAGCAATGTGTGATCGCGCCGAAATCCCGCTCTTCGTCACAACCGCATCGGCCGGCCATGTGATCGACGTAGTGCGCGCCTACCTCGGCCAGTTGTTCGCCGAACGCATCACGCGGCACGGGGTATTCATGGACATCCTCGGCCTGGGCGTGCTCTTGACCGGTGAATCGGGGCTGGGCAAGAGCGAACTCGGGTTGGAGCTGATCTCGCGTGGCCACGGCCTGGTGGCCGACGACGCCGTCGATCTCTACCGGATTTCGCAGACCTCGCTCGAAGGCCGCTGCCCCGAGTTGCTGGCCAACCTGCTCGAGGTGCGCGGCATCGGCCTGTTGGACATCAAGGCCATCTTCGGCGAGACCGCCGTGCGCCGAAAGATGCGCCTCAAGCTGCTGGTGCACCTGGTGCGCAAGGAAACCCTGGAGCGCGAATTCGAGCGCCTACCCTATGAGCCGCTGTTCGAAGACATTCTCGGTGTGGCCGTGCGCAAGGTGGTGATCGCGGTCGATGCCGGGCGCAACCTGGCGGTGCTGGTCGAGGCCGCCGTGCGCAACACCGTGCTGCAGCTGCGCGGTATCGACACCTATGCCGAGTTCGTGCGCCGGCACCAGAGCGCGATGGACCAGGCGCGGGAGCGTTGACCGGCTATTTCGTCCGGTGGGCGCAATCGCTCTTGGTGCAGTCGGCGTACAGCGCCAGCGAATGGTCCTGCAATGCAAAGCCGCGGGCCTGGGCCACGGCACGCTGGCGGGATTCGATCCCGGCGTCGTAGAACTCCTCGACGCGACCGCAGGTCAGGCACACCAGGTGGTCATGGTGCCGGCCTTCGTTCAACTCGAAGACCGACCTGCCGCTTTCGAAGTGGCTGCGCTTGAGCAGGCCCGCCTGCTCGAACTGCATCAGCACGCGATACACCGTGGCCAGGCCGACGTCCGCACCCTCGGCCAGCAAGGCCCTGTAAATATCCTCGGCCGTCATGTGACGCACCGCGCTACGCTGAAAGACCTCGAGGATCTTGATGCGCGGCAGGGTTGCCTTCAGGCCGCTGCTCTTGAGTTCGTCGGCGTGGGTCATCGGGGCGGGGGCCGCTAGAATGCGCCGCATCATAGCCAGAGCAGCGCAGGGAAGGCCCTCGCCAGCCGTTTGTCCATGTTCCGCACAGTCCCTTCCCGTCGTATCGCGGCCGCCGCGATCACCGCCTTGGCGCTGCTCGGCGCCGGCTGCAACTCGATCCAGGGCGACCGCCTGTTCGGTGCCATCACGCCTTACCGCGTCGATGTGATGCAGGGCAACGTGATCACCAGGGAAATGGCGGCCAGCGTCAAGCCGGGCATGAGCCGCGAGCAGGTGCGCGATGTGCTCGGCTCGCCGCTGCTGACAAGTGCCTTCCATACCGACCGTTGGGACTACGTGTTCACAATGAGGCGCCAGGGCATCGAGCCGCAGTGGCGCAGCGTGGTCGCGTTCTTCAAGAGCGACGTGCTGGAGCGGCTCGAAGCGCCCGAGCTGCCTTCGGAGAAGGAATTCGTCGGTTCGATCCGGCCTTCGCGCGCGACCCTCGGCGCCGAACCGGTGCTGGCGCTGACCGACGAGCAGCGTAAGGCTCTGCCGCCGCCGCTCAAGGGCGAAAACACCGCGGCCGCGCAGCCGCAAGGCGCCCGCCGGCCGTACCCGCCGCTCGAACCGCAATGAGCGCGCTGGGCCACGCCAAGGGCGAATTCCGGAGTGCGCAGCACGAAGGAACCTTGATGAGCCGAACGGCGCCGCTGCGGATTGCGGTTGCCGGCGCGTCGGGCCGGATGGGCCGGATGCTGATCGAGGCCGTCAACGCCGCACCCGATTGCACGCTGGCCGGCACGCTGGATATCGGCGCCGACTTGCGCGCCGGCCTGGCCCACGCACAGGTGCTGATCGACTTCACGCGCCCCGAGGGCACGCTGGCGCACTTGGCGGCGTGCCGCGAACTCGGCGTCAGAGCCGTCATCGGCACGACCGGATTCAATGCTGCCCAGAAGGCCGAAATCGCCGCGCATGCGCGCCACATCGCTCTCATGATGGCGCCGAACATGAGCGTCGGTGTCAACGTGGTCTTCAAGCTGCTCGACATGGCTGCGCGCGCCTTGGCCGAGGGCTACGACATCGAGATCGTCGAGGCCCACCACCGCCACAAGGTCGATGCGCCCAGCGGCACCGCGCTGAAGATGGGTGAAGTGGTGGCCGCAGCGCTCGGCCGCGACCTCAAGGACTGCGCGGTGTACGCCCGCGAAGGCGTCACCGGCGAGCGTGACCCGAGCTCGATCGGTTTTGCGACCGTGCGCGGCGGCGACATCGTTGGCGACCACACCGTCATGTTCTGCGGCACCGGCGAGCGTATCGAGATCACGCACAAGAGCGCCAGCCGCACCACCTATGCGCAAGGCAGCCTGCGCGCAGCGCGCTTTCTCGCCGACAAGCCGAACGGCCTGTTCGGAATGGAACACGTGCTGGGTCTGGCCTGATGGACGGCTTCGGCGCGTTCTGGAACACGAGCGACGGCGTCGGACGGGCGGTCACGCTGCTCTTGCTGGCGATGTCGGTCAGCGCCTGGGTCACGATCCTGTGGAAGTTCTGGGTCTTGCAGCGCGCGCGGCGCGATGTGGCGCGCGCGGTACCTGCGTTCTGGGCCGCGCCGGGGCTCGACGAAGGCCGCCAGCGCCTGGCGCAGCTCGACCGCGAACAGGTATTGCTGCCCCTGCTCGACGCCGCCACCGCCAGCCCGCTGCCGGGCACGCTGGATACCGGCGCGCACCTCGATTCGCAGCTCACGCGGCGCCTGCGCGATGCCCTGCACCGCGGCCTGGCGCACCTGCAATTCGGCCAGGTGCTGCTGGCCTCGATCGGCAGCACCTCGCCCTTCATCGGCCTCTTCGGCACGGTCTGGGGCATCTACCACGCGCTGGCCAGCATCGCCGCGGCCGGCACCATCACCATCGACAAGGTCGCCGGCCCGGTCGGCGAGGCCCTGATCATGACCGCCGCCGGCCTGGCCGTCGCCATTCCCGCGGTGCTCGCCTACAACCTCTTCGGCAAATGGGTCGGCGCGGCCGAGGCCGAGCTCGAAGGTTTCGCGCACGATCTGCGCGAGATGCGCATCGACCAACAAGCCGGCAGAGCCTGACGCGATGGCCTTCGGCCGCCTCGAACGCACATCGCGCCCGGCGCCGATGAGCGATATCAACATGACGCCGCTGATCGACGTGATGCTGGTGCTGCTGGTGATCTTCATCATCACCGCGCCCTTGATGACCTCGAGCCTCAAGCTCGATCTGCCCAAGGCCGACGCTGCCACGCCGACCAATGCGCCGGCCTTCATCGCATTGGCCATCAATGCCGACGGCAAGCTTTATTTCGGCGACGAGGCCTTGACACGCGATGCGCTGGCGCAGCGCATGGCCACCG
This sequence comes from uncultured Burkholderiales bacterium, assembly GCA_902825995.1. GTDB lineage: Bacteria > Pseudomonadota > Gammaproteobacteria > Burkholderiales > Burkholderiaceae_C > CADEEN01. Next base: position 16,879 of record CADEDE010000022.1, read on the forward strand.
CCGCCAAGGCCAACCCGCAGCTCGAAGTGCAACTCCGCGCCGACCAGAAGGTGGCCTACGGCAATGTCGCCGAATTGATCGCACTGATCCAGAAGGCGGGCCTATCGCGCATCGGCTTCGTCACCGAGGCGCCGAAGTAAAGCGCCGCGGGCTGACTTCTACAATTAGCGGATGAACGAGAAATACGTCCCCGCCGAAGTCGAAGCCGCCGCCCAGGCGCACTGGCAGGCCCGCGATGCCTACCGCGTCGTCGAAGACCCCAAGAAACCCAAGTTCTACGCCTGCTCGATGCTGCCTTACCCGAGCGGCAAGCTGCACATGGGCCATGTGCGCAACTACACCATCAACGACATGTTGACCCGCTATCTGCGGATGCAGGGCATGAATGTGCTGATGCCGATGGGCTGGGATGCCTTCGGCCTGCCGGCCGAGAACGCGGCGATGGACAACAATATCCCGCCCGCCGCCTGGACGCGGCAGAACATCGCCGACATGAAGGCGCAGATGCAGCCGCTGGGCATGGCCATCGACTGGACGCGCGAAGTCGCCACCTGCGATCCCGGCTACTACAAGTGGAACCAGTGGTTCTTTTTGAAGATGCTGGAAAAGGGCATCGCCTACCGCAAGACGCAAGTCGTGAATTGGGATCCCGTCGATCAGACCGTGCTCGCCAACGAACAGGTCATCGACGGCCGCGGCTGGCGCTCGGATGCGTTGGTCGAAAAGCGCGAAATCCCCGGCTACTATTTCGCGATCACCCAATACGCCGACGAGTTGCTGGCCAACGTCGCTGATCCGCAAAGCCCCGGCTACCTGCATGGCTGGCCCGAGCGCGTGCGCCTGATGCAGGAGCATTGGATCGGCAAGAGCGAAGGTTTGCGCTTCGCGTTCCCGCATCAGATTCGCGGCACCGATGGGCAACTGATCGGCGATGGCCGGATGCATGTCTTCACGACCCGCGCCGATACGATCATGGGTGTGACCTTCTGCGCCGTGGCGCCGGAGCATCCACTGGCCGCCCATGCCGCCCGGACAAGGCCCGAGGTCGCTGCCTTCATCGAGACCTGCCTGAAGGGCGGCACCACCGAGGCCGAGCTCGCAACCAAGGATAAGGAAGGCGTTCGCACCGGCCTCACGGTCGAGCACCCGTTGACCGGAGAGCCGATCGAAGTCTGGGTCGGCAACTACGTGCTGATGGCCTACGGCGACGGCGCCGTGATGGGCGTGCCGGCCCATGACGAACGCGACTTTGCGTTCGCGCGCAAGTACGGCCTACCAATCAAGCAGGTGGTCGAATCGAATCAGGTCATCGCGCAACGTCAACAGCTGCAGCTCAAAGTCCTTCCGGCTGCGACGCTAAGAAACATTCGCGAATTACAGGATTACGAGCAGTTCACGACAGACAAGTGGCAGCCCTGGTACGCCATGAAGGATGCCGGCGTTTGCGTGAACTCCGGTGCGCTCGACGGCCTCGACTACAAGGCCGCGGTGGACAAGGTCGCCGCGCTGCTCGCCCCCAAGGGCCTGGGCGAGAAGAAGACCACCTGGCGCCTGCGCGACTGGGGCATCAGCCGCCAGCGCTACTGGGGCACGCCGATCCCGATCATCCATTGCCCGAGCTGCGGCGATGTGCCGGTGCCCGAGAAGGACCTGCCGGTCGTGCTGCCCGAAGATCTGGTGCCCGACGGCAGCGGCAACCCGCTGAGGAAGAGTGCGAAGTTTCTCAACGTCGCCTGCCCGAAATGCAACGCGCCCTCGCAGCGCGAAACCGACACGATGGATACCTTCGTCGATTCGGCCTGGTACTACATGCGCTATGCCTGCCCCGACGCGAAGAACGGCATGGTCGATGCGCGCAACGACTACTGGATGCCGATGGACCAGTACATCGGCGGCATCGAGCACGCCGTGCTGCACCTCTTGTATGCGCGGTTCTGGACCAAAGCCATGCGCGATATCGGCCTGGTCAAATTCGACGAGCCCTTCACCAGGCTGTTCACGCAGGGCATGCTGCTCAACGAAAGCTTTTACCGTGAGGATGCGAGCGGCAAGAAGCGCTGGTACTACCCCAGTGAGGTGAACGTCAAACACGACGAACGCGGCACGCCCATCGGCGCCACGGCCAAGGAAGACGGCCAGCCGGTACTGCTGGGCGGCATCGAAAAGATGAGCAAGTCGAAGAACAACGTGGTCGAGCCGCGCGAATTCATCGGTAAATTCGGCGCCGATACCGCGCGCCTGTTCACCATGTTCGCCGGCCCGCCGGATCAAAGCGCGGCCTGGTCGGATTCGGGCGCGGAAGGGGCCTTCCGCTACCTGCGCCGGTTGTGGGCCTTCGGCATCAAGCAAAGCGCCGTGGTGCGCACCGCTGGCGAAGACTTCGGCACCATCGGCCCGGTCGCCAAAGCGCTGCGCCGCGAAGTGCACCTGCTGCTCAAGCAAATCCGCCACGACTACGACCGCCTGCAATACAACACCGTCGCCTCGGGCGCGATGAAGCTGTTGAACGCGCTCGAAGAGTTCAATAACGACGGCAGCGTGGCCTCCAACGCGGCGCTGCGCGAAGGCCTGTCGGTGCTCGTGCGCACGCTCTACCCGGTCTGCCCGCATATCGCGCACGGCCTGTGGAACGAGCTCGGCTTCGCCGCCAGGCTCGGTGACCTGATCGACGCGCCGTGGCCGCAGGTCGATCAAGCGGCGCTCGTTCAAGACGAGATCGAACTCGTGCTGCAAATCGCCGGCAAAACCCGCGGCGCGATCCGCGTGCCGGCGGCGGCCGACAAGGCGGCGATCGAAGCCACCGCGCTGGCGGCGCCCGAGTTCGCCAAATTCGGCGAGGGGAAGACAGCCAAGAAGGTCGTCATCGTGCCCGGCCGCCTGGTCAACGTCGTCTGCTGAGCAAGGCCATGCGCATCGTCGGCCGCCGCCAAACCGCGCCACCCATCGTGGCCGCAGCGAGCGCCGATGCTTTGCGCGCGGGCCTGGCCATCGTCGATGCCGCAGCCACCTTCGGCTGGGCGACGAGCACCGGTCAGCGCAAGGGCGTCTATCGATTCGGCAGCTTCGAGGCGATGGAAGAGCATCGCATCGCGTGCCTGGCCGATGCGATGGCCGAGCGGGCAAGATCGGCAGCGGCGACGAAACGATGACCGACGCGAGCCGCCCTGCCACCGCAAGCGACCTGACGCGCTTGGTGTGCGCGCTCAACGACAGCGGCGCGCGCTATCTCCTCGTCGGTGCGTATGCCTTGTTTGCCCACGGCTACCAGCGCGCCACGATCGACATCGACCTGCTGGTAGAGGGCAGCGAAGAGAACGGTCGCAAGGTCCGCCAGGCCCTGCTGGTGCTGGCCGACCAATCGGCGCGCGAGATCAATCCCGCGTGGTTCACCGAGGGCGACAATATCCGCGTTGCCGACGAGATCACGGTTGATCTGCTGTTTTCCCCCTGCGCACAGACCTATCAAATGCTGAAGCCGTACGAGCAGGTGATCGATCTCGACGGCGTGCCCGTGCATACCGTTTCACTCGAGGGCCTGCTGCTGACCAAGCAGACGCAGCGCCCGCAGGACATTCAGGATGCCATCGTGCTGCGCCGCGCGATCGAGGCGGGAGGCTGATCGTGGATCGCCGTGCCGCATTGATTGCCATGAGCGCGAGCACTCTTTCGGCCTGCGGCTTCGAGCTGCGCCAAGCCCCCAAGCTGCCCTTTCGCAGCATCGCCCTTGTCGGTTTCGAACCGCAGTCGCCCGTCGGCCAATCGCTGCGCCAGCAGCTCGCCGCCGGCAGCGTGCAGGTGACGGATGTGCCCGCGCGCGCCGAGGCGGTTTTCGAGGCCTTGATCGACAAGCGCGAAAAATCCGTCGTCGCCTCCACGGCGGCCGGCCAGGTGCGCGAAGTGCAACTGCGCGCCAAGCTGCGCTTTCGCGTCGCCACGCCGGCCGGTAAATTGCTGCTCGCCGTCGACGAATTGCTGCTCACGCGCGATATGAGCTACAGCGAAACTGCGGCCCTGGCCAAGGCACAGGAAGAGGCGCTGCTGTACCGCGCCATGGAAGACGATATCGTGGCCCAGGTGCTGCGGCGGATGGCGGCGATCAAGCTCGCGAGCTGACGATGCAACTGCGCGCCGAGCAACTCACCGCGCACCTGGCCAAGGGCCTACGCCCGCTCTACACCGTGTACGGCGGCGAGCCGCTGCTGGCGCAGGAGGCCGGCGATGCGATCCGCGCCGCGGCGCGCGCTGCCGGCTACAGCGAGCGCAAGGTTTTCACCGTCGGCAACGCGGCGCATTTCGATTGGGCCGCACTGATCGGCGCGGCACAGGCGATGAGCCTCTTCGCCGAACGCCAGTTGATCGAGCTGCGCATCCCCTCTGGCAAACCGGGCAAGGAAGGCGCTCTGGCGCTGCAACGCTACTGCGAGGCCATCGGCAGCGACGATGTGCTGACCCTGATCCAGTTCCCGAAACTCGATTTCCAACAGCAAAAAAGCGCCTGGTTCGGCGCCCTCGATGCGGCTGGCGTGATGCTGCGCGTCGAGCCGGTCGAGCGCGGCGCGCTGCCGGCCTGGATCGCCAGGCGCCTCGCATCGCAAGGTCAGCGCGTTGCCGACGGCGAAGAAGGCCAGCGCGCGCTGGCCTTTTTTGCCGACCGCGTCGAAGGCAACCTGCTCGCCGCGCACCAGGAGCTGCAGAAACTCGCGCTGCTTTACCCGCAAGGCATCCTGGGCTTCGACCAGGTCGAAGCCGCCGTATTGAACGTCGCCCGCTACGACGTCTTCAAGCTCGGCGAATCCGTGCTCGCCGGACAGGTGGGGCGCGCCTTGAAGATGCTCGACGGCCTGCAGGCCGAGGGCGAAGCCGCCGTCCTCGTGCACTGGGCCCTGGCCGAAGATATCCGCGCCTTGAAGCGCATCAAGGATGCGATGGGCGAAGGCAAGCCACTGCCGATGGCGCTGCGCGAAGCGCGCGTGTGGGGCGACAAGGAGCGCCTCTACGAGCGCGTGTTGCCGTCATTGGCAGCGCATCAGCTGGCCTACCTGGTTGACGCCGCGAGCACCTGCGACGGCATCATCAAGGGCCTGAAACACCCCGAATGGCCGCTCGACGCCTGGGCCGCGCTGAAGCGTTTGATGCTGCTGACGATGCAACAGGTGATGTCATCGGGCAGCACGGCGTCGCGCGGCGCGGCGCCGACCCGGATGCAACTCGCTCTCGACGCCTGAGCGACAACACGGCGATCGCGCTCCGCCGCGTCGATGCGACCGATCAACAGCACACTTGATTGGCGACGATGTTCAGCGCCCATGTCCCCGGTCCGTTCGGGCTGTCACCCCTCGCAAAGCGCACACAGACGCTGCAATGCGACGACGACGATCTGGGCCCGCACGCTGGCGCGGTCGCCGGCCAGTTGCAGGTGTTCGGCCTGCGACACGCCGCCGCGCCGCATCAACGCCAGCCACACCGTGCCGACCGGCTTGCCGGGCACGGCGCCGCCGGGGCCGGCGATGCCGGTGACGGCCACCGCAACGTCGGCACGGGAGTGCGTCAAGGCGCCGGCAACCATCGCATCGACCACGGTTCGGCTCACGGCCCCATGCGCTGCAATCAGCGCCGCATCGACGTCGAGTTGCTCGCTCTTCGCGGCGTTGCTGTAGGTCACGAAACCGCGCTCGAACCAGTCGGACGATCCGGCGAACGAGGTGCAGGCCGCCGCGATCAAACCGCCGGTGCAGCTCTCGGCCGTGGCCAGGCGCCAGCCTTTGGCGCGCAAAGCCTCGGCCAGTGACCCGACCAGGGGCGTGACGGCGGCGAGATCGATCATGCCGGCCACACGAAGCGCACGATCGCAATCGTCAGCAGCGTGCACAACGCGGCCACCAGGTCGTCGAAGACGATGCCCCAGCCTTGTCGCCAGCCGCGTGCGTTCTTGTAGCGGCGGTCGGCCCAGCGCACCGGACCGGGCTTCGCGGCGTCGAAGAACCGGAACAGCGCGAAAGCCATGAACTGGCCGACGAAGCCGACCGGCATCACCAGCCACAGCACGGCCCAGAACGCGACCACTTCGTCCCAGACGATCGCGCCGGGATCGGCCAGCGCGAGCTCTTGCGCCGTGCGCGCGCAGGCCCAGACGCCGACCGGCAGCGCAATCAACAGCACCAGGCCCCATGGCGGATCACCGAGCCAACGGTCCAGCAACAGGAAAGCCGCCCAGGCCCACAGCGTGCCCACCGTGCCCGGCGCCCTGGGCGCGAGGCCGCTGCCGAAGCCGAGCGCGATCCAGCGCGCAGGGTGGTGCAGCATGAAGCGCAGGGTCGGACGCTGCGGCGCTTGCGCGGCAGGGTCTCGCAACAGCGTGGCGTCGGCGATATCGGGGGCGGTCATGGCGCTGCACGGAAGTGATCGAAGGCCGTGAAACGTTGAGCCAGCAGCGCACCGGCGTCATCGACGATGCGCAATCCCGGCGTCGCTTCGACGCGACCGATTCGCGCAACGGCGACGCCACATTTTTCGGCCGCCGCCATGACCTCACGCGCCGCGGTGGGCGGCGCGCTGAACAGCAACTCGTAGTCGTCGCCGCCAGCGAGCATGCATTCGTATTGCAGCGCGCGGGGCATCGAGGCCAGCGCCGCGCTCATCGGCAGCGCATCGGCGTTGACCGTGGCGCCGACACCCGAACGCGCCAACACGTGGCCAAGGTCGCCGACCAGGCCATCGCTAAGATCGATCGCGCTGGTGGCCAGGCCACGCAGCGCCTGGCCGAGCGCCACGCGCGGCGTCGGGCATTCCATGCGCCGGCGAACGCTGTCGAAGGCCCCGCCTGCCAGCGCCACGGTGCCGCGAAAGACTTCGAGCGCCAGGCGCGCATCGCCGAGGGCGCCACTAACCCATAACGCGTCGCCTGCGCGGGCGCCCGAACGCAGCAGGGCCTGGCCGCCGGGCACCGCGCCGAATACGGTGATGCAGATGTTGAGTGGCCCGGCCGTCGTGTCGCCGCCGACCAGATCGATGCCATGTTCATCGGCCAACGCGAACAGGCCACGAGCAAAGCCGTCGAGAAAGGCCTCTTCGACGCGTGGCATCGCCAGGGCCAGCGTGAAGGCGATGGGCTCGGCGCCACAGGCCGCCAGATCCGACAGGTTCACGGCCAGCGCCTTGTGGCCGAGCCGATCCGGCGCCACGGTGGACAGGAAATGCCGGCCCTCGACCAGCATGTCGCTGGACACCGCCAACTGTTGCCCGGCGGGCAGTGGCCCGATCAGCGCGCAATCGTCGCCCACGCCGAGCGCGGCGCGGCGCGGCGTGCGCGTGAAGTAGCGGGCAATCAGGTCGAATTCACCGAGCGTCATCGTGGCCATGGCCGATATTACCCAGCCGCACGCGACAAGGCCGCGAAGAAGGCCCGCGACTTGCCGACATCGAGCCGGCCGTCGCCGCGCCACTTCTCGAAGTGACGGCTCAACGTTTGATCTGATCGGGCCAAGCCGTTGGAGGTCCGCTAGAGCGATGGGGGCGTCACCACGCTACTCTCGAATTTCGGCTTCAACCAGCTTTACGAGCAACGCGAGCGATTCCTGCCAACCAAGATAGCAAGCCTCAGTAGGGACAACGTCAGGTATTCCAAGTCCAATGCACGATAGATGCGTTCCGGAGTTGACCGGATTACGCGCTGAAGTCGGACAGTATTTGTGGACATGATTTACCCTGAAGCACAGGTCAAGTGGGCAGTGTAAGTTTCGCGCCCGGTGTGTCAGTCAGGCTGGCGCCCGGCATTCTCTCCTGCGGCCGCGCTCAGCGCGTCAGCAAAGCCAGCACGCGTTCGGCGAATTTTCCGTACGGCGGCATCAGGAATTTCAACGTCGAAAAGCGCGCCTGGTAGAACACCGGGCGCAACTTGGAAAAGGTCTCGAAGCCTTCGCGGCCGTGGTAATGGCCCATGCCCGATTCGCCGACGCCACCGAACGGCAGGTCGTGCTGGCCGACATGGAACAGCGCATCGTTGACCGAGACCCCGCCCGACATCACACGCTCGAGCAGGCGCTGCACCGTGGCGCTGTCGTGGCTGAAGGGGTAGATCGCCAATGGCCTGGGGCCGGCATTGATTCGGTCGATCGCCTCGTCGAGGCGGTCGTAAGCCACCAGCGGCAGGATCGGGCCGAAGATTTCGCGCTGCATCAGCAGGCTATCGGCCGGCGCATCGAGCACGAGGTGCGGCGCGATCTTGCGCGTGGCTGCATCGAAGGCCGGGCCGGGCAGCAGGGGCAGCACGGTGGCGCCGCGTGCATGGGAGTCTTCCAGCATGGCCAGCAGGCGCTCGAAGGAACGCTGGTCGATGATCGAGGTGTAGTCGGGCGAGCTCAACAGCGGGTAGCGCGCGGGCACGATCTCGCGCGCCAGTTGCACGAACTCGTCGATGCGCTGGCGCGGCAGCCACGCATGATCGACGGTGGTGCAGATCTGGCCGGCATTCAGGCACTTGACGAACAGGATGCGTTCGGCCGCGCTGCGCAGCGGGAAATCGTCGCAGACGATGGCCGGCGCCTTGCCGCCGAGTTCCAGCGTCACCGGGCACAGGTTCTGCGCTGCGGCGGCCATCACCGCGCGCCCGGTGGTGCCCGAGCCGGTGAACAGCAGGTGATCGAAGGGCAGTTTGGAAAATTCGATGCCGACGCCGCCGGTCTCGTCGAAGACTTGCAGCTTTTCGGGCGGGAAATAGGCCGGCAGCTTGTCGATCAAGAGCCGCGCCAGATGGCGCGAGTTCTCGCTCATCTTGACCATCGCGCGGTTGCCGGCGGCGAAGATGGAGGTCAGCGGCACCAGGCTCAGGTTGAGCGGGAAATTCCACGGCACGATCACGCCGACGACGCCCAGCGGCTGCGGGATCACGCGGTTGCTGGCGCCGAAAAAGTTGCGCAGGTCGACGGCGCGGCGCTGCGACTTCATCCAGCCGCGCAGGTGCTTCACGGCGTGGTCGATGCCGTCGATGGCTGGAAAGATTTCGGCCAGCAGCGTCTCGTGGCGCGAGCGCTGGCCATAGTCGGCGCTGATGGCATCGCACAAGGCCTGCTTGTGCTCGCGGATGAAGCGCTGCAGCGTGCGCAGGTCTTCGCGCCGCCGGGCCAGGCTGGGCACCGGGTCGGCCAGATAGGCGGCGCGCTGCAGCGCCAGCGCGGCTTCGAGTGCGCCGTGGGCGGTGACATTGTCTTGGGTCATGGCGTCGGGGCGGTGGTCGCGGGGCCGCGAGCGCTCGATGCTATCGAAGATGCGCGTCACCGATCAGGCCGCGGCGTCTAATTCGCGGCCATCGCCCGGCTGCCGCGGCAAGCGCGCCAGGCGCTCGGGCAGCAGCGCCCAGACCGCGCGCTTGTCATCATCGTCGAGCAGCGGCCAGAGGGCGATCTCGTCGAGCGTGCGGCCGCAGCCCAGGCAGTGCCCGCTGGCTTCGTGCATCACGCAGATGTTCTGGCACGGGCTGGGCAGCATGTCGATCAGGCCTGCGTCACGTCATGGACCGGTGCGCCGGTCAGCGCTTCGAGTTCGGCCGGCGCGAGCTTGAAGACGCCGTTCGGATGCCCGGCCGCGGCCCAGATCTCGGCGAAGCGGAATAGCTCGCGGTCGATCAGGGTCAGCGGCGGCTCGGCTTCGGGGCAGAGATGCGCGAGCGGCGCGACACCGCCGATCGAGAAGCCGGTTTTCGCCTTGACGAAATCGGCGTCGGCACGGCCCAGCGCGCCGGTGATCGCGGCGACCTTTTTCTCATCGACGCGGCGATCGCCCGAGGTCACCACCAGCACCGCGCGCTCGTCGCTGCGGCGGCGAAAGATCACGCTCTTGGCGATCTGGCCGACCGCGACGCCCAGCGCGGCGGCGGCCTCCTGCGAAGTGCGCGCCGACACGGCGAGCCACAGCGGCGCGTGCGCATGGCCGCGCGCGGCCAATGCGGCGCTCACGCGCTGGAAGCCTTCGGGCCGCTCGTCGATCGTCACGACGCAGCGCGCTTGCCGAGCAAGGCCTTGCCCGCGCGCGACACCGGCGCGCGGCCGAGCACGCCGGAGATGAAGGCGCCGGCATCGACCAGGGCGTCGATGTCGATGCCGGTATGAATGCCCAGCCCGTTGAGCATGAAGACCACATCTTCGCTGGCCACATTGCCGGTGGCGCCCTTGGCATACGGGCAGCCGCCCAGGCCGGCGACGCTGGCGTCGAAGCTGTGCACCCCCAGTTCCAGGCAGGCGTAGATATTCGCCAGGGCCTGGCCATAGGTATCGTGGAAATGGCCGCTGACTTCTTCGAGCGGGAAGTGCGCGAGGGCGCGCTCCAGCGCCGCCTGCGCGCGACGCGGCGTGCCCACGCCGATGGTGTCGGCGATGCCCAGGTGCTGGACGCCGATACTCTTCATCAGGCGGACCACGCGTTCGATATCGTCCAACGAAACCTCGCCCTGGTAGGGGCAGCCCAGCGCGCAGGAAATCGCGCCGCGCACCTTGAGGCCGGCCGCGCGCGCCGCCGCGGCCACCGGGCGGAAGCGCTCGATGCTCTCCTCGATGCCGCAGTTGATATTGCGTTGGCTGAAGGCTTCGCTGGCGGCGCCGAAGACGACGACTTCATCGGGCCGGGTCGGCAGCGCGGCTTCCAGGCCTTTGAGGTTGGGCACCAGCACCGAGTAGCGCACGCCGACGCGGCGCTCGATCGCCGCCATCACGGCAGCGCCGTCGCTCATCTGCGGCACCCACTTCGGCGAGACGAAGCTGGTGACCTCGATCTCCTTCACGCCCGCCGCTTGCAGGCGCTGCACCAGCTCTACCTTGTGCGCGGTGGCGACCGCCTGTTTTTCGTTTTGCAGGCCATCGCGCGGGCCGACATCGAGCAGCGTGACATGGGTGGGCAGGGCCATCTCGAAGCGTCCTTGTTGCGTGCGATGTTCACTGTAACGCCAGGCGCGGCGCCCGCGACCGGGGGATGGTCATGCCCGGCCCGCGCGGGCACAGTCCACGCATGGATCCGCGCAACCTCATCGCCGCCCGCATCGACCTGCAACTGCGCCTTCACCTGGGCACGGGTGTTGACAGCCAGCGTGCATTGACCGATGCGCACTACATGCGCGACGTGCTCTTCGTCTGCGATGCGATGAAGGGCACCGGCCTGCCCCTGCTGGCGCGCCAGTTCCGCGTGGCCGGGGAGCGCCTGGCGCAAGACGCGCTGCGCCGGCCGGGCCACGATGCCGGCCCGCCGCAGGACTGGGCCGCGAATACCTCGGGCTTCGGCGTTTCGCAGTCGCCGCGGTCGCCGGGCAAGGCCAAGCCCGTCGAGGCGAAAGCGTGGTTCGCGCCGCGCCGCTGGCTCGGCCTCTGACTACGCCGCGCCTTCCAGGCGCAACAGCTCGCCGCCTTCGGCGACCTGGTCACCGACGGCGTAGAGCAACTCGGCCACGGTGCCGTCGCGCGGCGCGGCGATGGTGTGCTCCATCTTCATCGCCTCCATCACCGCCAGCGCCTGGCCGGCCTTGACCTGGTCGCCGGCCTGGGCCAGGAAGGCCACCACCTTGCCCGGCATCGGCGCGGTCAGGCTGCCGGCGACGGCGGCCTCAAAGGCATGGGCCAGCGGGTCGATCTCGTGCAGCGCCTGGCTGCCATGCGGGGCGAAGACGGTGATGCGCTCGCCCTGGGCATAGACCGCGAGGGTCCAGCGCTGCCCGGCGAGTTGCACATCGTGGCGGTCGTTGCCGAGCGTGCGGCTGCTGAACGGCATGGACTGCCCGGCGACGGCCAGGGTCAGCGCGCCGTCGTGGCCGCGGTGCAGCGTGGCGCGATGCGGCGCGCCAGCCAGCTCCAGATCGAAACGCCGCGTCGCGCCGCCAAAGAGGCGCCAGCCGTCGCGGCGCGACCAGGGGTCGTCGCCTTGCAGCGCGGCTTCGAGCGCGAGTTCGCGCGCGACCACGCCGGCGGCGGCGCATTCGAGCGGCAGCGGCGCATGGTCGAACAGGGCCGCGCGCTCGCGCTCGATCAGCGCGGTATCCAGATCGGCGGTGGCGAAGGCCGCGCTGGCGACCACGCGGCGCAGGAAGGCCACATTGGTCGAGACGCCGACGATATGCGTGGCGGCCAGCGCGGCATCCAGCCGCGCCAGAGCCTGCGCCCGGGTGTCGCCGTGGACGATCAGCTTGGCGATCATCGAGTCGTAGTGCGGGCCGATCGTGTCGCCTTCGTCGAAGCCGCGGTCGATACGCGGCTTGAAGTCGATCGGGTCGCTGCGCTCGAAGCTCACATGCGCCGGCCAGCGCGCGACATGCAGCGTGCCGGTGGCGGGCAGAAAATTCGCGTCCGGGCTTTCGGCGCAGAGGCGCGCTTCGATCGCGTGGCCGCGCAGCGCCACCTGGGCCTGCGTCAGCGGCAGCGGCTGGCCCGCGGCCACGCGCAATTGCCACTCCACCAGATCCAGGCCGGTGACGGCTTCGGTGACCGGGTGCTCGACCTGCAGCCGCGTATTCATCTCCATGAAATAGGCGCGGATATCGCCGTCGTCCAACTCTTCGGCGACGAACTCGACCGTGCCGGCGCCGACATAGCCCACCGCCCTGGCCGCCGCCACCGCCGCCGCACCCAGCTCGGCGCGGCGCGCTTCGGTGAGGCCCGGCGCCGGTGATTCCTCGAGCACCTTCTGGTGCCGGCGCTGCACCGAACAATCGCGCTCGTTGAGGTGGATGCAGTGGCCCAGGCTGTCGGCGAAGACCTGGATCTCGATATGCCGCGGCCGCAGGACATAGCGCTCGACCAGCACATGGTCGTCGCCGAAACTGGCCTGGGCTTCGCGCTGGCACGAGGCCAGCGACGCGGCGAAATCTTCGGCCTTATCGACGCGACGCATGCCCTTGCCGCCGCCGCCCGCGCTGGCCTTGATCAGCACCGGGTAGCCGATGCGCGCGGCTTCACGCGCCAGCAAGGCCGCATCGTTGTCACGGCCGTGGTAGCCGGGCACGAGGGGAACGCCGGCCTTTTCCATCAGCGTCTTGGCCGCCGCTTTGCTGCCCATGGCGCGGATCGCGCCGGCCGGCGGGCCGATGAAGACCAGGCCCGCATCGGCGCAGGCCTGGGCAAAATCGGCGTTCTCCGAGAGGAAACCGTAGCCGGGATGCACGGCCTGCGCGCCCGTCACGCGGGCGGCATCGAGGATGCGCTGCCATTGCAGATAGCTCTCGCGCGGCGGCGCGGCGCCGATATGCACGGCTTCGTCGCAGGCGCGTACATGGCGGGCATCGGCGTCGGCGTCGGAATAGACCGCCACCGTGCGCACCCCCAGGCGCCGCGCGGTGGCAGCGACGCGGCAGGCGATCTCGCCGCGGTTGGCGATCAGGATCTTCTTGAACATCACGAATCTCCCGGATTCACCTGCGTGGGCATGAAGTGGCCCCGCAGGCGGCGCCCCAGGCCGCGCAGGAATTTGAAAAGCTGCACGGTCACCGTGACCATCACGACCAGGGCCACGGCCAGCGCGACGAAGAACCACACCGGGTGCGCCCACGACAGCCACAACATGCCCGGCACCAGCGCATCGCCGGCCAGCGAAAGCGCGACATTGGAGAAGGGCTCGGGGGAGGTATTCGCCGCTGCGCGGGTGGTCGCCTTGGCGGTGTGCGCGGTGGCCGCCAGCGTGCCGCCCAGCAGCACCGCCACAGTCGCCCAGCTGCCTTGATCGACGCCGAAAACGCTGTACGCCAGGGCCGCGCCGGCGGGGATGCGGATGAAGGTATGCACCGCATCCCACAATGAATCGACCCAGGGAATCTTGTCGGCCAGGAACTCGACTGCCAACATGCCGCCGCTGGCCCACAGCAGCAGCGGCTGTTGCAGCACCTGCAAGCCGCTGGGCAGGGCGACCCAGCCGAGATGCCCGGCCAGGCCGGTGAGGAAGACCACCGCATACAGGCGCAGGCCGCTGGCCCAGCCGAGCGCGGCGGCGATGGCCAGCAGATGCGTCGTATCGAGGTTCATCGCCGACCCGTCAGCCCGGTCGCCTGCCAGGCGGGCGCGCGCTTGGCCAGAAAACTCTGCACGCCCTCCTTGCCTTCGTTGCTGGCGCGCACGCCGGCGATGCGGCGCACGCTATCGGCGCGCAGCGTATCGTCGATCGGCTTGCCGGCGAAATCCTGCACCAGGCGCTTGCAGGCACGCAAAGCCGCCGGGCCATTGCCGACCAGCGCGGCGACGATCGCATCGACCTTGTCGTCGAGGGCCGCGGCGGGCACAACTTCATGCACGAAGCCCAGGCGCTTGGCGCGTGCGGCATCGAAGCGCTCGGCGGTGACGAAATAGCGCCGCGAGGCCTGCTCGCCCAGCGCGCGGATCACATACGGCCCGATGGTGGCCGGCAGCAAACCCAGGCGCGCCTCGGACAGGCAGAAGCGCACATCGTCGGCGGCCACCAGCACATCACACACCGCCGCCAGGCCCACGCCGCCGGCATAGCAATCGCCGTGGATGCGCCCGACGATCGGCACCGGGCAGCGGTAGATGGCCCACAGCATATCGGCCAGTTGCTGCGCATCGTTGCGGTTTTCTTCCCAGTTGTATTCGGCCGTCGCGCGCATCCAGGCCAGGTCGGCGCCGGCGCAGAAGGCCTTGCCGTGGCCGCCGAGCACGATCGCACGCAATTCCGAATCGGTGCCGAGCTGCAGAAAGGCGGCGGTGAGTTCCTGGACGACATCGCCGTTGAAGGCGTTGCGCACCTCGGGGCGGTTCAGGAAGACGCGGGCGACATGGCGCGAGCGGTTGATATCGAGGGTGGTGGTCATGCACTCGCTTCCGTGCGTTGATAGGCGCCGATCGCCGCGGCCGTTCGCCAGGCCGGCGCTGTCTCGACAGTCGCCCAGTATTCCTCGACCCGGGCAATCGCGCCGCCGGCAAAGCAAAAGATCGAATTGGCGAAATAGCGTTGCCCGCCTTGCGTGACTTCGATCACCGAATACACGCGGCCATCGGCCAGCGCCGCGACCTCGACGATGCGCAGCGTCCAGCCCTCGGGGTAGATCGCATTCACGCGAACGATGGCGTCGGCATCCAGGAAGCGCTCGCCGCTGCACGGCCAGGCCATCGTGGCATCGCTGGCGTAAGCCGCGCGCGCCGCCGGCCAATCGCGCGCCTGCATATGCGCCCACAGCGTGCGCACCACGGCGCAGCGGTGCTCGGCATCCAGCGCATGCGGCGCCGGCTCGGCCAGGGCCTTGACCATCAGGACGGTGCTGCGAGCGGGCGCAGCGTGGCGTTCAGTGCCGCCATGTGCGCAGGCCCCTCAGGTCTTCAAAAGCGTCGAAGTCGCGGTCGCGGTGCAGCAGTGCGTAGTCGCGCTCGATACAGAAGGTGGCGACCAGCACATCGATGGGGCTGCGCACCGTGATGCCCACCGCGCGCAGGCTGCGGTAGTGATTTGCCGCGGCGAGCACCTGCTCGGTGCCGCCGATGGATTCGACGCTCAGCGTTTGCATCAACAGCCGGGCTTGGCGGAAATCCCGCTCGTGGCGGAATCCACGCAGAACCTCGAACAGTACGAGGTCGGGCACAACCAGCCGAACCTCGCCGTTGGCGAGCAGGTGGTTGAGAACCTGCGCGGCGGGTTCATCGGCAGCGTTGAAAAAGTCGATCCAGACGCCCGAATCAACGACCAGCACGGCGCTTCCTCGGCGCGGGCTCGCGCGCGACGAGCACATGAGCGCCAGTGGGCTGCGCCGTCCAGTCGATGCTCTCGTCGCCCTCCCAGGCGAGCTTGCCGCGCCACTTCAGGATTTCGCGGTAAGCGGCTTGGCGGGCAAGCAGCTTCAAGCCGGCTTCGACGGCATCTTTTTTAGTCTTGTACGGCCCGGCCTTCATGGCGTCGGCCATGAGCTTCTCGTCGATGACGATATTGGTGCGCATGATGTGTACGAAGTTGGATAACGACGCACATCGTACATCACATCCGGAAAACGCCAAACCGCGTCTCGGCGATCGGCGCATTCAAACTCGCCGACAAGCCCAGCGCCAGCACGCGGCGCGTATCGGCCGGGTCGATCACGCCGTCGTCCCACAGGCGCGCGCTGGCGTAATACGGGTGGCCCTGGTCTTCGTACTGCTGGCGGATCGGGGCCTTGAAGGCTTCTTCCTCTTCGGCGCTCCAGGCGCCGCCCTTGGCTTCGATGCCGTCGCGCTTGACGGTGGCGAGCACGCTGGCGGCCTGCTCGCCGCCCATCACCGAGATGCGCGCGTTGGGCCACATCCACAACAGGCGCGGGCCGAAGGCGCGGCCGCACATGCCGTAATTGCCGGCGCCGAAACTGCCGCCGATGATGACGGTGAATTTGGGCACCGCGGCGCAGGCCACCGCGGTGACCATCTTGGCGCCGGCACGGGCGATGCCTTCGTTCTCGACCTTGCGGCCGACCATGAAGCCGGTGATGTTCTGCAGGAAGACCAGCGCAATCTTGCGCTGACAGCACAGCTCGATGAAATGCGCACCCTTGTTCGCGCTCTCCGTGAACAGGATGCCGTTGTTGGCGACGATACCCACCGGCATGCCGTCGATATGCGCGAAGCCGCAGACCAGGGTGCTGCCATAGCGCGCCTTGAATTCGTCGAACTCCGAGGCATCGACGATGCGAGCGATGATTTCGCGCACGTCGAAGGGCTTGCGCGGTTCCGTCGGGATCACGCCGTGCAATTCGGCGGCATCGAACTTCGGCGCGCGCGGCGGCAGGCAGGCCATCTCGGGCGCCTTGCGCCAGTTCAGGCCGGCAACGGCCTGGCGCGCCAGGGCCAGGGCATGGGTATCGTTTTCGGCCAGGTGGTCGGCCACGCCCGAAAGCCGCGTATGCACATCGCCGCCGCCGAGGTCTTCGGCGCTGACGACTTCGCCGGTGGCGGCCTTCACCAGCGGCGGGCCGCCGAGGAAGATCGTGCCCTGGTTCTTGACGATGATGGTCTCGTCGCTCATCGCCGGCACATAGGCGCCGCCAGCAGTGCACGAGCCCATCACCACGGCGATCTGCGGGATGCCGGCCGCGGAGAGCGTGGCCTGGTTGTAGAAGATGCGGCCGAAATGTTCGCGGTCGGGGAAGACTTCGTCCTGGTTGGGCAGATTGGCGCCGCCGCTATCGACCAGGTAGATGCAGGGCAGGCGGTTTTCGCGGGCGATTTCCTGTGCCCGCAAATGCTTCTTCACCGTCAGCGGAAAATAGGTGCCGCCCTTCACGGTGGCGTCGTTGCAGACGATCACGCATTCGACGCCGGCCACGCGGCCGATGCCGGTGATGACGCCGGCCCCCGGCGCGGCGTCGCTGCCATCGCGGTCCTGATAGACGCCCAGCGCGGCCAGCGGCGCGATTTCGAGGAAGGGCGTATCAGGGTCGAGCAGCATCTCGACGCGCTCGCGCGGCAAGAGCTTGCCGCGCGAAAGGTGTTTGGCGCGCGGGCCGTCGCCGCCGCCCAGCGCGATCGTCGCCAGCTTGGCATTCAGATCATCGACCAGGGCGCGCATCGCCGCGGCATTGGCCTTGAACTCTTCGGAGCGTGCGTTGAGCTTGCTGGCCAGCGTGGGCATGGGGACTCCGGGGCCGGTTGACGCGAGAGCGATGTGATTGACGTGCGCGTCAATTCTAGGGTCGCGGGACAACCGTTCGCGCTGAGCCTGTCGAAGCGCCGCCTGTGATAACTTGCGGCTCGAATCGGTCGGCACTTGGAGATCACCATGACAGATGTGCCCATGAAAACGCCCTGGCACCTTTGGCTGATCGGCGTGATCGCCATGCTGTTCAACGCCATCGGCGTATTCGACTTCGTGATGAGCATGGCGCAGGGCGCCACGTACCAGGCCAGTGCGGGCATGACGCCGGAGCAAATCGCCCACTATCAACAGATGCCGGGTTGGATGACGCTTGTCTGGGCCGTCGGCGTCTTTGGGGCCTTCCTGGCTTCGATCCTCCTGCTGCTGCGCCGGAAGCTGGCCTTGCCCGTCTTTGTCATGTCGCTGGCGGCATTTCTCGTCAGCCTCTTTTACACCTACGTCCTCACGAACTTCGGTGCCGTCATGGGCCAGCAGATGGCGATCATGAGTGCGGTCATCGCAGGGCTGCTGGTGTTCTTCGCCGGGTACTCACGGTTCATGGGCGCGCGGGGTGTGCTGCGCTGACGGGAGACCAGAGTGGCAACTCTTTCGAATGGGAGCTATCGTGACTGCCGATCCGATGTCATCAAAGCCCGTGATGGGCCGATCGTCGGCGGCCGATGGGCTACGGCTGGGGGCCAACCGATGCTTGCCTGAGCCAGCTGCGAAGGGCGACCTGGGAGAGGCGCCAGAGTTCCGCATGCAACTCGCGTTGCTCATTCCACGGCGGATCCCAGCCGTAAGCCCTTCCTTCATCAAACGCAATCAGATGGCTTCCATGGAGAATGTCGGACCGCAGTCCGTACATGTCGTTCCGCCGCTTCTTCAGGCTTTGGCCTGGTGCATAGGTCTCGAAGAAGTTCCGGAACAGCGCTGTCGGTCCAGGCGCATCATGTTCGCGTTGGTCGCGACACTGCTCGCAGTACACCGAATGAATTGCGCCGCGGTCAGTCAGAGATTCGACGGCGGATACAAGTGATGCGAACGACGCGGACATTGAAATCGTCCATTGACTCGATGCAACATCCATCCAGTAAAGCGCGCGATCAAATCTTTCACGATCCCTTGGCGACAGGCTCCGATACCGGACTATCGACTCATCAAGGTCGGCCGGTACACGCATGCCTTTGCCATTGTTGCCCTGCAAAGAGTAGTACTCCGCTGGCTCGATTTCTTCAAGCGGGCCCCCTAAGGGTTTCGACAATCTGGGCTGCTTGATCCGGCCAATCTTCGCAAAGTACCCGCGTTGAACGAACTTGACGATCGGATTCTTTCGCCAGTTATCTGAGGCCCAGAAGTGCTCGTGCTGAATGCCTTGAGTGCTGATGTGCCCCCTCAGGAGAACATTGAGGAGCAGCGATAGCTTTCGGTGTTCGCGCAGGCGCCTGCCGTTCCAGATTTGAAACTCGGGTGCTAATTGGAGTGGAAATTCGAGGACGAATGGGTGTGGCCCACCCTCGACAGGACAAGCCGGCGAACGCTTGGGCATGCGACGAATCTGCACTCCTGAAGCTCGCCCGCGCCACCAACCGGTCACGCGAAAACTGCTGAAGCTGATGTCGCGCCCAACTTCAATCGGTCCCACAAGAAGCTGGGTGTCAATTTCGTCGCTGATCTGTGCCCACTGTGCTTGATCGAAGCCACTTCCCGGCTGGATCACGGAGATGCGGTTCCCCTCAAACCTGAGCACCACACGACAATTCTCATCCGCACGCGGAAGGAAGAGGCGGTCGTTGTCTCCCGGTTGCCCGCTGTATTGACCGGGACCGCCAATTTGAGCATCGAGCAGAAGGCGCAGGTCATTCGAATCGAGGCCACTCCATTCGGGTTTGAGCAAATTCCGACCCAGACCACTCTGGCTCATCGACGCAGATTTCATTCTTGCGATTCTGCGTCAATCGAGTATGAGAACCTTGGGCTCGCGCATTGACTGCTCGCCTACCACGTGCACCAAGGATCGCTCCCGGCCGTCCAGCGACGCGCAGGCACCACGCCTGAACGATCCCTACGCGCACATCGCGAGTGTTCAGCGCACTGCATCGACCGTCTCCTACGCGGTAGATCCGGAAGCTTTAGACGCGTGAAGTCGGCGCCCGCCCGTGGCCGGCTCGGATTCCCCGCCGCTCGAACACGACCGCCCGCGCGTACGCACGAACCCGACATTCGCCGCCGCCCGCTGGCCGACCACCAGCAGCGGCCCGCGCCGTGGGCTCAGCGAATCAAAAGCGCGCCGCCGTCAAATCCCTCGCGCAGGCCCACCCGCCCGCGCCGCCTCGAGCGCCAGCGTGCGCAAGTCATTCACCAGCACCGCCACATCGAGCGTGGCCACGCTGTAGATCTCGCGCACCGACAGGCGCGCATCGATCAGGAACAGCTTGAGCAGGTGGTTCAGGGTGCGCGTGGGCCGGCCGCGGGCATCGAGCTCGACGCTCACGTCCTGGCCCAGGCCGTTCAGCAGCGGCATCAATTTGGCCACCGATGCCGTGGTGAGAAATAGCCAGCGCAGGCGCCGCGGGTCGGCCTGGCCGTGGCCGTAGATCGCCATCTGCTCGGGGGTATCGTGGCTCGGGTCGAAGCTCAGGCTGACCAGTTGCGATTGCGCGGCCAGCGCGGCATCGCGCAGCAGGGCGTCACGCGTTTGCGTCATCACGCTGTAGGCAAGAGGGCAGCCGACCGGATCGCGGCAATAGGTGTACATGAAGCTCAAGAGGCTGATGCGGCCTTGCAGCAGGGTGTGCAGGCGCTGCGTGCGGCCGTCGGGCAGGAGCACTTCGCCATCGGGGCAGCGCTGGATGCGCGCCAGCGTGTAGCTGCCCGGCGCGGGCAGGCGCGTGGCATCGACGCGCGGGCCGCCGCTGGTGGGCGCTGCGTCGCCGGCGGCGTTGACACTGCCGCAGGCCCAAGTGCCGGCCGCCAGGGCCGCGAGCGGCAGCTTCACGCGCCAGCGGCGCGCGGCATTCACGGCTGCGCGCTGGCGGGTGCCGCTTGCGCGAGCTTCATTTGCGCCACTTGCGCCAGCGTCTTGCCGCCGGCCTTGGCGCTGAATTTCATGTGGTGCGCGCGGCCGAGCTTTTCCTTGGCGAAATCGACCTCGAAGGCGAGCTTCAATTCCTTGCCATCCCAATTGAAGGCGCGCAGGAACTGCTCGTTGTCGGCGCCGCCCTTGTCCCATTTGTCGAGCAGGCTCGAGGTGATATAGACGCGTTTGCCGTCCCAGCTTTGCGAAATCATGTTCACCTGCTTGCCGGTTTGTTTGGCATAGGTCTCCTTCGGCGCTTCGGGGTTCGTCAGGTCGAAATAGCGCGTCATGCCGTCCGAGAAGGTATTGACCCACAGGCCCTTGCCGTCGGCGGCGATGCTGATACCCACCGGCAGCGGAATTTTCGCCGGGTCGCCGATCGTGCCGACTTCCTTGGCCGCCCACTTGCCATCGGCGCCGGGCTTCACCAGCCAGAGCTTGGAGGTCAGCGCGGTGGCGGTGATGGCCCAGTTGTCGCCCTGTTGCAGGGACCAACGGATTTCCAGCGGCGCGCCGGGCACGCTGAAGACCTGCTGCGGCTTCATGGCCTTCAGGTCCCACAGCACCATCGTGCTGCCGAAATTCTTCATCGCCTCGCCATCCTTGATGAGCTCGCCGAGCGGGCGCATGTAGTTGGCCTGGCCGGTAAAGCTGGAGGTGAGCATCGCATTGCGGCCTGGGTTGATGGCGATGTCGTAGCCGTAGCCGTCGCCTTTCACGCCGCCCAACTCACCCGTGGGCATATCGTGCTTGGCGATCAATTTGCCGGCATTGTTGAAGGTGGCCAGGCCGGTGACGCCGCCCTTGTCGTTGGCGTTGGACAGGCCCGCCACCAGCATCCGCCCGGGCAGCGCATAGAAGGTATGCGGGCCGACATAACCGGTCTGCGTAGCGAAGTTCGGCAGGGTCTTGACCAGGCGCGGTTTGGCCGGGTTGCTGCCGACATCGAAGACATGGATACGGCTGTCGTCCAGGCCGCCGGCCCAGAGGTAGCGGCGGTCGTCGGTAAAACCCATGTGGTGCGCCTCGCCGCGCGGCTTGCCGGCGACTGATACTAAGTCGCGTTCAAACGTATAGAAGTGATCCACTTGAACCCGGTC